>MIBK01000115.1:9962-24081 GCA_001829505.1 Spirochaetes bacterium RBG_16_67_19 | reverse complement strand
CAGCCGTCACTTGCCCTTTTATGGGCCCCATTGTAGGCTGTGCCCGCCATGTACCTCACCTTCGACGTGGGCACCACCTCGGTAAAGACGGCGCTGTTCGATCGGGAGGGCCGGCCGAGGGCCAAATCCATCCGGGGCTACGTCCTGGCCACGCCCCAGGCGGACTGGGTCGAGGCGGACCCCGAGGCTTACTGGGCGGCGGTGCTGTCGGGGTTTCGGGAAACCCTGCAGGCGGCGGGCGTGAACCCGCGGGAGGTCCGCAGCATCTGTGGCTCCAGCCAGGGGGAGACCATTGTGTTCCTGGATGCTCGGGAGCGGCCGGTGCGTCCGGCCATTGTCTGGCTGGACAACCGGGCCCGGGCCCAGGTGGAGGAGCTGAAAGCCCGGCTGGACCCCGAGGAGTTCTACCGGCACACGGGCTGCACCGACATCGAGCCGACCTGGAGCCTTTTGAAAGTGCTCTGGGTGAAGGCTCACGAGCCGGAGAGCTTCGCCCGGACCTCCAAAATCCTGCTGCTGGAGGACTACATCGTCTACCGGCTCACGGGGCGCTCCTGCTCCACGCCGACCCTCCTGCACTCCAGCGGCTTCCTGGACATCCAGACCCGCAGGTACTGGGACAAGACCGCCGGCTGGGCCGGCGTGACGGGCCTGCTGCCGGAAATCGTGGAGGTGGGCAGCGTGGCGGGCCGGCTCAAGCCGGAGCTGGCCGACGAGCTGGGCCTTTCCCGCGACACCGTCGTGGTCAAGGGGGCCATGGACCAGACCTTGAGCAGCATCGGGGCCGGCAACCTGGCCGCCGGCATCGTGACCGAAACCACCGGCACAGCCATGGCCATCGGAGTGACCGCCGACTCGGTGGAGCCGATCCTGGCCAACCACCTTCCCTTCCAGCCCCATGCCCTGAGCGGCAAGTTCCTGATCCTGCCCTACGCCCAGACCTCGGCGATCATCTACAAGTGGTTCCGCGACCAGTTCGCCCAGGAGGAAATGCGGCAGGCCGAGAACCCGGAACGGGCCTACGAGGCCCTCAACGCTCTGGCCGCCGGGGCGCCGGCCGGCTGCGACGGCCTGGTTCTGCTGCCGTTCTTCGCCGGGGCCTACACCCCGGAGAACGACATGTACGCCCGGGGGGTGTGGTACGGCCTGACCCTGAAGCACGGCAGGGCCCACTTCGCCCGGGGCATCCAGGAAGGGGTGGGCTTCATGCTGCGGCGCATCCTGGGCCTGATCCTGGAGGCGGGCATCCCCATCCGCGAGGTGCGCTCGATGGGCGGGGCGGCCCGCTCGGATCTATGGCTGCAGATCAAGGCCGACATCTGCGACCTGCCCATGGTGCGCATGCAGGAGGAGGAAACCACGGGGCTGGGCGGCGCGCTGCTGGCCGCCGTGGCCGTGGGCGATTTCCCGAACCTGGCGGAGGCCGCGCGCGGCATGGTGCGCCTGGGCAGGCGCTTCCAGCCCGAGGCGCGCCACCGGAAGGTCTACGACCGGCAGTACGCCCTGTACGGGCGGCTGTACCGGGCCCTGAAGCCGGTGTTCCGCGAATTCTCGAGTCAAGCAGGAGGAGCCTGAGCATGGAGAAGCTGAAGGCCGGGTACGTGAGCTTCGGCACCCAGTACTACAAGCCGGAAAATCTGAAAGCGATCAGCGCCCGGGCGGAGAACCAGCTGGAGGCGGCGGGTATCGAGCTTCATCGCACCGACCCGGTCAGCGGCGAGGGCCGGGAGCCGGAGCGGGCCATCGCCGAGCTGAAGGCCGGGGACTGGGACTTCCTGATCGCCAACATCGTGAACTGGATCGATGTGCGCGGGGTGATGCGGGTGCTGATGGCCTTCCGCGACCGGCCGATCCTGCTGTACTCCATGGGCGGCTTCAGCGAAGGGGACACCCTGATCTGCCCGGCCGCGGGCGCCGGGGTGACCGCCATCCGCTATCCCCTGGAGCGCATGCGCTTCCGCTTCAAGCACCTGTTCAACGCCCCGGACTCGCCCCTGGACGTGCAGGGCATCCTGTGCTTCGCTCGCGCCGCCCGCACCGAGCGCCTCTTACGCCGCGGCAGGGTGGGCATGATCGGCTTCAACGACATGGGCCTCTACACCACGGACTTCTCCACGGTGAAGCTGCGGGACAGGATCGGGCTGGAGGTGGAGAGCCTGGATATGCTGCAGCTGCTGCGCCGCATGGAGGCCCTGGAGGCCGGGGAAGTGAAGAAGGAGATCCAGCGCGTCACCTCCTCCTGGGAATACCCCCTGGGCAGGCCCCAGGAGGAGGTGCTGGAGCGGGTGTTCCGCATGTACCTGGCCACCGTGCAGGTCTGCCGGGAGAAGAACTTCAGCGGCTTCTCCTACAAGTGCGTGGACGGGGTGGACGCGGAGCTGGGCCTGACCCACGCGGTGCCCTCCGCACTGGTGGCCTCCGCCGGCATCCCCTACGTGGACGAGAACGACGTGGGCAACCTGGTGGCCGAGCTGATGCTGAAGTGGCTGACCGGCCAGGAGCCGATGTTCCTGGAGCACTACGACCACCATCCGGAGTGGATCCTGCTGGGCGAGGACGGTTACATCCCCGACGCCTTCATCGAGGGCCGGCCGCAGATCAAGAACGTCTCCACCGTGCTGCTGGGCGGCATCGCCCACTGCTCGCGCCTGAAGCTGGGGCGCCTGACCCTGGCCTGTCTGGCCGAGGACGACGAGGGCTACCGGATGCACATCGTGAGCGGGGAGGGCAGGAAGCCCCCGCAGTGGGTGGAGATGGGCGTGCCGCTGCCCTCCTGGCCGAGCGTGAAGTTCTACACCGACGTGCCGGTGCGGCGGATCCTGGACCACGTGCAGTCCCAGCATTTTGCCGCGGTGCCCGGGGACTGCGTGGAGGAGCTGAGGAATCTTTGCGCCCTGCTGGGCATCAAACCCATCCTGGACGTGCGGGATTGAGGGAGACGAAGGCCCGTGCCCGCGCCCGACCGCGAGGAGCCAGCGGAGCTGGAAGAGCTTCCGCCGGAGGCGGAGCAGGAATACGACGCCTTCTGGGAGCAGGCCTGCGTGCAGAACGTGCGCAGGGCGCTTCGCCTGAGCAAGGCCCCCGCCATGCTGCTGGACCTGTCGCTGCGCATCCGCTGGGTGAACGAAGCCTATCGTTCCAGCTTCGGGGAGGGGGCGGAAGGCAGGTCCCTGTTGGCCCACCTGGCCGGTAGCCTGACCCAGGAGCGCCGGGGTGAGCTGCTGCGGCTACAGCGACTGCCCGCCGGGAACCTGAGCTGGTACGCCCGGCTGGAGATCAAGGTACCCAGCCGGCTGCCGGTGATCAGCACCGTGCTTATTGTGCCGCTTTTCGGGGGCGGCCAGCCGCCTCTCGCGACGCCGCTGGAGCCGGCGGCGGAGGGGTCCCCCGCCGGCTTCCAGGCCCACTTCCACGACTTTTCCGACGAATACCGCCGCATGCTGCGGGGCACCTATGAAAGCCTTTTGCAAGCCGCCCGCCTGAAGGACAACGACACCGGCTACCACATCGAGCGGGTCAACCGCTACGGCAGCCTGTTGGCTCAGCAGCTGGCCGGTCTGCCGGCCTACCCGCAGGTGGACGCGGAGTTCCTCCAGAACATCGCCTTCCTGGCGGCAATGCACGATGTGGGCAAGATCGGCACGCCCGACGACATCCTGAACAAGGAAGGTCCGCTGGAGGATTGGCAGCGGGAGCTGATGAAGGCTCACACCATCAACGGGGCTTACATCCTGGCTTCCTACCCCGACCCGATGGCCCGGGACATCGCCCTGCGCCATCACGAGCGCTGGGACGGCAGCGGCTACCCGCATGGCCTGGCCGGCGAGCAGATCCCCCTGGCCGCCCGCATCGTGGCCGTGGCCGATGTCTATGACGCCTTGCGCATGCGCCGTCCTTACAAGGCGCCCTTTCCCCACGAACAGGCTGCCGAAAAGATCCTGCAGGGGGCGGGTTCCCACTTCGATCCCTCCCTGGCGGAGGTCTTCCGGCAGCACCAGGGCCGCTTCGCCGCGATCTACCAGGATCTGGCCGAGGGCCAGAGCGGCGGGTGAGCTGGGAACCGGGCCTGCGGCTGCGCGGGCCCTGCGCTTGACGGCCGTCTTCTTGTTCGTTTATGATCGATTGCAACAAAACCGAAGGCGACTGCAAGTGCCCCGCGAGCAGAGGTTCCAGCATATCCTCAGGACCCTATCCCGCCGGGACTTCGTGCCGGTGCGCGAGCTGGCCGAACGCCTGGAGGTGTCGCCCATGACCGTGCGGCGCGACCTCGCTGTGCTGGAGGAGCAGGGCTACCTCCTGCGCACGCACGGCGGGGCCATGAAGGGCCAGGCCGTCGAGAGCCTCTTCAGCTTCAACCGGCGTCTGCAACGGGCCGGCGAGCAGAAGCGGGCTATCGGCCGGGCGGCCGCCGGATTCGTGGAGGATGGGGAAATCCTGTTCGTGGACTGCGGGACCACGCCTTTCAGCCTGGCTGCCCACCTGCGGCGGCGCAAAGGGCTGCGGGTCATCACCACCTCGCTGCCCGTGGTCGCGGAGCTGCTGCACTCACCGGGCGTGCGGGTCAGCCTGATCGGGGGAGAGGTGGTGGGGGAGCGCCAGGCGGTGTACGGCGCCGCCGCCGAGCGGGCCATTCTGGAATACCATGCGGACAAGGCCTTCATCGGGGTGGATGGCCTGTCGCTGGCCGGGGGACTGAGCTCCTACGACGAGCAGGAGGCGGGGGTGACCCGGCGGATGGCGGAGAACGCCGGCAGGGTGTTTTTGCTTTGCGACTCCTCCAAGATCGAGCGCGACTCCTATGTCCGTTTCGCCCCATTGTCGTTGTTTCAGGTGCTGATAACCGACGGCGGCCTGCCGCGTGCGGTACGCGAGCGCTACCGCCGCCGGGGGATCCGGATCGTCACTTCGTAAACAAAGGAGGGCTACATGGCCAAGGATTGGTGGAAAGCAAGCGCCCGGGACATCCCCCGCATCGTGGTGGAGCCGCCCGGGCCCAAGTCCAGGACGATGCACGCCAGCGCCTGCCGCTACTTTCACGGTCTGTCCAGCCAGGTGAAGTTGTTCCCCGTGTGCTTCGAGCAGGGACACGGCATCACCCTGACCGACGTGGACGGCAACCGCTACCTGGACTTCTCCTCCGGGATCTACGTGACCTCCCTGGGGCACGCCCACCCCAAGATCTCCGAGGCCGTGGCCCACTGGGCGAAAAGACTGATGAACTGCCACGACTTCACCACCCCGGTGAAGGATGAGCTCTTGTCGAAGATGGCCGCCATCCTGCCGGGCAGGCTGCACGCCATCCAGTTCTACTCCGACGGCACCGCCGCGGTGGAGGCGGCCCTCCGCGCGGCGCGGGCCATTACGGGCAGACACGAGTTCCTGTCCTGCTTCCGCGACTTCCACGGCAAGACCATGGCCGCGGTGAGCTGCGCCCAGATGTCCCGCGGGGACGTGCTGGCCTACGGCCCGACGCGGGCCCCGGGGTTCTACATGGTCCCGCGCCCGGACCCCTACCGCCCGACCTTCGCCAAGCCCGACGGCACGATCGACACGGACGCCTACCTGCGCTTCTACGACGCGTTCATCCGGGAGGGCACGGCGGGCAACGTGGCCGCCTTCGTGCTGGAACCGGCCCAGGGCTGGGGCGGCTCCATCTTCCCGCCGGAGGATTTCTTCCCCAAGCTGCGGGCCTTCTGCGACCAGCGGAAGATCCTGCTGTACGCCGACGAGGTGCTCACCGGCATGGGCCGCACGGGGGAGTGGCTGTGCCTGAGCCACTGGAATGTGCTTCCCGACGTCGTCACCTTCGGCAAGTCCTTCGGCAACGGCTTCCCGGTCACCGCCATGGTGGTGAGCGAGGAGAACGCCGGGGCCCTGGAAAAGATCTCCGCCTCCTCCAGCTACGGCGGCAACCCCATGGCCTGCGCCGCGGCCCTGGCCTCTTTGGAAGTCATTGAAGAAGAGGAGCTGCTGGAGAACGTGCGCCGGGTGGGCGGGTATTTCGCGAAGCGCCTGCAAGCCATGAAGCAGGCCCACCCGATCGTGGGCGACGTGAAAGGCAAGGGCTTCCTGCTGGGCATCGAGCTGGTCAAGGACAAGGCCGGCAAGGAGCCCTTCGAGGAGGCGGGCCAGCTGGTCTACCAGAAGGCCTTCCGCAAGGGCCTGGCCTGGATCCCCGCCGGGCACATCCTGCGCATGTCCCCGCCCCTGATCATGGATGAAAAGTACGCCGGGCTGGGCCTGGACCTGATCGAGGAGTCCATCGCCGAAGTGGAGAAACAGTTTGGCTACCGGTAGGAGGCCTGGGCGGGGATGGACCCGCGCCCCTTTATCATTTATGATAAAGGGGTGAGCAGCCTCTCGTCGCGAATCAGGAGGCGCCGCCGGCAGCTGGGGCTGAGCCTGTCCCAACTGGCCCGCATCGTGCGGACTTCCCCGGCAACGATCGCGCGCTACGAGTCCGGATGGCACCGTTTCCAGCTCTACACCCTGGAAAAGCTGGCGTCCGCGCTGGGATGCCGCTTGAAGGTCGAGCTGCAGGCCGTGAGGCCGGCAAGCCCCGCGGTCTCCTGGCGCTCGGCGAGGAGACGCCTGGGCCGGCTGTTCTGGGACACGCCTCTGGGGGAGGCCGACCTTCGACGGCACCCGCGCTGGGTGATCCGGCGCGTGCTGGAGTTCGGCGATCTGGCGGATGTTCAGCTCCTGGTAAGGCTTGTGGGCAGGTCCGGGATCCTTCGGGAGGCGTGCTCGATCCGCTTCGGATCGCGCAAAACTCATTCTTTCTGGGAGTCTATGATCGGACTGGAGGGGTTGGTTTGTTCCGGCGCGTGCTGCCGCAGGGAAGCCGAAGTCTGCTGGCGGACATAGAGCGAGACACTCCCGCGTCGCTGCGGGGCTGGACTCTGGCCGGCGGGACTGGATTGGCACTGCGTCTGGGTCATCGACTCTCCGACGACTTCGACTTCTTTAAGCAGGCGCGCTTTTCCCGGCAGGGCCTCTTCACCTCGCTGAGCAAGCTGGGCGGATGCGAGGTGCTGCAGGAAGAGGCAGGGACCCTGACGGTTCTGCTGCGCGGAATCAAGCTCTCCTTCTTCCAGATTCCGGATCCCTTCCTGTTCGCGGCCGAGACCTTCAGCTTCTTCCGGCTGGCAGACGCCAGGGACATCGCGCTGATGAAGCTCGTGGCGGTCCTGAACCGGGGCAGTCGCAAGGATTTCGTGGACCTTTATTGCCTGTTGCGCAGGGGTGGCAGCCTGGCGGAGCATCTCGGCCTTCTGCCGAAGAAGTACGGATCGGGCCGGGTGAACCTCTACCAGGTGCTGCAGAGCCTGACCTGGTTCGAAGAGGCCGAGGCGGAGCCGTCGCCGCGGATGCTGGAGCCATTCGACTGGAAGGAATGCAAGGCTTTCTTCCGTCGCGAGGCCCGCGGCCTGGTGCTGCCCGAAGGCGGTCCGCCTTCGGGCCGAGGACCGGCAGAGCGTGACTGATGCGCAGCCGCCCCCGGATGGGCTATAGTCGCGGCGGAGGCTGGAAGAATGGGCGAGAAACTGCTCGTTTTCGGGGGAGGCGGTTTCGTGGGCGGAAACCTGGCCACGGTGGCCCTGCATCACGGTTGGGAGGTGCACGTCGCCGAGAGGGTCCGGTTCCCCGGGGGCCTGCCCGGCGCGCGCTGGCACCTGCTGGATGTCCGGGAGGAGGCGGCGGTGCGCGGCTTGCTGACCGATCTCGCGCCGCGGGCCGTGGTGGACCTGGCCGCCGTGGCCGACATCGACCGGGTCGAGAAGGAGCGGGAGCAGGCCCGGGCGGTGAACGTGGAGGCGGCGCGCACGATCGCCGCCGCCAGCGCCGCCGCCGGCGCCTACTGCCTGTATTTCTCCAGCGACGCGGTGTTCGCCGGAACCGCCGCCGGCTACGCGGAGGAGGACCCGCCCGCTCCGGTGAACTTCTACGGCCGCACCAAGGTCGAGGGGGAGCAGGCCGTGCGGCAGGCGGACCCGCGGGCCGGGATCGTGCGCCTCTCGCTGGTCCTGGGTTTCCCCGTGACCGAGGGCAACTCCTTCTTCGCGGCGCTGGAGGCCAAACTGAAGGCCGGGCAGGAGGTCGCCGCTCCGGCCGACGAGATCCGCACTCCGGTGGACGTGCTCACCCTCTCGGAGTGCGTACTGGAGCTGCTCGGCCTGCGCTACGCCGGGGTCCTGCACATCGGCAGCACGGACAGCATCGACCGGGCCTCCCTCACGCGCCGGGCCGCCGAGCTGCTGGGATATCCCGGCGCCCGCATCCTTGCCCAGGCGGGCGGCGCTCCCGCCTCCGGCCGGGCTGCCCGTCACAAGAACGGCATCATCCGCGTGGACAAGGCCCGTGCCCTGCTGAAGACGCCTCTCCTGAGCGCCGAGGCGTCCATCCGGCGGGCCATCCAGGAAAGGTTGCAGCAAGATTGCGGTAGGTAGGAAGGCAGGAAAATGGAAAAACCAAAGATCAAGTTCGAGCTGGAAATCTCGCACGGCAGCATCTACGGGCCCGAGGAGGAAGCCGCCCTGCTGGAGGTCCTGCGGGCCGGCGCCCCGTCGTGCGGCAAGAAGGTGAAGCAGTTCGAGCAGGCCTTCGCCGCCTACTGCGGGGTACGCTACGCGCTGTCCTGCACCTCGGCCACCACGGGCCTGACCCTGGCGGGGATCGCCGCGGAGGTGGGAGCGGGCAGCGAGGTGATCACCACGCCCATCAGCTGGATCGCCACGGCCAGCGCCTTCTCGGTCCTGGGGGCCAGACTGGTGTTCTGCGACGTGGACCCGCGCACCCTGAACCTGGACCCGGACAGGCTGGAGGCGCTGATCAGCCCGCGCACCAAGGCCATCGTGCCCGTGCACCTGGCTGGGCAATGCGCGGCGATGGACCGCATCATGGCGATCGCCCGGAAGCACGGGGTGGCGGTGATCGAGGATTGCGCCCACACGCCGGGGGCGGAGTACCTGGGGCGCAAGGCAGGGGCCCTGGGCGACCTGGGGGTGTTCAGCTTCCACCAGCAGAAGAACATGTGCACCCTGGGGGAGGGCGGCCTGGTGACCACCGACAGCCGGGAGCTGTTCGAGAGGGTGCTGTCCTACCGCTCCCTGTGCTGCCGCACCTACGGCGGCAGCGACAAGTATCTGCCCATCGACGAGGCGAAATACCCGATGGGCAAGGAATATTGGCGCCTGCAGTTCGACGACATCGGCTACAACTTCCGGATGATCGACGCCCAGGCGGCGGTGGGCAGCGAACAGCTGAAGAAGCTGGACGGCTTCAACACTCGGCGCATCCGGCTGGCCGCGCGCCTGACCGAGAGGCTGCGGGGCGCGCCCGGGATCCTGCTGCCTTGGGTGGACCCGAAGGGCAAGCACGTGTTCCACTTCTACGTCCTGCAGCTCGCCGACGAACACCCGCGGAAGAAAGCGGACTTCATGTGGGAGCTGTACGTGCACAAGGGCATCAAGGCCTGGAACCACTACATGCCCATCCATCTAGCCGAGCCCTACCGGGCACAGGGCCACAAGGAAGGGGAGTGTCCCGTGGCGGAGAAGGCCCACGAGCGCTTCCTGTCCCTGCCGATCCACCCCCGGCTCACCGAGGAGGCCATCGACTACATGGCCGACTGCGTGAGAGAGCTGGGCCGATGAACCCTGGTGCGGAGCGAAAGAAGGGGATCCTCGAGAAGTTCCGCTCCCTGTACGGCGGGGAACCGGCCGGCTGGGTGCGCGCCCCGGGGCGGGCGGAGCTGCTGGGCACCGACACCGACGACAACCTGGGCTACGTGATGACCATGGCCATCCACCTGGACACCTGGATCGCCTGGCGGGTGTCGGCCTCCGGCCGGGTGGCTCTGCACTCGATGAACGTCGGGGAGTCCCTGGACTACCGGCTGGGCGAGGAGCCCGCCACGCCCGCGGCCAGCTGGGACCGCTACGTGAGCGGGGTTTCCCGGGTGCTGGGCCTGCAGGGCCACGCCCTGCGGGGCGTGGAGGCCGTGGCCCACTCCACCGTGCCCATCGGCGGGGGCCTGAGCTCCTCGGCCTCGCTGCTGGTCTCGGTCTGCCATATGCACCAGGCGGCCGGCGGCTTCCGCCTGGACCCCAAGCAGACCGCGCTGGCCTGCCAGCAGGCCGAGAACCAGGACGCGGGGGTGAACTGCGGCATCCTGGACCACTACTCCGCCTGCTTTGGCCTGGCGGGGACCGCGCTGCTCCTGGACTGCCGCAGTCTGACCCACGTGGAGGTGCGCATCCCGGCGGACATCCGCGTGGTGATCTGCGACACCAACTATCCGCGCACCTTGGCCGGGTCGGAGTACGCCAAACGGAGGCAGGAATGCGAGGAGGGCACCCGCCTGTTGCAGGCTCAGGACCCCTCCATCCGCACGCTGCGCGACGTGAACACGCCGCTCTTCGAGCGCCTGCAGGAGGCGCTGCCAGAAACCCTGCGCAAGCGCTGCCAGTTCATTTTCGAGGAGAACCAGCGGGTGGTGGCCTTTATGGCCGCGCTGGTGCGAGACGACCGGGCGGCCATGCGCCGGCTGTGCGAGGGCTCCTTCTTCGGGGAGCGGGACCTGTACGAGAAGACCGTGCCGGCCATGGAGCGGATGTACGAAGCCATGATGGGCGGTCCCGGCGTGGTCGCCGCCCGGCAGTCCGGGGGTGGGTTCGGCGGCTGCATGCTGGCCTACGTGCAGGCGGCGCGCGTGGAAGAGTTTTCCCGGCACGTGGGCCGGCAATACCGGGAAGCCACCGGGATCGAGGCCGCCATCCACGTGACCGAACCCTCGGCCGGCGCGGGGCCGCTGGAATGGTGAGGCCCTGATGGCCGCTGTTGAAGGAGGAACGATATGCTGATCGATTTCCACTACCATCTGGCGGATACGGATTCCGCTCTCCACGAACTTCTGGCGGACATGGACCAGTCCGCGGTCGACCGGACATTGCTCATGGGCGGCCCGACCGACGCCTGGTGGGAGTACAAGAAGTGCGGCTTCGCGCCCAATGAGCGGGTGGCCAAGGCAGTCAAGGCCCACTCCGACCGCCTGCTGGGCAACGTGTACCTGGACCCGCGCGAGGCCGGCGCCATGGATACGCTGCGGCGATACCTGGACCAGGGCTTCCGGGCGGTGAAGCTGTTTCCACCGGCCGGTTTCCAGCCCAACACGGAAGCCTACTATCCATTATATGAAGAGATCGAGCGGCGCGGCGTGCCGATCCTCGCGCATACGGGACAGACCAACATCCAGATCGTGAGCAAGGACCCCAAGGTGCGCAGGGCCACCGACTCGCGCTTCGCCCACCCCATGAACTTCGACCAGCTGGCGCGCTTGTTCCCGGGCATCAACTGGGTGTTCGCCCACAGCGGCTACCCGCACTTCCTGGAGGCCTGGAGCGTGGCCCACGCCAACACCAATGTCTACCTGGACATCTCGGGCTCCGGGCCCTGGACCGACGGGATCGCCCTGGTTTTCAACGCCATCGGCGGGCATAACTGCATACCGATCGATTTCGCCCGCGTGCTATGGGGCAGCGACAACTGCCTGCCGCAGGCCGAGCACATCGCCCGCATGGGCGCGCTCATGCGCCAGACGGGAGCCGGCGGGGAGCAGCGCAAGCTCATCTTCGGGGAGACCGCGCGCAAGCTGCTGAAACTGGGGTAGGACTGGGGACGGGGCCGCAAGTCGAGGCCCCCGCGGCCGAGCACATGATCCGGGGGATCACCCGAGCTTGCTGCTCTCCCGCACGATCAGGGTGGGCTTGAGCCTCTTGTGCACGGCACAGGGTCGGTTGTTCTGGATACTTTCGATCAGCGACTGAGTGGCCAGTTCGATGATGCGGTCGTAGGGCTGGTCGATAGATGTGAGCGAAATCCGGGAAATACTGCCGATTTCCAGGTTGTCGATGCCCATGATCGCAAAGTCCTTTCCGGCCCGGCGGCCGGTCTGCTCGGCGGCGTCGATCACCCCGAGAGCGCACAGATCGTTCACGCAGAAGATGCCGTCGAAGGGCTGCCCGCTGGCCAGCAGCCGGGCGAACCCTGCGCTGCCTCCTTCGATCGTCCAGTCGGCGTTGATGACCGCCGAGTTGCGGAGCTCCAGGCCTTTGCTCCGCAATCCCTTGCGGAACCCCTTCAGCAGCAGCTGGAAGGAACTGAATCCGCTCATGGCGCTGCTGGCGTTGAAGAAGACCGGATGCCGGCAACCGGCCTCCAGGAGGTGCTCGGCGGCCATGCCCCCTGCGCTGGCCAGGGCGTTGGTAACGTACGAACCCTTGTATCGCGGCGGACAGGTGTCCACTGCGATCAGGGGCAACAGGCTCTGGCGGATCAGGTTCAGGCTCTCCGCGGTGTTTTCGCAGAAGCACATCAGGATTCCCGCGACCCGGTTCTCGATCATGTTCGACACGATGCGGACTTCCTTCTGCGCCTCCCAGCGGCTTTCGGCGAACAGGATCTCGTAGCCCAGGCCGTGGGCTATCCTTTCGGCGCTGCGAATCATCCGCGCGTAAAAGGGGTTGGTGATTTCGATCACCACGAAGCCTATGGTGTGGGAGCTGCCGCGGCGGAGGTTACGCGCCGAGCGGTTCGGGAAGTAGTTCAGGCGGCGGGCGATCGCCAGGATCCTCTCCCGTGTGACGGCGCTCACCCGTGAGTTGTGCTGGAACGACAGGGAAACGGCAGTATCCGATACGCCGGCTTCTCGGGCTATGTCCCGGATGGTGGGTTTCCTGTGCATATTTAACTTGACAGCCCCCCAGGGGCATGATAGCCTGCATTGCAGTTGGACGTCAAACCGTGAGATGCGGTTTTTTTTCTCCCGGAATAGTTCGACGTCGAACCTGGAGGAAGCATGGATCCCCTGTCCGGTGGCTCGAAGCTCTGGTTCGTCGCCGATGGCTGGCTGCCGCGCAAGTCCAAGACGGCCGAATCCGGGTACGAAGGACACGAAGCGATCATGATCCTCAACTGCCAGGACCGCCCTGCCCAGGTCCTCATGGATGTGTACTTCGAAGACCGCGAGCCCATCGAGGGCATCAAGCTCGCCGTGCCCGCCCGCCGAATCAAGTGCTTCCGGATGGATCATCCGGGGGAGATCGGCGGGGTGGAAATCAGTCGTCTCGAACAGTACGCCCTGAGATTCCGCAGCGACGTCGAGGTGATCGTCCAGTACGGCCGGATGGACGTGACCCAGGACAACCTGGCCTACATCGGGATGATGGGTCACGCCGGATAGCCCTGCCGTGCGCTACAAGAAGAACCTGGAGCAGGTGATCGATCGCAACCGCAGGTTCTGGAACAGAGAAGCGACGGACGAGATCCTGGCCAAGATCGACCTTGACGAGGCCGGGACCATGAGGATGTGGGAGCGGGCGCTGGCTCCCGGGGTCTGCCCGGATTACCACAGGATGTTCGATGTGTTTCTGCGCGACTTCCAGCGGCGCGAGTTCCTGCGGGATGACGCTATGCCCACGGCGCGGCCCAACATCGGAGACTACGGCTTCGGAGCCTACGTCGGGGCGGAGGTGGTTTTCGGGGAGGGCGGGGCCTACGGCAAGCCCTTCCTGACCGGCCTCCAGGATGTGAAAACCCTCCGCTTCGATCCGGGTAACCCGTGGGTCAAGCTTCTAGAGGAGTCGACCCGTCACTTCGCGCAAGCTGCCGAAGGCCAATGCGCGACGTCGATCGTCGAGACCAGCGACGGCCTCAATTTCGCCGAAAGCGTGTTCGGCTCGGGCATTTTCCTGGAGATATACGATCACCCCCGGGAGCTGCTGGAGCTCTTCGACTTCGCCTATGAAGTCAACGTCCGGCTGATCGAGCTGCAGCGCAAGTACATCCGGAAGTTCGACGGCGGGTATTTCGACCTGCACGAGGAGTGGCTGCCGGGCGATTGCGTGTGGCTGTCCATCGACGCCTGGGGCCAGTGCAGTCCGCAGGATTTTCGTCGGCTGGGCAAAGCGCACCTCCAGAAAATAGTCGACCACTTCGGAGCGGGCTGGCTGCACATGCACAACAGCCACCTGCACCTGCTCGAAGAGGCAGTGACCGTCAAAGGCCTTGTCGGCATCGGCATTCTCGACGACCCCAAGCAGGTGCCCTGCTTCGAGCG
>MIBK01000115.1:0-9945 GCA_001829505.1 Spirochaetes bacterium RBG_16_67_19 | reverse complement strand
CCGTGACAGGCGAAATTCCCCTGCAGCTCAACTGCCGCAAGCAGCCGTTTCTCGCCTCGCTGGAACAAGGGACACTGCCGCGAAACGTTATGTACTGGATCGATTCCGGCGTGGGGTCGGTGGCCGAGGCCAACGCGATCATGGAAAAGGTGTACGAGTATTGAAGACAGGAGGGGTGAGCAGCATGCCCAAGCTTCCGCAACAGGAGTACCGGACCCGTGTCCAGAGGCTCCGTGAGGTGATGAGCCGCGAGGGAACGGACATTTTCATTATCTACGGGGACGAGTACAGGAGGGAGAACCTGCGCTATGTCGCCAACTACTGGCCGATATTCGAGCGGGGAATGCTCTTCGTAGGCCTCGAGCAGGACCCCATCCTACTGGCCTCTCCCGAGTGCGAGCACCTGGCCCGGGAGATGTCCCCGTGGCCCGACATCCGCCTGGTCCGCGAAGTGGGCATGTCCTACGTGCCGGAGGAAGTGGATTTCACGAACATAAAGTTTACAACCGTACGGGAGGTGGTTTCCGAGCTGCGGCGAGGCAAGAAGAAGATCAAGGTCAAGATATGCGGCCTGGACGCGATGTCGGTGGTCCTGTACGACCGGCTGAAGTCCATGATCACGGAGGCGACCGTGGAGAACGGGGACGCGGTTCTCTACGCGCTGCGCCTGGTCAAGTCGCCGAACGAGATCCAGATGCTGAGAGAGGCCTGGCGGATTTGCGACGCCGGCTACAAGGCCGTACTGGAGGCAGACATCGTCGGCCTCACGGAAAACCAGGCGGCCGCGATCGGTGAGAAGGCGGCCCGGGAGGCCGGCGCGGAGCACGTCGCCTTTTCGATCTTCTGCTCGGGCGAGCGGACCAACACCGTGGTCGGCCGTCCGTCCCAGAAGGTGATCGAAAAGGGCGACATGATCATGTACGCTCTGGCCGTGCAATATGAAGGCTACATCGCCTCGGACGAATGGCCTTTCGTGGCCAACCACAAGCCGAACGGCAAGCAGGCCGAGTTCATCCATCATTTGGTGAAGGCGGAGGACCTGGGGGTCAGGAGCATTCGGGCGGGGGTGGTGCAGGGGGAGGTGGTGCGCAAGATCCGGGAATACTTCCGCGACAACGGACTGGAACCATACGACCTGTACCCGCCGATCCACGGCAACGGCCTGGCCGAGGCGGAGTCTCCGTACCCGGACGAGAAGACGCAGGCACCCTTCGCGGCCGGCGTCGGTTTCAACTTCGACGTGAGCCTGTTCGGCCATCCGGTGGCGGGTTCCAACCGCATCGAGGAAGGGTTCGTGGTCACGGAGGGCGGCCTGCTCGCCCTGTCGCCGCTGATCAGTTCGCTGCGGGAGGAATACTTGGGGGGCCAGCGGCCCGGAAGGGAGGTGAAGTCGGCACAGGAGGATCCGCAACCCGCATTGGATTCGAAATCATAGAACCGGAAAGGAAGGAAGGAGGCATCGATGATGAAGAAGAAAGGTTTCCTGGTGCTGGGCGTGCTCCTGGTGTTGATCATGCTGCCTGCCCTGGCAGGGTTCGCGCAGAAGGTCACTCTGAAGGTGATGAACTACGCGCAGGTGGAGAAGGCCTTCGTGGTGATAAACCAGGAGTTCGAGAAGAAACACCCGAACGTGAGCATCGACTACGAGCCCACCCCGTACGACACCTACCAGCAGAAGTACGGGGCGATCATCGCCACCAAGAGCGGGCCCGATGTGATGATGAACGAGCTGTTTTGGTTCTACGACACGGCGGACGCGTACGTCCCCCTCAACGACAAGCTCAAGTCCGAGCCCAAGGTTTTCGAGGATCTGCTGGCCTACAACATGATGTACCGCTACATGGATCCCCAGGGACCGCTGCTGTCGCTGCCGATGAGCTACAACGGCAACGTCATGTACTACAACAAAGAGATCTTCAAAGAGGCCGGACTGGATGCAGACAACCCGCCGCGGAGTTGGGACGACTTCGGCAGGGCCTGCGAGGCGGTCAAGAAGATCGGCAAGGCCGCCATGGCCATGGCGGGCGCGCAGGAAGTTCCCTTGCTCTGGAGCTGGCCGGAAACCCAGAAGAACTTCTGGAAGAGCGATCAGGATATCCTGGAGTACGGCCGCGGCAAGATCCCGTGGACCGATCCGCGGATGCAGAGCGGTCTGAAGCTCTTCGCCTCGATGGCCGACAAGGGGTGGTTCCAGGAGGGCTGGCAGTCGATCCAGGGCATCCCTGACGCGCTGGACTTCTTCTCCAGCGGGGGGGCCGCTTTCATCGGCGGCATCATCTCCGACGTGGCCAACTGGAAGCAGTTCGAAGGCGCCCTGGGCCAGGACAAGGTCGGCGTCATGCTGTGGCCGGCCGTCAATCCGGGCAACCCCATGATGAAGAAGTTCAGCGGCTTCCAGGGGTTCCAGCACGGCATTGCGAAGTGGAGCAAGCATCAGAAGGAAGCCTGGGAGTACATCAAGTTCCTGGCCAGCGCCGAGGGCGGGAACCTGTTCCTCAAGCACGCCGGTGGTCAGCCGATTAACAAGAAGTTCGACAGGAGCATTGCCGGCACCTCGCCGAACTTCGCCAAGATCCAGCAGCTCATCCCGAACAACTTGGTCCAGGTGGTTCTGTTGATGAGTTCCCGCGAGATCGATGCGCTGGCCCGCGGCTGGGCGCAGTACGGAACTGGCGACATCACCATCGAGGAATGGACCAAGATGCTGCAGGATGGACTAGACCAGTCGCGCGACAAGAAGCTGAAGTAGCAGCTAACGAGGGTGCACCCTGCCGGTATCGGAAGGGTGCACCCGTTCATCCGGAGGTGTGATCCTGTCAGACAAGACCGTACGCCTGGTTCGGAAGGCGGGAACCCTGAGGGTCTCACGACGCCGCAGCGACTATCTGTGGGGAGCCCTGTTCACCGTTCCGAGCATCATCCTGATCCTGGCCTTCAAGTACTGGCCCCTGTGCTTCGGAATCTTCAACAGCCTGCGCGCCTGGGCAGGCACGGAGCCGCACTACGTCGGCCTGGCCAACTACGCGCGGATGCTCAGTGACCCCATGGTGCATCAGACGTTCCTGAACGCCCTGAAGACCGCGCTGACTCTGCCGGCGTGGATCCTGCTGCCCATGGTGGTGGCTTTCCTCGTGTACCAACGCACGCCGGCCTGGCAGTTCTTCCGCGTGGTGTTCTTTCTGCCCTACACGATTTCGCCCGTGATCGTCGGCCTGATCTGGCGCCAGATCCTGCACGTGCAGGGGCCGCTGAATGCGCTGGTGCGCGCCATCAGCGCCGGGGCGCTCTCGCCCGCCTGGCTCGGCGACAAGCACCTCGTCCTGTGGACGATCGACGCGGTGGTGCTGTGGAGCATCTTCGGTTTCGGCATCGTCACCTATCTGGCCGGGATGGCCACCATCGAAGAGGAGATCTTCGACGCGGCGGCCATCGACGGGGCCGGCTTCTGGACGAGATTGGCGCGCATCGTCGTCCCCATGCTCCGGCCCGTGATGGGCTACTGGGCCATTATCTGCACGGCGGGCATGCTGGTCTGGATGTTCCCGTACCTGCACTCCATGACCCGGGGCGGTCCCGGGTTCGCTTCGATGCTGCCCGACTACCTCGTCTACACCGTGGCCTTCACCTTCATGGAGCCAGGCTACGGGACGGCCATCGGCCTGGTGCTCTTCCTGTTCGTGGCCGTGATCTCGGGGTTCCAGGTCCGTTATATGTACCTGTCCGGGACGAAGAGATGACCAGGGACCTGCTGCGGCGCCGGCTCAACTCGGCCTGGATCACCGTCCTGCTGGCCCTGTTCGGGTTCGTGGCGCTGTACCCCGTATATTTCGTGATCGTCTCCTCCCTCAAGAGCCGGCGCGAGTACGTGTCCAATATTTTCGGCCTGCCTCAAGCGCCGAGTCTGGTCAACTACGCGGAGGTCTTTGACCGCTTCAATCTCTGGAAAGCCCTGTTCAACTCCCTGGTCACCACAGCCGGCGGGGTGGTGCTCTGCGTGGTCCTGGCCCTGGTGCTGGCCTACGCGGTCACCAAGATGCGCCTGCCCTTCCGCAACTTCATCTTCGTCTTCGTGATCGGCACGCTGGTGCTGCCCGTGCAGACCATCCTTTTTCCCCTCTACCAGACGCTGATCGATCTGCGCTTTGTGGGCCAGTACTGGGGCCTCATGATAGCCTATGCCACCTTCGGGCTGCCTCTGTCCGTCTACCTGCTGGCGGCCTACTTCAAGGGCATCCCGGACGAGCTGCTGGACGCGGCGCGTGTGGATGGCGCCACGCACGGGCAGATCGTCGCTCGCCTGATGGTACCCCTGGCCATGCCGGCAGTGGCCACGGTCGCCGTCATCGATACGCTGCATTTCTTCAACGACCTGCTCCTGCCGCTGCTCATCCTGCCGAGCTCCAGAAGGACGACGCTGATGGTGCACATCATGCTCTTCCGGGGACAGAACGACCTCAGCGTGCCCCTGCTCAGCGCGGGGCTTTTTATCGCCATGCTGCCGGTCCTCATTGCCTACCTGGTGGGCCAGAAGCAGCTGATCAAGGGCCTGACCGCCGGGGCGGTCAAGTAGGAGAGACCATGGCTGTAATGACCGTGCGCGGCCCGGTGCCCAAGGAAGCGCTGGGGGTAACCCTGACCCACGAGCATCTTTTCATCGACTTGCGGTGGGCCTGCCTGCCGCCCGCGGGAGCGGTGCAATCGGCGATGCTGGAGGAGCCGGTCAGCATGCGCCGCCTGGGCGCGTTGCGGCGCGATCCCATGGTGATGAAGGACAACCTGCTGTTCTCGGATCCGGAGCTGATGGCCGCCGAGGCCATGGAGTTCAAGAAGGCCGGGGGCAGCACCATCGTGGACCAGTCCAGCGTCGGCACTGGCCGTTCGCCCGAGGCGATCCGGAACCTCGCCAACCTCACGGGCCTGAACGTGGTCATGGGCTGCGGGTTTTACCTTTATAGCTCACTGCCCGAGGCGATAGTCAATGCCAGCGAAGCGAAGCTCGCGGAAACGGTACTGAAGGAAATTCGCCTCGGCGTGGGAGAAACGGGTGTGCGGCCGGGCATCATCGGCGAGATCGGGGTCAGGCCGGACATCGAAGACTGGGAGCGGAAGTCGCTGCGCGTGGCGGCCCAGGCCCACCGCGAAAGCGGGCTGCCGATCTCCGTCCACGTGCAGGCCGTGCCTACGATACCCGGCTTTACCGGCGAGCCCAACGGCCTGCAGGCCCTGGACCTGCTTGTGGAGCACGGCGTCCCGCCGGACAAGGTCATCATTTCCCACACCGACGCCAAGATCCACCTGGGCTACATGAAGGCGATCATGGACCGCGGCGCCTACGCCGAGTTCGACCATATCGGCAAGGAGTTCTACCTCGATTCCGCCGACTTCATCATGGACAGCGACTGGGATCGCGTGCAGGCCCTGGCCGAGCTGGTTGCGGGCGGCTACGAGAAGCGGCTGCTCATCTCCCATGATTTCTGCTTCAAAATGGACTTGGTGGCGTACGGCGGGTGGGGGTACGCCCACCTTCTCAACAACATCGTGCCCATGATGGTCCGGCGCGGCATCAGCAGGCAGGCCATTCAAACCATCATGGCCGACAATCCCGCCCGCCTGCTGGACGTGGCAGGCAAGTACCACTAACTTTCGAGGAGACGGCAATGGCTCTGGAATCCTTCGAGGTCTCCAAGGACGACACCTTCGGCGACCTGCTCAACGACTACGAGAAGAAGCAGAAGACCAAGGTCGGGGTGTACGCCTGCGGCTACTTCGAGTACTGGCGGATGTACCCCAAGACGCTCGAGGCTTTTGTGCGCGGCGATCTGGAAAAGGTCCTGGGCCAGCTGCGGAAGCACCTCGGGCCGCAGGTCGAGATCGTCTGGCCGGGTCTGGTATCCACCCTCGACGAGGCGGACAGAGCGGGCCGGCTCTTCAAGAAGGAGAACATCGACCTGGTCCTCTTCGTGGCCTTCACCTATACGGTGGACGTCATCTCGCTGCAGTGTCTGCGCTACGTGGAGAAGGTCCCGCTGATCCTGTTCCTGAGGCAGAGCCACCGCGACATCGATTTCCAGGGCAACTACGAGCAAACCCTGCGCAACAGCGCGATGATCGCCGCCAGTCAGCTCACCGGCACCTTCCGCAAGATGGGCATTTTCGAGAACTTCGAAGTGGTGGTCGGCGCCGATTTCGAGGAGGAGCCCTATCGGCTGATCAGGAAGTACGCCGATGCCGTGGGGACCTACCACTACCTGCGGGAGCTGAACATCGGCATCATCGGGCACGTGTTCCGCGGCATGTTCGACCACGAGTTCGATCGCACTTCCATCACCGGCACCCTGGGGCCCCAGGTCATCGACATCCAGATTTCCCACCTCCTCGATCTATGGGAGAAGGTCACGGAGGAGGAGGTCGAGGAGTACGCCGGGCAGCTGGAGTGGGTGAGACGCTACCGCTTCCAGGACGTCAAGGAGGAGGAGTTCCTGCGCGAGTGCCGCTTCACCATCGCCTACAAGCGGCTCATCCGCCGCTTCCGCCTGGACGCCGTCTGCTTCCTCGGTCAGCACTACGTGGAGGTGAAGACGGGCTGCACCGGCTACCTGGCCAGCGTGGTCCTGGCCAAGGAGAAGCAGTACATGGCCAACACCGAGGGGGACGTCAACGGCCTGGTCATGATGTGCATCATGAACCGCCTGACGGGCCAGGCGCCGCTGTTCGGGGAGTGGGGGGAGTACGGCGAGAAGGAAAACGCCATGCAGATGATGATGCACGGCTACGGCGACCCGGATCTCGCCAAAGGGCCCGAGCACGTCAGAATCACGGCCACCCCGGAGAACTGGGGCCACCAGGGGAGCGGGCTCAGCGTGGAGTTCACCGCCAGGCCCGGCCCGGTGACCATCGGGCATCTGATCGACGATAAGCGCGACGGCTGGAGGATGCTGATCGGCAAGGGGGAGGCGATCGCCGCGGCGCAGAGCATCCCTTGCGAGGACGTCACCCTCCTGTACAAGCCTGAAATCCCCATCAAGGATTTCGTGCGGAAGATCCTGAAAACCGGCTTCGACCACCACGCGATCATTTGCTACGGCGACGTCACTCAGGAGTTGGGCTACCTGGCCGACCTGATGGGCGTGAAGAAGGACCAGGTGTAAATGAGCCAGCAGGTTCCGCTGCTGATCGCGGGCGGGACACTGGTCAGCAAGGACCACGACCGCCAGGCGGGCGATGTGCTGGTGGACGGCGAACGGATCGCCATCGTCGCGCCGCGCATTCCCGCTCGCCCGGGCTGGAAGCTGATCGACGCGGCCGGCAAGGTGGTCGCCCCCGGCTTCATGAACATCCACTCGCACGCCGACTTTCACCTCCCCATCCCGGAGCACGCCCAGCTGTACGAGCGGCTGCTCTGGCAGGGAATCACCACCAATGTTGGCGGCCAATGCGGCTTCTGCTTTTTTCCCCTTCGCCGCGAGCGGCGCAAGAAGCTGGCCGACTACCAGGGCTTCTTGTTGTACCGGGACATCGAGCCGGAGTGGGTTGACTGCCGGCAGTATTTCGACTTCCTGCAAGGACGGATGCTGTTCAACTATGCGCAACTGGTTGGGCATGGCACCCTGCGGGTCAACGCCGCCGGCTTCAGCGAGCGAATAAGCCACGAGCAGATGCAGGATATGACCCGCCTGCTCGAGGAGTCGCTCGACGCCGGCTGCTTCGGATTGTCGTCGGGACTGATGTACATGCCGGGAACGTTCGCGGCCACGGAGGAGCTCGTGGCCCTGGCCCGCGTGGCGAAACGCTACCCGAATGCGTTCTATGCTTCCCACCTGCGCGGCTATAGCGCCACCTACCTCGAAGCGGTCAAGGAGATCATCCAGGTAGGCCGAGAGGTGGGCTTGCCGGTACAAGTGTCCCACCTCGGCCCGTTTGGCGTGAAAAACGGCTACAAGATTCAGAAGGCAATCGAACTCATGGAGAAGGCCCGGCAAGAAGGCATCGACGTCGCCTATGACTCCCTCGGCTATTGCGGCAGCGACACTCTGGCAATCGCGCTGTTTCCTCCCAGCGCATACAGCCGCGGCCTCGACCGGTTTCTGGAAGACATCCGCGACGATTCCTTCTGGAACGCCCTAGTCGGGCGCCTGCGGGCCTACGTCCCGCAGTGGCCTTCCTGGGAAGGCAACGGCTGGACCGACAACTTCGTGGAATGCTGCGGCCTCGAGAACATTCACGTTCTGGGTTCCCGAGATCCTTCATTCATTGGCAAGAGCTTCGTGTCGCTCGCTGAGGATTGGCACCTCGATGCCTGGGAGGCGCTGCGCCGGGTGGTTTTGGCGGAACGGGCGGACTTCAAGATTTTCATCGATGGCATCGGCGGGGAGCTTTACGCCAGCCCCGAGCAGCCGAGCTTCGACGCCATGATCGAGCATCCCCTGTGCATCAACTCGGTCGATGAGGTCTTCGACCGCAGCGGAAGGTCGTGGCTGGAAGCATGGGGCTCTTTTCCCCATATCGTCAGACGATACGTCAAGGAGCGGAAGACGCTCGGACTGAAAACGGTTGTCGAGCGATTCACCTCACGAATTGCCGAGCGGCTCGGTATCGGGGACAGGGGCTACCTGCGGCAGGGATGCTTCGCCGACATCGTCGTGCTCGACCTGAATGAATACTCCGACCACCCGGCCCTGTTTGCGCAGGAACCAAAGCGCGCAACCGGTGTCGAGCAGCTGCTGATCAACGGGAAACCCGTCATCGAGAACGGGAAGCTGAACCAGGTCCTTCCCGGTCAATTGATCAGGAACTTGCGGTCGAAATGACCTCCGGCAGGGTCGAGGTCGATCACCAATCGCCCCGCTGAGGCGGCGTTTTCAGCCCGGCGTCTTCCAGAGCCCTTCGCGCAGGCACCAGCCGTGCTGCTTGTACAGTGCGGGGTTGTCCAGGCGATGCCCGACTTCCTTCAGGATCAGCTCCGCGGACTGTTCCAGGGTGCGCCGCCCCAGCTCCGCGGTGGCTTCCTGGGGCGGCAGCCTGCCCTCCACGCCCAGTACCGCTCCGCCCTTGGGGGGCAGCAGCCCCAGGTCCACGGTCTCGGGATGCAAAGCTAGCAGGTGCGAGGTCTCCCAGCCCGCCGCGTGGTCGCCGGCGTACGGGTAGCGGTCCTCCAGGAAAAGGTAGTCCAGGCAGGCCCAGGCCAGCATGCCGTGGTACTTGCTGTAGCGGCGCTTGTTGAACAGCTGCACGGCGGCCCGGGCGTGGTCGATCAGCGGGTAATGCCCGGCCACCAGCACGCCCAGCCGGAAGCCCAGGCTTTCCGCCTCGGCCAGGATGTGCAGCAGCAGGCGCTGGTAGTTGAGGACCTGCTCGGTGGCCGAGAAGGGCTGCTTGTCCGGCAGGAAGTTCTCAGGCGGCAGGCCCATGGCCCGGGCCACCTCCTCGTGCTCGGCCCCGGTGACGTCCACCAGGGATTCGCTGCGGGTCTCCCCGTAGTGCAGCGGGGGCAGGACCAGGCCGCCGCCGCGCCGGGCGCAGAGCACGGCCAGGCCCTCGGCCTGCAGGGTGTCCGCGCCCACGGGGTTTTGCGGGCCGTGCCATTCCAGGGTGCCCAGGGGCACGTAGGCCACGGGGCAGGCTTGGCGGCGTTCTACGATCTGGGCCGGTCGGAGCAGCCAGTAGCGTACTTCAGCTTCCATGGGGCCGATGATGCGCCGCCTCCCGCGCCGGGTCAAGCGCGCAGCGCCAGCAGCAGCAGGAAGAGGGCCGCCAGGTAGAGCACGGAGGCCAGGACCAGCAGGCGGAAGTCCCGCGGGCGGCCGCGGCGCACGGCCAGCCAGCCGACGGCCAGGTACAGCGCCCCCAGCAGGCCCGCGCCGCCCAGGTATGCGGGGCGGGAGAGGCCCGCGGGCACGGTTGCGAAGCTGGCCAGCACCAGCAGCACCTGGCTGCCGACCAGCACCC
>MIBK01000114.1:3966-5065 GCA_001829505.1 Spirochaetes bacterium RBG_16_67_19 | reverse complement strand
G
The DNA here is from genome assembly GCA_001829505.1 of Spirochaetes bacterium RBG_16_67_19. GTDB lineage: Bacteria > Spirochaetota > Spirochaetia > SZUA-6 > DRHE01 > MIBK01. Next base: position 5,064 of record MIBK01000114.1, on the reverse strand, counting down.
GAGGAGGCCGGAGCGGCTTCCGGGCTGGCCCTCGGGCTGAACGGCGCGCTCACCGCCCTGGCCGCTCCCTGGCTCCTGAAGCTGGCCCTGGGCCTGCTGGGGCTTTCATGAAGATCATCGTCGGCCACAGCAACATGGACCTGGACAGCATCGGCTCCATGGTGCTGGCCCGCTGCCTGTTCCCCGATCATCAGCTGGTGGCCAGCCGGCAGATCCATCCCGTGGCCCGCCACCTCTACAATCTGTACCAGGAGCGGCTGGGTTTCCTGCCCGCCGCCGGGTTGAGCGGGCAGCGGGTGGAGCGGATCGTGGTGGTGGACACCCGCCTGCGGAAGCGCGTGGAGGAGTACCTGCAGCACCTGCGGGAGCCGCCTGCCGACATCCTGGTCTTCGACCACCACGCCGGCGACACCTCCGACATTCCGGGCGCGGTGGTGCGGGAGAAGGCCGTGGGGGCCAACACCACCCTGCTGGGGCTGGAGCTGCTGCGGCGCAGCGTGACCCTGCACCCGGACGACGCCACGGTGGCCCTCACCGGCATCTATGCCGACACGGGCAACTTCACCCACGAAAACGTGGAATACGCCGACTTCCAGGTGGCCTCCCTGTGCCTGCAGCACGGCGCCTCCCTGCCCCTGGTGCGGCAATTCCTGCGCCCCCTGGCCGAGGGACGCCAGCTGGCCCTGTTCCACGAGTCCCTGAACCACCTTTCCGCGCGCAGCTATGGCGGGCACCTGCTGCAATTTTGCTACCTGGAGCTGGAGCATCAGAGCGCGGGGCTGGCCGCCGTGGTGGAGCAGGTGTTCGAGGTGGAAGGTCCGGACGCCCTGTTCGCCGTCTTCTCGATCCCCTCGGAAAGCCAGAGCCTCCTGATCGCCCGCAGCCGCGGCCTGGACATCGACCTGCTGCAGGCCCTGGCCGCCTTCGGAGCCGCGGGCCACGCCCTGGCCGCCTCAGCCCAGCTCAAGGGCCGCTGGGGTCCGACCGTGCTGGAGGAGTTGGATCGCCACCTGGGCGCGGTGCTCCTGCCGGCCCCGACCGCCAGCAGGATCATGCGCCATGATTTCCCCGCCCTGCGCGAGGACATGAGCCTGCTCG
>MIBK01000114.1:2244-3954 GCA_001829505.1 Spirochaetes bacterium RBG_16_67_19 | reverse complement strand
AGCTGGAGAAAGCGGGCCGCACCGGGGCGCCGGTGGCCGGCCCGGGCGGCGAGCTGCTGGGATTCCTCAGCCTGAGGGACATCATGAAGGGCCGCCAGGCCGGGCAGATGAAAGCGCCGGTGCGGGCCTATATGACCCGCAACCTGATCAGCGCCTCACCGCATACCCCGCTGCGCGAGATCGGCGAGCTTTTCCTGAGCCGCCCCATGGGGCAGGTGCCGCTGGTGGAGGCGGGGCGCCTGGTGGGACTGGCCAGCCGCGCCGACTACCTGGCCTACCTGGAGGAGCGCCGCCGGCAGGACGCCGGGTTCCTCCAGCGGCTGCGAGAGAAAGCCGCCCCGGCGAGGGACTCTTGAAGGCCAGCGAGGCCTCCCGCCGGCTCTGCCGCGCCGTGGAAGGACTGTCCTTCGGCCCTCCCGTGGCCCGGGTGTACAACCCCCTGCGATACGCGAGGAAGGCCCACGAAGCCTACCTCGCCCGCTACGGGGGCGGCCGCCGCCGGGTGGTCTTCCTGGGCATGAATCCCGGCCCCTGGGGCATGGCCCAGACCGGCGTGCCCTTCGGCGAGGTGCGGGCCGTGCGCGACTGGCTGGGCATATGCGTGCCGGTGGACCGGCCGGAGCACGAGCACCCCCGGCGCCCGGTGCTGGGCTTCGCTTGCCCCCGCAGCGAGGTGAGCGGGCGCCGGTTGTGGGGCCTGATGCGGGAAGTCTTCGAAACGCCCGAGGCCTTCTTCGCCGAGCATTTCGTGGCCAACTACTGCCCGCTGCTCTTCCTGGGCGCCGGCGGGGACAACCTCACCCCGGACCGCCTGCGCGCGGCCGAGCGCGACCGCCTGTTCGAGCTCTGCGACGCCCACCTGGCCGGCCTCCTGGAGCTGTTCGAGGCGGAGTGGGGTATCGGGGTGGGGCGCTTCGCTGAAAAGCACCTGCAGCGGGCCCGGGAGAGGCTTCCCGCCAGGATTTCGGCCCGCCTGCATCTGGGCGCCATCCCCCACCCCAGTCCCGCCAGCCCCGCGGCCAACCGGGACTGGGCGGGGAGCGCCCGGCGGGCCCTGGTCGAGCTGGGGGTATGGGCCTGAAGGCGGCGGCCCGCGCCCCCCGGCTGCGCTCGCGCCCGCAGCCCCCCGCGCCCTTCGCGCTGATCACGGGAGCCAGCCAGGGATTGGGCCGGGCCCTGGCCGAGGCCTGCGCCCGGCGGGGCCGGAACCTGGCGCTGGTCGCCCTTCCCGGCTCGGGGCTGCCCGGGGCGGCTGCCGCGCTGGCGGCGAGCTACCCGATCCGCGTGGAGCTGCTGGAGACGGACCTGGCCGAAGGCGGCGGCATCCGGCGCGTTATGAACTGGCTGGCCCGCCGCCGCATCCCGGTGGACACCCTGATCAACAATGCGGGTATCAGCCACCACGGACCCTTCCGCCAGGCTCCGCCCGAACTCCTCGAGGACCTGGTGGACCTGAACATCAGGGCCCTGGTCCTGTTGACCCGCCGGCTGCTGCCCGAGCTGGAGCGCCACCCGCGGGCGCGCATCCTGAACGTGGCCAGCCTGGCCGCCTTCCACGCCATGCCCCACAAGGCGGTCTACGCGCCCTCCAAGACTTTCGTACTGAACTTCACCCTGGCGCTGCGCGAGGAGCTGCGCGGCACCGGCGTGCGGGCCAGCGCCATGTGCCCGGGGGGCATCCGCACCAACCCCGAGGTGCGCGCGCTCATC
>MIBK01000114.1:0-2227 GCA_001829505.1 Spirochaetes bacterium RBG_16_67_19 | reverse complement strand
GGCCCGCCTGAGCAGCCAGGAGCCCGCGGAGGTGGCCGAGTACGCGCTGCGGCGCCTGGGACGCGGCCGGGCGGTGATCGTGCCCGGCGCCTTCAACCGGCTCACGCGCCTGGCGGGCAGCGTGGTGCCCAGGCCCATGGCGCTGGCCTTCATACGCCGCCGCCTGCGGGGCCCCGGCTGAGGCCGCCCCCTTGAGCCGGGTCGCCCTGCTGCCCTGCCCCTCCTACGAGCCGGCGGCCGTCGAGCGGGCCCTGCGCCGGGGCATCCAGATCCTGGGCGGGATGCGCCGCTTCGTGCGGCCCGGCGAGCGCATCCTGCTGAAGCCCAACATCCTGACCGGCGCGGCTCCAGAGAAGGCCGTCACCACCCACCCGGTTGTGCTGGAGACCCTGGGCGGGCTGCTGCAGGAGGCCGGGGAGCGGGCGGGCCTGATCTACGAGGATTTCGACCGGGGCCGGCCGCTGGCCCGTTTCCCTGTGGCCCGCTGCCTGCCGGGCTACGACGGCATCATCAGCCACCAGCTCACCCGCCTGAGTGGCGCGGTGAAGAACCTGTGAAGCCCTGATGCACCTGCGCCACCCGGACGTGCTGGACTTCAGCCGGATGCTGGCCGGCCTGCACCTGCACCTGAAGCCGCGCCTGCACGTGCTGGACGCCGTGACGGTCATGGAGGGCAATGGGCCGCGCAACGGCGACCCCCGGACCCTGGGGGCGCTGCTGCTGTCCGAGGACCCCGTGGCCGCCGACGCAACCTTCTGCCGCCTGATCGACCTGGACCCGGAGCACGTGCCGACCTGCACGGAAGGAGCCGGTGCCGGGCTGGGTTGCTGGCAGGCGGGGGAAATCGAGCTGAAAGAGGGCATCCCCGCGGACTTCCTCCTTTCCAATTTCCGGGTGATCCGCCACCGGGTGACGCGCGACGGGCTGCTGCGCTACTACCCGCGCCTCCGGCACCTGCTGTTCGCTCACCCCGTGATCGACCCGGCGCTGTGCCGGCGCTGCGGGGACTGCCTGCGGGTCTGCCCGGTCCCGGACAAGGCGGTGCGCTTCCAGGAGCGCCGCGCCCCGCCGGTGTTCGACTACCGTCGCTGCATCCGCTGCTGGTGCTGCCAGGAGTCCTGCCCGCATCGGGCCATCCACTCCGCCGCCCCCTGGCTGGGCAGGCTGGCAGGCCTGGGCGGGCTTGCCGGCCAGGGCCGCGCCTGAACGCTCTCCTGGCTTGACAAACCATTCCCGGTACGGTAGATTCCCCGGTACTACCTGCTTCAAAGGAGGTCGTTTATGGCCATTGTCGCTCCTCGGGATGCCCTGCAATAGGGAGCGAATCCTTCTTCGCTGAATCTCCCGCCGGTTTCGCCACTCCCTGACAGGACATCCATCCAGTACAACTCGTCTCGAACATCATAGCAGGGCGGCCGTTCGCCGTCCTGCGGGCAACATCGAGGTACTTGAATGGAACATTTTGTATGCGGCCACTGTGGGCGCACGGTGCCGCCGAGCCTGCTGGGTTCGCATTACCGCAACCACTGTCCGGCCTGCCTGCGCAGCCTTCACCTGGACATCCGCGCCGGCGACCGCCGCAGCGGCTGCCGTGGGGTCATGGATCCCATCGGCATCTGGGTCAAGGACAAGCGCGAGTGGGCACTGCTGCATCGCTGCCGCAAGTGCGGCTTCATCCGGGCCAACCGCATTGCCGGGGACGACAACGAGGTCCTGCTGCTCACCCTGGCCGCGCTGCCGCTGAGCCAGCTGCCCTTCCCCGCCGGCAGGACCCTGCAGCTGCTGCAGGAGCGCGAAATCGGGGGAGGCGCCCCATGAGCCTGCAGGACTGGGGATGGAACGCGGGGCGCGAGGCGGAGGCCGCCGCGCTGGCCTCCGCGGGGCTGCGCCTCGCCCGGGTGATCGGACGGGGCCGCGGGCTGTACGCCCTGAGCGACGGGGAGGACACCCGCCTGGCAGCCGTCTCCGGGGCCTTCGGCTACCGGGCCGCGCTGCCCTCCGACTATCCGGCCGCCGGGGACTTCGTGGCCTGCCGGGAGGAGCAGGGCACCTGGGTCATCGAACAGGTGCTCCCGCGCCGGGGCGTGCTCTCCCGCCTGGCGGCGGGGCCCAGGGCCGAGGAGCAGGTGCTGGCGGCGAACCTGGACGCGGTATTCCTGGTCTTCGCCGCCGGCACCCAGCGCGGCTTCCCGCCCCGCCTGGTGGAGCGGCTTCTGGCCCAGGTGCG
>MIBK01000113.1:22039-22394 GCA_001829505.1 Spirochaetes bacterium RBG_16_67_19 | reverse complement strand
CTGATCGGCGCCGGCAAGCTGGGCTCCGCCCTGGTGGAGTATCCGGGGCTATCGGAATACGGCCTGAAGCTGGTCGCCCTGTTCGACAACGACCCGGCCAAGGCCGGCAAGATCATCGGCTCCTTCTCCATTCTGCCGCTGGAGTCACTGTCCCGGGTGGTCAAGACCTATGACGTGGGCATTGCCATCCTGACCGTGCCCAAGCAGGCGGCTCAAGGGGTCTGCGACCTGCTGGTGGCGCTGGAAATCAAGGCCATCTGGAACTTCGCCCCCACCCAACTCACCGCGCCGGACGACGTGATCGTGCGCAATGAGAACATGGCGGTGGGGCTGGCCCTGCTGTCGCACTACCTGA
>MIBK01000113.1:21613-21959 GCA_001829505.1 Spirochaetes bacterium RBG_16_67_19 | reverse complement strand
GGCGCTCGGTTACGGCCCGCTTGCAGCTCCTGTACACGGCGTACAACGGAAGATCCAGCTTGCGCAGGGACAGCAGGCGGGCCGCCTCACGGCCGCCGGCCCGCCGCCCGGGCTTCTCGCGCTCCAGCTTGCGGAAGTCGAAGCGCTGCTCCAGCAGGTGTACGAACTGGGCCGCTTCGGCCTGGGCTTCGCCCTCCGCCTCCGGGGACTGCTGCGGTCCCTGACCGAGCGGCTCCACGATGCGCCGCACGACCTGCTCCACACTCTGCCCTTCGGCGCTGTGCAGCGCGTCCTCCACTGTCTTCACGAACTGGCTCTCGCGGAAGGCGATGCGGTCCACCACCAG
>MIBK01000113.1:21379-21555 GCA_001829505.1 Spirochaetes bacterium RBG_16_67_19 | reverse complement strand
GCCGATGAGCACGAAGCTGGCCACCGCGGCCAGCAGGCCCAGCACCACCTCATCGATCACCGGCAGGGGATCGCGGACCACGATCGAGAAAAAAAGGTAGGCGGCCACGAAGGCCCCGGAGGCGATCAGGAACTTGGGGATGAAGCGCAGGTCGTCCAGCCAGTGGCGCACGCCCA
>MIBK01000113.1:18819-21340 GCA_001829505.1 Spirochaetes bacterium RBG_16_67_19 | reverse complement strand
GAACCTCCACCCGGGGCTCCCGGCCGTAGCGTCCCTCCAGCGGCGACTTTTCCAGGGTTTCCACCACCTTGGCCGGGGGGAACAGGGGGTGCAGGAGCAGGGAACTGCCGTCCTTGCGGTGCAGATGGAAGATGTAGGTCTTCTCAGCCTCGGCCATTGCTGAAATAGAACATACTTAAGCACCCCGCTTGCTGTCAAGTTGGTGCCGCGGCGGGGCCCCAACCTCCCCAGATTCCGCCGGCGGCCAGCGGCGAGCCGCGCCCTTCGGCCCCGGGCACGGGGGCACCGGAGGGGTCCGCCCCGCGCTCCAGTCCCAGGACCTTTTCCGCGTGCAGGCTCAGGGCGCCCTGCTCCTCCATGACCCGCCCGCTGACCAGGAACACCCCTCCGCCGTCCAGCCGGGGGTAGAACTCCCGGAAGGCCTGCGGGAAAAACACCGTCTCGAACACGGAGTGCTCGTCCTCGAAGCTGACGAACACCATCGGCTCCCGGCGGCTGGTGAGCACCTCCTTGCCGGTGACCAGCAGCCCCGCCAGGGTCACCCGGTGACCCCGGTGCGCGGGGAGCGCGCGCGAATCGATCAGCGCCGGCAGGCCGCGGGCCAGGCGGCGGATGCGGCCAGCGAACAGGCTCAGGGGATGCCGCGAGATCAGCAGCCCCAGCATGGAGAGCTCGTCGTGCAGCTTCACCGCCGGCGGGTAATCGCCGATGCCCGGGGGCGGCGAAGGCATCAGGGGCAGCGTCGGGCCCCGGGCGGACCGGTCGCTCTGGCGGAAGTACAGCCAGAGCAGCTCGGGGCGGGTCAGGCCGCCGGCCAGGCCGTCCAGGCTGCCGGAGCGCACCAGCACCCGCACCTCGGGCAGCCCCGGGTCCAGGCGGGCCAGCAGGTCCTGGAAATCGGCGAAGGGGCCCCGGCGTTCCCGGTCCTCCAGGAGGCGCCCGAGGAACTCCTGGGGCAGGTCCCGCAGCTGCCCCAGGCCCACGCGCAGCGCTCCCCCCTGGGCGGTGCGCTCGACCGTGTAAGCCAGCGCGCTGGCGTTCACCTCCGGGGGCAGGATCGGAAAACCCAGGCGGCGCACCTCGTTCACGTAGGTCTGGCGGGAGTAGAACCCCCCGCCGTTGTTGATCACGGCGGTGAAGAACTCCAGGGGATAGTACCGCTTCAGGTGGGCCAGCTTGTAGGAGACCAGGGCGTAGGAGGCGCTGTGGGCCTTGCAGAAGGAGTAGCCCTCGAAGGACAGGATCATCTCCCAGACCAGCTGCAGATCGCGCGCCGGCACGCCGCGCTCGGCCCCTCCGCGGAAAAAGCGCTCGCGGAAATCCGGCAGGCGCAGCTCCCGGTCCTTCTTGGACAGGATCTTGCGCAGCTGGTCGGCCTCCCCCGCGGAGAAGCCGGCGGCGTCGATCACCACCCGCGAGACGTCCTCCTGGTAGACCATGATGCCGCAGGTCTCCTCCAGGGTCTGCTCCAGCCGCGGGGTGAGGGGCCGGTAGGGGGCGCCGTGCAGCCGCTTCACGAACTCCCGGATCCAGCGGTTGGCCGCCGGGCGGATGATGGAGCTGGCGATCACCAGGCGCTCGTAGTCCCCGGCGCGCATCTTCTGCAGCAGCTGCCGGGTGGCGGGGGATTCGACGTAGAAGATGCCCAGGGTGCGGCCGGAGGCGATCAGGGCCCGGGTCGGGCCGTCCTCCAGTGCCTCCCGGCCCTCCCAGGTCAGCTCCGCTTGGCGGAGCGAACTCGCCCCGCGAGTCAGCTCGAGCGAACCCGCCCCGCGCCGCCGGTTCACCTCGTCCAGGGTGTCGCGCAGCACGGCCAGGGAGCGGTTGCCCAGCAGGTCGATCTTCACCAGCCCCGCCTCCTCGGTGGCGTCCTTCTCCCAGGCGATGAGCGGATAGCCCAGTGCCGACTCCTGGACCTGGGTGTAGCCGGTGATGGGGCCCGGGGTGATCACCACCCCGCCGGGGTGCGTGCCCAGGTGCCGGGGGAAACCCCGGATGCGCTCGGAGGCCCGGCGCAGGTAGGCGGGGATGCGCTCCAGCCGGCCCTGCCGCCAGAAGGCCACCAGGCGGGCGATCTCCTCCTCCGGCAGCCCCAGGGCCTTGGCGGGCTCCCGCAGGCAGAGGCGGGGCCCGAAGGTCACGTGGTCGGCCACCATGGCCGAACATCCGGGGTAGCGGGCGAACACGTAGCGCAGGGCCTTCTCCCGCTCGTCCCAGGGGAAGTCCACGTCGATGTCCGGCGGGTCCTTGCGGTCCATGTTCAGAAAGCGCTCGAAGAACAGGTTGTGGGCCAGGGGGTCCACGTGGGTGATGCCCAGCAGGTAGGAGACGATGCTGGCCGCGGCGCTCCCCCGGCCGCAGGTGCGGGGGCACTGGGCCACGATGTCCTCGACCACCAGAAAATAGGCCGCGAAGCCCTTGGCCCGGATGATGGCGAGCTCGTAGTCCAGGCGTTCGCGACAGGCGGCGGTAGGGCCGCCGTAGCGGCGGGCCACGCCCCGCTGGCAGGCGGCCCGCAGGC
>MIBK01000113.1:18456-18729 GCA_001829505.1 Spirochaetes bacterium RBG_16_67_19 | reverse complement strand
GCTCGCGGGCCCCGTCCAGGGCCTCGGGCACGGCCGAGAAGAAACGCTCCATTTCCCGGCGCCCGACCCAGCGCTGCCAGGGGGCCAGCCGCGCGCCCGGGGGCAGGTCCTCCAGGCGGCAGAGACGGCGCATGGCCGCCAGCAGGTCGCCGAGCTCCGCCCCGCCCTGCTCCGGGTACCAGGCGTCGTTCACGGCGCACAGCGGGACCCCCAGGCCGGCGGCGGCCCGAACCAGGGAGCGGAAGGGCCGGCCGTAGACCAGGCGCGCGTACA
>MIBK01000113.1:17412-18379 GCA_001829505.1 Spirochaetes bacterium RBG_16_67_19 | reverse complement strand
TGCGCTTCCTGGTGGCCGCCCGGCGCGAAGGTCCACAGCCGGCTGGCCCGGCCACCTGCTCAGCAGCCCCGCCAGCCTGGCGAAGCCGCCGCGGTCCAGCACGTACGCGGTGGCCAGCTCCCGCTGCTGAGCGTCGAGCAGCACGGCCCCCGCCACCGGCTTGAGCCCTTCGCGCCGGGCGGCCACCAGGAAGCGCACCAGCCCGTAGAGGTTGCCGGTGTCCGCCATCCCTACGGCGGCCTCTCCGTTCTCCCGAGCCCGCCGGCAGATTTCCTCCGGGGACAGGGTGCCGCCTCCGAACGAGAAGTAGGAATGGACGTGCAGCGACATACTAAACAAAAGTTTAGTAGTTTTCGCGTCACTCCGTCAACTATGGCTGCAGGGCGTTGATCGCCTGGCGGGCCAGCTCCCGGTCCGAGTCGGCCAGATCGTAGGACTCCAGCTGCCCGGGCGCGACCCAGGCCAGGGCTTCGTGGTCGTGGAGGGTGAAGGAGCCAGAAAGGTATTCCGCGCGGTACAGCAGGATTTCCAGGTCCACGACCCCGTTGCTCCAGCGGGCGGTGCCCACCAGGCCGCCGATGCGGGCCTCGATGTCCAGCTCCTCGGCCAGCTCCCGGCGCAGGCACTCCTCGGGGCTTTCCCCCGGCTGGATCTTGCCCCCCGGGAACTCCCATTTGCGCCCCATGTGCTTGCCGGCCTTGCGCAGGGCGATGAGCACCCTGCCCTCGCGCACCAGCAGCCCCGCGGTCACCTTCTGCACGCTCTTGAGCTCCTCAGGGCACCGGCAGTTCGACCCGGAAGGTCGTGCCCGCCGCGCCGGTCTCGTAGCGGATGGCCCCGCCCAGCCCCTGCACGATGCCGTAGACGATGGACAGGCCCAGGCCCTCCTGGGCCTTGGTGCTCACGAACGGCTCGAACAGCCGGGAGCGGACCTGTTCCGCGATCCCGGAGCCCTGGTCGCGCACCG
>MIBK01000113.1:9123-17362 GCA_001829505.1 Spirochaetes bacterium RBG_16_67_19 | reverse complement strand
CGGGCAGCAGGCGGGTCTGCAGTCCCAGCTCGCCGCCCGACGGCATGGCCTCGGCGGCGTTCTTCAACAGGTTCAGGAACACCTGCTTGAGCCGGTCCTTCTCGGATTCCAACGGAGGCACCTGGGGATCCAGAGCCAGCTGGAGGCGGATGCGGGAGCTCTCCCAAAGCGGCTCGCGGGAGATCCTGCCCAGGTCGGCCAGCAGGGCGTTGAGGTCCACCGTTTCCCGGGCCGCGGGCCCGGGTGTGGAAAAGCTGCTCAACTCGGAGATGATCTGCGAAACCCGCCGGATTTCCTCCCGCACGATGCGCAGGTCCTCCTGCATCGAGGCGTCCTGCCGCAGCTTGCCGGACAGGATGGACAGGTAGTTGGAGATGATCCCCAGCGGGTTGCGGGCCTCGTGCACGACCCGGCGGGCCAGCGCCGAGGCGGAGCCCAGGCGCTCCTCGCGGATGCGCTCCGCCTGCCGTTCCTGGGTGATCAGGGCGAACAGGGCCAGGGAGGCCTGGTCGGCCAGCAGCCCCAGGAGGGTTTCGCGCGCGGCCAGGCCGGCGTGGTCCCGCACCCGGATGCCGGCGGCCAGCACTCCCAGGCCCTGGCCCTCGGCGCGCAGGGGCAGGCACAGGATCCCCTGCGCTCCCAGCAGGCGGGCCAGCTGCTCGTCATAGAGGCTGGGCGCGGCCAGCGGGCTGAAGGAGTCCAGCACCTCGCCGCGGGCCAGGCTGCGGCCCAGCAGGCCGGAGGACTCCTGGCAGGGCACGCGCAACTCGCCGCAGCCGGCCGCCGCCTCGCCCACCAGCCAGGCGCCTTCCAGGCGGAACCAGCGTGTACTGGCCAGGTCGAACAGCAGGGCGAGGCCTCGCCGCAGCGCCTCCAGGACTTCCTCGCGCCGCGCGGCCTTGATGAAGCCCTCGCTGATGCCCGCCAGCTGCGAGTAATCGCGCACCAGCCGGGCCAGGGCCTCTTCCTTGGCCCGCTCCACGGGCCCGGGAGCCGCCGGGGCGACCTGGATGTCCAGCGAGCCGGCGATCTGGCGGGCCTCCTCCTCGGCTTCCGCACGCAGCGACTCCAGGTCCCGCGCGGCCAGGCCCAGGGCCTGGACCGCCGCAGGCAGCCCGCCTTCGCCGGCCAGCAGGTTGGCGGCGAAGACCAGGCGCACCAGCGGGAAGGAGACCACGATCCTCTCCACCGCTTCGTGATGGTAGCGCACCGCGTCCGGAAGGAAAGTGGGCAGCTGCCAGCGTCCGATCAACCAGGCCCCCGCCTCGGCGTGGGTGAGGCCCAGCCTGCGCTCCGCGGCCGGAAGCCCCCCTCCAGTCCCGGCGTACTCCCTGCGGAAGCTCGACCAGAGCAGGATCTTGCCGATGTCGTGCATCAGGCCCGCCAGGAAGGCCTCGTCCGGCGAGGCATAAGCGGTCTTGACGGCCAGGCGGCGGGCGATCACGCCGCAGCGCACCGAATGCCACCAGAAGTTCTTTAAGTCGAGGCCGTGCCGGGCCGGCGGCCCCTGGAAAACCTGGTACACCGAGGAGCTGATGGCGATGTTCTTCACCGCCTCCAGGCCCAGCAGCAGCAGGGCCTCGCCGATGGTGGTGATCTTCTGCTTCAGGCTGTAGAAGGCGGAGTTCACCAGGCGCAGGACCCGCTCGCTCAACGCCGGGTCCTGGTTGATCAGGCGAGCGATCTCCTGCAGGCCATTCTCCGGCCTGTTGCACAGCTCGATCAGCCTCAACAGGATATGGGGCAGCGTGGGCAGGCTGCGCAGTGTTTCGATGCGCTCCAGCAGGGCCTGCAGGCCTTTCGGGCCGTCCTCACGCTCCAATCCCGCTCCCCCTAGTGCCCGTAACGGCGGAAATAGATGTCCAGCAGCAGGCCCACCCCGATCAGGGCGGTCCACAGCGAGGAGCCGCCGTAGGACAGGAAGAACAGGGGGATGCCCGTGATCGGCATGATGCCCATGGCCATGCCGATGTTGATGACCACGTGAAAGAATATCATGCCCACCACCCCCGCCGCCACGTACATTCCGTAATCGTCGCGGGCGATGTACATGATGCGGATTCCCCGCAGCAGGATCACCAGGAACAGGGCGAATACCAGCAGGCCGCCCAGGAAACCCCATTCCTCGGCCAGGATCGAGAAGATGAAGTCCGTGCTCTGCTGGGGCAGGAACTGGTAATGGCTCTGGGTGCCTTTCAGGAAGCCCTTGCCGGCGAAGCCGCCCGAACCCACCGCCGTGACCGACTGCAGCAGGTTCCAACCCGCGCCCTGGGGGTCTACCTGGGGGTCCAGGAACACGATGAAGCGCATGATCTGGTAGGGCTTGAGCACGCGGTTGATCAGCATGGCCCCGGTCAGGCAGGCGAACACCAGGGATACCGCGTAGAAGATCCAGTAGAAATAGCGACGCTTGAAACCCCAGTAACCCCAGGCCGAGAGGGCCGTAACCACGGCCAGCGCCGCCAGGATGTATCGGGCCAGGCCGAAGCCGGTCAGCGCGGCCAGCAGGCCCGCCTCCCGGCCCAGCAGCCAGAGGCTGTAGTGGGGCAGGACGGCCAGCACGACCATTCCCAATCCGGCGGACAGCAGGTAGGCCAGGTGCCGCATCCGGGCCCCCGCGGCGAAGCTCATGAACAGGAAGATGGGGAAGTAGACCAGGGCCGTGCCCATGTCCGGCTGCAGCAGGATCAGGCCCACCGGCAGCAGCACGATGGCCAGCCCCAGCAGGAAACGCGGCAACTCGCGGATTCCCTTGCCGATGCCGGTCAGGTAGACGGCCAGCATCAGGATGGTGGTGATCTTGGCGAACTCCGAGGGCTGGATGCCGAACTCCCCTATGCCCAGCCAGGAGCGGGCCCCGTGCACCTCCCGGCCCACGAAGCGGGTCAGCAGCAGCAGGAGGATCATCAGGCCATAGAGATACACGGATAGGTCGCGCAAGCGGGCGTGGTTCACCAGGATCACCCCGACCAGCAGCAACAGCCCGGAGCCCGCCCAGGCCAGCTGCTTGAGGAACTCGCCGGTGGAGGAGCGCCCCCCGACCACGCTCACCCCGCTGGAGTAGATGAACAGGATGCCGAAGGCCAGCAGCAGAAGCGCCGCGGCCAGGAGGATGAAGTCGAAGCCCAGGGCCGTCACCCGCTTCACCGGATCTCCTCGTCGGTGCTCACCCTGGCCGCTTCCTTGCGCCGCTCCTCCAGGTACCACCAGGGCCGCAGGGTCTCCACGGCCTCCTCGAAGGTCTGTTTGGCGAAGATGCCCTGGAAGATCACGTCCGCGGCCTTGGGCGCCCACCACTCCCAGGTATTGACCGCCTCAACCATGACCACCACGACCACGCGTTCCTCGGGCCGTTCGGTTTGATATGGGGCGTAGGCGGCGAACCAGGAATGCCATTGCTCCTCGAAGCCCGCCTCGCCGGTGCCGGTCTTGCCGGCCACCTCCACCGCCTTGGTGGTGATGACCACGTTGGCCGTGCCCTCGGTGATGACCTGGCGCATGGCCTGCTGCACGGTCTGGAAGGTCTCCCGGCGCACGGCCGAGACGTGCAGCAGCTCCGGGGAGGCGCGTTGCAGGACCGCGCCGCTGGCCGCGTCACGCACCTGCAGGAGCACGTTCGGGCGGTACACCCTGCCTTCGTTGGCGATGAGGGCCACGACGTTGGCCATCTGCAGCGGCGAGACCGCCATGTAGCCCTGCCCGATGGACATGTTCAGGGTGTCGCCGCCCAGCCACTTCATGTGGTGCACCTTCTCCTTCCACTCGGGAGTGGGCACGAATCCCCCCACCTCGCCGGGCAGGTCGATGCCGGTGGGCTGGCCCAGCCCGAAATCGCGGGCGTAGTAGGACAGGCGCTCCACCCCCAGCAGGTCCCCGACCGTGTAAAAGTACACGTCGCAGGACTGCGCCAAGCCGCCGAAGAAGTCCAGGGGCCCATGCCCGGTCTTGCGCCAGCAGCGGAACACGCGGTCCCCGTATTGGATCTGCCCCGTGCAGAGGACCTTGCGGGTCAGGGGGAAGGCCTCCTCCTCCACCAGCGCGGTGGACACCACCATCTTGAAGGCCGAAGCCGGCGGGTACACCGACTGGATGGCCCGGTTCAGGAACGGGAAGCTGGGGTCCAGCGAAAGGCGGTTGAATTCCTCCGTGGCCGCTGGAGTGAAGAACAGGTTGGGGTCGAAGTAGGGGTAGGACACCAGGGCCAGCACCTCGCCGCTGGAGGGCTTGAGCACCACCACCGAGCCGATGCGCGGGCCCAGGGCCTTCTCGCACAGCAGCTGGATGCGGCGGTCGATGGTCAGCACCAGGTTGTTCCCCGGCTCCGGGGGGATGTCCTCGTCGGGCCGCTTGGCCAGGTACTTCTCCGTCACGTCCACCATCTGGAAGCGCTTGCCGTCCTTTCCCCGCAGCAGGCGGTCGTACTGCTTTTCCACGCCGCTTTTTCCCAGCACGCTGCCGAAGGCGTAGCCCTGGTTGTACAGGATCTGGATCTCCTCCCGGGTGATGTCCCCCACGTAGCCCAGCAGGTGGGCCAGGGAGCCGGGGACCAGGTAGTTGCGGATGGGCTTGTTGTGCCAGGTCACGCCGGGGAAATCCGACAAGTGCTCGGCCAGGTAGGCGATGGTCTCGAAGGCCACCCCGCCCTTGATCTCGATGGGCTGGTAGAGATGGTAGTACTTCTCGGGGACCCGCTTGTGCACCTCCTCCGTGGGAAGGCCCAGCACCTGGGCCAGGCGTTCCAGCACCTGGGTCCTGGAGGCGGCCGGCACTTCGGCGGGCATCAGGTCCACGGCGAAGGAGTCCTGGTTGACCACCAGGGGGAAGTCATTGCGGCGGTCGAAGATCTCCCCGCGCTGGGCCGGGATGGGCAGCTCCCGCCGGGTCACCGCGCGGGCCTGCCGCTTGTATTCCCAGCCCCGGATCACCTGCAGGAAGAAAAGCTGGCTGGCCAGGACGAAGAAGGCGGCCGAGATGAAGACCGCCAGGGCGATGGCCCGGGCACGGGCCTCCTGCTCCCCGTTCATACCCTGTCCTTCTCCCGCGGGGCCAGGGACTTGAGGCGCCGCAGGGGGGCGAACAGGAAAGGAGCCAGCACGGCATTGTAGCCCACCTCGAGCCACAGCGGCCCGGCGAAGATCTGGAAACCGGGGGCGGGGATGCCGAACAGCACCACCAGCAGGGAGGAGGCCAGGCCCTTCAGCAGGGTGGCCACCAGGACCAGCAGCACGGGCATCAGCACCGGATCCATGAAGATGCTCCCGGCCGAAAGGCCGTAGAAGAAGCCCAGCACGGTGCGCAGCAGGGCGTTGAAGCCCACCGGGGCCAGGCTCAGGATGTCCTCCAGCAGGCCGGCCAGAAAGCCGCTCACCTGGGCGCTCATGCTGCCGCGGCGCACGGCCACGAACACCATCACGATCAGGGCCAGGTCCGGCTTGACCCCTTTCAGGGCCACGAAGCGCAG
The DNA here is from genome assembly GCA_001829505.1 of Spirochaetes bacterium RBG_16_67_19. Classification (GTDB taxonomy): domain Bacteria; phylum Spirochaetota; class Spirochaetia; order SZUA-6; family DRHE01; genus MIBK01. The sequence continues at coordinate 11,901 of MIBK01000113.1, read as the reverse complement.
GACGGTGCTCTGCAGGATCACCGCGATCCCCAGCAGCAGGGTCGAGACCAGGATGGTGCGCAGTTCCCTGTCCATCAGTTCCCGTATGAAAGGATGAAGACGTATTCCAGACGGCCGAAATCCACGATCGGCTCCACCTCCAGCTCCAGCGAGGCTTCGTAGCCCTTGGCCTGCATTTCCCGCACCCGGCCGATGTGCACCCCCTCCGGAAAAACCTGGCCCATGCCGGAGGTGACCACCAGCTCCCCGTACTGGACTTCCTGCAGGGCCAGCTTTTTCACATAGCTCATGACCAGCCGTTCGGAGGTCCCCCCGGATATCAGGCCGTCGAAGCGGGAGCTCGCCAACCGGGCGGCCACGTAGGAAGCCGGGTCGGTGATGGGCTGGACCGTGCAGGTGGCCAGCCCCGCCAGCACCACCCGCCCCACCAGCCCCTGCAGCCCTCCTTGAAAGGCAACCACCGGCATGCCCTGGCGCACCCCGTGCCGGCTGCCGCGGTCCAGCACCATGGTGGAGAAGAGGTTCCCAGGGTCCTTGGCGACCAGGCGCGCGGGAATGTAGCGGTAGGTCAGGGATTCGGCGAAGCCCAGCTGGGCGCGCAGCGCCTGGTTCTCCCGGCGCAGCTCCATCAGGTCCCGGGAGCCCCGCTCGTACTCCACCAGCCTGTCCCGCGCCTCGCCCAACTCCTGGCGCAGGCGCTTGAGCTCGCCCAGGGCGCTCCAGGTGCCGGAGAACCAGCGGGCCAGGCCGTTGGCGGTGACCTGGAAGAGGGAAAAGAAGGACTGCCCCACCTCCTTGGGCTTGAGCACCACGTTGCGGTTGGAGATGGGTATGCTCAACAGGCAGAAAAACACCAGCGCCGAGAAGGTCACGCCGGTGCGGTGCCGCTGCAGGAACCCGGGAACTCCGGTCATGCCGATGCCGGCTCTAGAACTTCAGGTTGTAGTAGCGCTTGCCCATGTCCTTGAGGTTCTCCAGGAACTTGCCCGCGCCCAGGGCTACGCAGAGCAGCGGATTCTCCGCCAGGATCACCGGCACCCCGGTCTCCTTGGCCACCAGCCTGGGGAAGCCCTTCAGCAGCGAGCCTCCGCCGGTCATCACGATGCCCCGCTCCACGATGTCCGCGGCCAGCTCCGGGGGGGTTTCCCCCAGGGTCTTCTTGATCTCCTCGATGACCTGGTAGGTGGGCTCCTTGAGGGCTTCGCGCACCTCCACCGAGTCCATCTCCAGGCGCCTGGGCAGGCCGGTGATGGCGTCGGTGCCCTTGATCTCCATCTTCTCGATCTTCTTCTCGGCCGAGGCGTTGCCGATGGTGATCTTCACGTTCTCGGCGGTGGATTCCCCGATGATCAGGTTGTGGATGTTGCGCACGTGCTTGATGATGGCCTCGTCGAACTCGTCCCCCCCCACCCGGATGGCGTTGGAGACCACCAGCCCTCCGAGGGAGATCACCGAGATCTCGGTGGTGCCGCCGCCCACGTCGCAGATCATGTGCCCGGCCGGCTCCAGGATGGGGATGTTGGCCCCGATGGCCGCGGCCATGGACTCCTCTATCAGGTAGACCTCGCGGGCCCCGGCCTGCTCGGCGCTCTCACGCACCGCGCGTTTCTCCACCTCGGTGATGCAGGTGGGCACCCCGATGACCATGCGCGGCTTGACCAGCCAGCGCCGGGGCAGCACCTTGGCGATGAAGTAGCGAATCATCTTCTCGGTGGTCTCGAAGTCCGCAATGACCCCGTCGCGCATGGGGCGGATGGCGATGATGTCCCCGGGAGTCTTCCAGAGCATCTTCTTGGCCTCCGTTCCCACGGCCACCACCCGCTTGGTGCCCCGCTCCACCGCCACTACCGACGGCTCGGAGAGCACGATGCCCTTGCCCTTGACGTGCACCAGGGTGTTGCAGGTGCCCAGGTCGATGCCGATGTCCGTGGAAAAAGAGTCAAACAGATCACGTAGCCCCATTCGCAACCTCCAGCTTAAGCTAGTCGAGCGTTACCTATAATACCGAAGTTTGGCCCCGTAATGCGAGGGGTCGATCAGCAAAGTCTTGCGCCACTCGGCGCGGGCCTTCACGGTGTCGTTCAGCCCGGCGTAGATCTCCCCCAGGTAGAAATGGGCCTCCGCCGAGTCGGGGTCCCGGGCCAGCACCGCCAGGTATTCCTTTTCCGCCTTGAAGTACTCCTTGCGGTCGAAGTACATCTGGGCCAGCAGGAAACGGCACTTGGCCTCGATCACCGGGTCCTCAGTCTTGTTCAAGGCCCGCAGCAGGTACTCTTCGGCCTCCACCAGGCGCCCCAGGTCGTGATAGCTCTGCCCGATCATCAGCAGGAGCAGGTCGGTGGGATTGACCGCGAGGGCCTTCTGGAAGTAGGCCAGGCCTTCCTCGTTGCGCTCCAGCTGGGTGGCCGCCAGGCCCAGGTAGTCGTAGATGTCTCCCGCCTGGAAGCCCCCGGCCAGCGCCCGCTGCAGGTAATAAAGGGACAGGTCGTAGTAGTACTTGCCCTTGTGGTAGTAGGCCTTGCCCAGCACGTAGTCGGTTTCCAGGGGCCAGGGATTGCCCTTCTCCAGCGCGAGGCGCCTCAGGCTGGCGATGGACTGGTCCAGGTAGGGGATGCGCTCCTCCAGGTTGCCCTCCGACACGGCCTTGTAGAAGTAGCTGAAGCCGCGGTAGGCCAGGGCCTCGGCGGCCAGGGGCTGGCTTTTCAGGGTGGAATCCGCGCGCTGGATGATCTCGTCGTACAGGCGATCCTGCCAAAGCTCGGCCAGGGGCCGCCCGCG
>MIBK01000113.1:0-9097 GCA_001829505.1 Spirochaetes bacterium RBG_16_67_19 | reverse complement strand
GCTCGTCCCCTCCCAGCCACCAGGCCGCGGCTGCGCCGCCGGCCACCAGGACCAGGATCAGCAGGACCAGCCAGCCCTTCTTGGACCGGCGCCTGCTGGTGTATCGGTAACGCTCGACGTTCAGCATACGATATTAAGAGGGGAAGGAGCGGACCGGTAAGCCGGGTTCTGTCGTTGGGCCACCATCTGTCTGGGGCCGGGCGTCACCGCCCCGCCTTCCTGCAGTCCACCCGCAGGCGCATTGCTCAGAGCCTGCCCGCCTGCTGCTTGACTTTGCTCCTGAAGAGGTTTTCCGTGCCCCGCCCGTCGCCGGGCGGGCGGTGGGCTCTTACCCCGCCTTTTCACCCTTACCTCAGCGGGCCTTTCGGCCCGCGTAAGGCGGTATGTTTTCTGTGGCACTTTCTGTCGCCGCTTTCACGGCGCCCGGGGGCTGCCCGGCTTCATGCTCTGTGGAGCCCGGACTTTCCTCCCAGCCGCGCCCTTGGGCGCGGCGAGGCGGTGGCCTGACCCGCCCCTTCCCGCTTTTTTTATTCCTCTACCTCGTCGCTCTCCTCGGCTTCCTCATCATCCTCGCCTTCCTCCGCCTCCTCCTGGGCCTCCTCCGCGGCCTCCTCCATCTCCAGCTCCCCTTCGGATTCATCCTGGTAGAACAGGATGCGGCTGCAGTAGGGGCAGAACATGATGCCCTCGCCCCTGCGCACCTCGTTGACGAACTGCACGGTCAGAATCATGTGGCAGCCGTTGCACACCCCGTGGTCGATGGGCACAATGCCCAGGCCCAGCTTGCTGCGGATGATGCGCTCGAACTTGAAGAGGATCTCCTCGTCCAGTCCCGGGGTGATGGCCTTCTCTTTCTTCTCCAGGCTCTTGAGCTGCTTCTCCCGGTCGTGGAGGGCCTCCTTGATCTTGGCCTGCTCCTTGGCGACCTCCTCCTCCTGCTTGTGGATCATGGCCTCTTCCTTCTCCAGACCCACCTTCATCTCGCCCAGCAGCTGCTCTTCCTTCTGCAGATCGCGGCGCAGGTCCTGCTCCCGCTCGCCGGAGTCCTTGATCTCCTTGTCCAGGGCCTCGTACTCCCGCTGCGTCTGGATCTGGTCCATCTGGCCCTCGAACTTTTCCCTGGCCGCCTCGGCTTCGATGGACTTCTTGCGCAGCTCATCGACGAACTGGGTCTTGGTCCGGTGCTCCTGGCTCTTGTCCACGAAGGTCTTCTTCATGCGGTTCAACAGCTCCGTCTTGGTGGCCAGCACCTTGGGGATTTCCGCGATGTCGTTCTGGACCTCGAACTTCTTGGAAAGAACTTCCTGCAGCGACTGCAGCTTCTCGAAGACTTCCTGCATCACCATGGTCGGACTCCTTGATTTCAATGCTCCAGATAATCCTTGAGCCGGCGGCTCCTCTTGGGATGCCGCAGTCGGCGCAAGGCCTTGGCTTCGATCTGGCGGATGCGCTCGCGGGTCACGTTGAAGTACAGACCCACCTCCTCCAGGGTAAGGGAATAGCCGTCCTCCAGCCCGAAGCGCATCTTCAGCACCTCCTGCTCGCGCGGCGGCAGGGTGTACAGAACCTGCTCCAGCTGCTCCTGCAGCAGCTTGAAGGCGGTCTGGCTGGCCGGGTTCTCGATATCCTTGTCCTCGATGAAGTCGCCCAGCAGCGAGTCGTCCTCCTCGCCGATCGGGGTCTCCAGGGAGATCGGCTCCCGGGCTACGCTCTTCACCGATTTCACCCGCTGGATGGTCCAGCCCAGCTTCTCGGCCACCTCCGCGTCGGTGGGCTCCCGCCCCAGGGCCTGCATGAGCTGGCGGCTCTCGCGCACCACCTTGTTGATCTGCTCGATCATGTGCACCGGCACGCGGATGGTGCGGGCCTGGTCGGAGATGGAGCGGGTGATGGCCTGCCGGATCCACCAGGTGGCATAGGTGGAGAACTTGTAGCCTTTGCGGTACTCGAACTTCTCCACCGCCTTGATCAGGCCGATGTTGCCCTCCTGCACCAGGTCGAAGAAGTGCAGGCCGCGGTTGGTGTACTTCTTGGCGATGCTCACCACCAGGCGCAGGTTGGCCTTGATCAGGCGGTCCTTGGCGCTCTTCATCATGTTGCGCCCGTGCTCGATTTCCTTGGCCATGCTCAAGACTTCGACGATGGTGTTGTGGAAATCGTTCTCCAGACGACTCAGCTTCTTGTCGTTGCTCTGGATCTGGCGGATCAGCTCCTTCACCCGGTCGGCCGGCAGGCCCAGCTCCTGCTCGATGCGGGTCCTTTCGGCCCGCAGGGCCAGGCTGCGCCCCAGGCTGCGCAGCTGCTTCTGGTCGCTCACCGCCAGGCGCTTCTTGACCTTCTGCTTCTCCTTCTGGATCTTGCGCACCCGGGCGGCGGCCTGGAGGAACTTCTCCGAGATCGAGGTGATCTCCTCCTGGTGCAGGTCGATGTCCGCCAGGCGCTTGAGCAGCTCCTCCTTGCGCTGGACCAGGCTCTGCTCGCCCAGGATGCTGCCGCTCTCCGGCTCCAGGCGCCGCTTGGTCTCGATGAACTGCTTGATCGAGGCGTAGTACGGGCGCAGCGGCTCGCGGTAGAAGGCCGTCACCCGGCGGCGCTCGGCCAGGTACTCGGAGACCTCCTTTTTGGAGAGGTTCAGTTCCCGCGGGTCCACCCGGGAGACGATGGCCTGGCCCAGGCGGAACAGCTCGGGGACGAACAGCCCGGAGGTCTTGATGACCTTCTTGATGATGTTCTCCCCTTCCTCCATTTTCTTCGACAAGTACACTTCCTGCTCCGCGGTGAGCAGGCTCTCCTTGCCGATCTCGCGCAGGTACAGGCGGATGGGGTCGTCCACCGCGCTTTCCTTGTCGTCGTAGATCAGCTTCTGCTTGCCGGGGGCGGGCTTCTCCTCCTCTACCTCCAGGCTGAGGTCCTCCTCCTCCAGCTTGATCTCGTTCTTCTCGAGGATGGCGATGACCTCCTCGATGCGGTCCGAGCTGACGATCTCCTCCGGCAGGAAGTCGTTCACCTCGTCATAGGTGATCGTCTTCTTCTTCTTGGCGTAGGCGATGAGTTTCAGTATTGCGGGGTCTGTGGCGAGGTCCGTCATCCCTGCTTACCCTTTTTGAGCTTGGCCAGCTCCTCGTCGATGTGCATCTTCTCGGTCAGAAGGTCCTTCTGGCCGGTCTGCTCCTGCCCCCCGGGCGCGGCCAGCCTGGCGGGAACCCCTGCTCCTCGGCGCTCCAACGCCCGCCGGCGCACCCATTTCAACCCGTCCCTGACCAGGCGCTCGGGATCCTCGGCGAAGGCCCCCGAAGCCGTGCGGGCCAGGACCTCGCCGCGCAGCTCGGGGTCCTCCAGGCGGGCCAGCAGCGACTCCTCGCTCGCCTCACCCGCGCGAAAGCACTCTTCCATGGCCACGAACAGCTTGCGGGCCCTGGCATCCTCCAGATGCTCCGGCTCGATGAAATTGCGCACCTGTGCAAAATAGTCACGATGCGCCGCCACGGCCAGCATGAAAAAGAAATCCGCGGTCAGTCCTGCCACAGCCGGTCCCGGCGCGGCCGCACGGGGCGCCCCGGCGCCCCTTTGCGTGTTCCGCCTGAAATCCTCCTGGACCGACTCGAACTCCACGCCCAGCTCCTCGGCCAGCGCGCGGAAGTACCCGTCGCGCTTGACCGGCGAATCGATCGAGGAAAGATACGGACTTAGAAAAGCAATGATGCCTTTTTTCCCTTCCGGAGTCCCTGGATTGTGCCGCGAACGGGCCGCCCGCGACAGAAACTGGAAGCTATTTATAGGATATTTCAGTGTTTTGTGCAACGCCTCCGCCCCCGCGCTCTGCAGGATCTCCGCCGGATCCTTGCCTCCCGCCAGTTCCGCCACCTCCACGGCCAGGTCCGCCTGCTCGCACATCAGTATTGCCCGCTGGGCGGCGCGGGCCCCGGCCTCGTCGGCGTCGAAGGCTAGGACGCCGGCCGGGGCGAAGCGCTTCAGCAGGCGCACCTGCTCCGTAGTGAGCGCGGTGCCCAGGGGAGCCAGGGCCCAGCCCACCCCCGCCTGGGCGCAGGCCAGCACGTCCAGGTAGCCTTCCACCAGCACGAAGCGGCCCTCCTTGCGCACGGCCTGGAACACGCCCGGCTCGCCGAACAGCAGCTCCCCCTTGCGAAAAAACGCGGTCTCCGGCGTGTTCAGGTACTTGGGGCCCCGCTCGGGGGCCAGGCTCCGGCCTCCGAAACCGACGATCTCGCCCCTGCTATTACCTATCGGGAACACGACCCTGTCCCTGAACAGGGCCACCGGGCCGCCCTCCCGGGAGCTGAAGAAAAGCCCGGAGGTGCGCAGGAACTCCTCCGAAAAGCTCTTTTCCCGCAGGAAGCCGAACAGCCAATCGCGCCCCGGAGGGGCGTAGCCCACCTGAAAGCGCTCCAGGGTTTCCCGCCGGAAGCCCCGACCCTCCAGGTAGGCGCGGGCCGCTCCGGCCTCCTGGTGGTTCAGGAGGATGTAGTGCAGGCTGCCGGCCACCCGGCGGTACAGCTCCAGGTAGGCTTTCCGGCGTCCGGCGTCCTCGTCCTCCTCCAGCTCCAGCTCCACGCCAGCCTTGGCGGCCAGCAGACGCACCGCCTCCAGGAAGGAAAGCTTCTCCGCCTCCATAACGAAGGTGAAGAGGCTGCCTCCCTTCTGGCAGCCGAAGCAGTAGAACACGGCCTTGTCCGGGGTCACGGTGAAGGAGGGGGTCTTCTCCGTGTGAAACGGGCACAGGCCCCAGTAGCGCCCCCCGCGCTTCTCCAGACGCGTGTACTGCGACACCACCTCCGCCGCGTCCAGCCGCTCGGTGATCTGGGCCAGGAGCCGGTCCGGGATCCTCATACGACGATCACGCCTTACCCCCCGGCGCCGACTTGCTTGAGATAGTAGTACTTGGCCCAGTTGTGCTGCTGCAGGCTGTCGGAGAAGTAATGCTGGCCGGTCTGCCCGTCTTTCAGGACGAAGTAGTAGAAGGCGGTCCGCGCCGGATGCAGGGCGGCGGCCAGAGCCACCCGTCCGGGATTGGATATCGGGCCCGGCGGCATGCCGGCCCACAGGTAGGTGTTGTACGGGCTCCTGATCCGCTTGTCCTCCTCGCTGAGATAGCGGGGGTGCGGCCGGTCCAGCAGGTCGGTGATGATGTATTCCAGGGTGGCGCAGGACTCAAGGCCTATGTTTTTGCCCAGCCGGTTGACGAATACCGAAGCGATGAGCGGGGCTTCCTTCTCCAGGCGGTACTCCCGCTCCACGATCGAGGCCAGGATGACCTTCTCGTGCAGCTCCCCGGCGGTCAATTTCGACGCCTCCGGGTCCAGCTCGCTCAACCGGTCGAAGAAGTTGAGGGCCATCTGCTCGACGATCGCCTCCGCCGGGTAGCCGGCGGGAAAGAAGTAGGTGTCCGGGAAAAGGTAGCCCTCCAGGTTCTCGGCCGGCACCTTCAGGCGGGCCAGCAGCGCGGGATCGGCGGCGGCGGCCTGCACCTCCGTCCGCGTGCTCACCCCTTTGGCTTCCAGGTGGGAAGCGATCTTCTTCAGGGTCCAGCCCTCGGGAATGGTGACCTTGACCTGCTCCTGGTAGCCGGAAACCAGCAGGTCCTGCACGTCCAGGGTCGAGTCCCCGGGCAGCAGGCGGAAATACCCGCTCTTGTAGCTGCCCTGTTTTCCGCTCAGGCGGGCCACGGACTGCAGGAACAGGGCGGAGCGCACCAGCCCCTCCTGCTCGAGGCGCGCCGCGATGTCTCCCAGGGTTTCCCCCGGGCGCACGGCAAAGATCTTCCCCTCCGCAGGGATCTCCGGCGAAGGGGAGTTGAGGGCGTAGAAAACCGCCGTCATTCCGGCGGCCACAACCAGCACGGCTGCCGCGGCCGCCAGCAGGCCGCGCCCCTTCTTCCTGGACATGGTGGACAGCCCCTGACCCCCCTCGCCCCTACTTCTTCAGCAGGATGAACTCCACCCTGCGGTTCTTCCAGCGGTTTTCCAGGTCGCTGAACGGCACGAGCGGATTGGTGCCGCCCAGCCCGGCCACGGAAATCCGCTCCACTTTCAGGCCCAGCCTCACCAGGGCGTTCTTCACCGCCTCGGCCCGGGACAGGGACAGCGGCCCCAACTCTTCCTTTTCCTCCCGCGCCGCCCGCGCCGCGTTCTCCCAGTACTCCTGGTTGGCGTGGCCTTCGATGAGGAAGTTGTAGGAGCTGTACTTGTTCAGGATCTGGGCCAGGCGCTCCAGCACCCAGGTGTTCTTGGCCGCCTTGTCCTCCTCGGCCACCTTGGACAGGTCCGCGGAGTTGGGCGGGAAGGTGATGCTGGGGATGCGGATCTTCAGCTTGTCCCCGTCGCGGATCACCAGCACATCCACCGCGATGAGCTTCTGCACGGTGCGCGCGTTGCCCAGCTGGTCCCGGATGGTGAAGACGAAGTTGTAGTCGGAAGCGGCCTGGACCAGTTCCCCGGAATCGGACAGCCCGTTCCAGATGATCCGCTCGGCGGGCAGCCCCTTGCCGGCGAAGCCGACGAAGGGGTGGGCCTCCGGGTCATCGATGCGGATGGACCAGTCGGTGACCGGCGAGAGGTCCTGCACCTTCAGGCTTATGGCCAGCTCGTCCTCCACCCCGTCGTTGTCCGGGGAGAAGGGCTGGGGTGCGAAAGCGAGGTCCACCTGCGGGGCGGTGAGGTCCAGCAGGAACGGGGCGCTCTGGGCCTGCGGGCGGTTGCCCTTGGCGTAATCGGCGCGGAATACGGCCTGGTAGGCGCCTTCGCGCGCCGGCTGCCCGGAATCGGCCTTCCCGTCCCAGGACAGCTTCTGCGGCACCGGGGGCGGGCCGCTGAAGGTCTTCTGCACCCCGGACTCCACGTGCACCATCTGCAGGGTCCAGGTCTGGATTCCTTCGGCCAGGGTCACCACCGGGCTGAAGTCCAGGCTGTCGGCCGCCTTGTCCCCGTTGGGCGAGAATCCCTCCCCCGAGACGGTCAGGAAGGCGGCGGTCTGGCGAGTGTCCAGGGTGATGCCGCGGATCTCGCGGGTGACGGTGTTGCCAGCCCGGTCGGTGCCCTTCACCCGGTACAGGTACTGCCCGTCCGGGATTTTATTGCCGTTCTCGTCCTTGCCGTCCCAGCGCAGGGAGGCCGCCTGGCCCTTCCAGTAGTAGCTGCGCACGGCTTCGCCCTTGGCATTGAGGAAGGCCGCTTCCCACAGCTCTTCGCTGGAGGAGGTCTGGGTCACGGGCAGGAAGTCCTTGCTGCCGTCCCCGTCCGGGGAAAACAGCCCATATTCCGCCGACGCCTCGATGGTCGGCGCCTGGGTGTCCGCGAGGAAGGCCCCGGTCTTGACCAGGTGCCGGTCGCCTTTCTGGTACTCCAACGCCAGCTCGGCCGTGTATTCCCCATCGGGCACGCGCCGCCCGCGGTTGTCCAGACCGTCCCAGGCGAAGTCCAGGGGGGCCCGGTTCTGGGCCTGGAGGCTCCGCACGGCCTGGCTGGATTTGTCAAGGATGCGCAGGGTGTAGGAGGCTACTCCTTCGCTGACCTTCAGCCGGGGGCGCACGGTCAGGGTGTCCTTGACCCCGTCCGCGTTGGGGGAGAACACGTCGGCGTCGGCGGCCAGGAACACCTCCGTGGCTTCCGTGTTCAGCTCGAAGCTCAGGCGCCGCGACTGGCCGGAGTTGCCGGCCCGGTCGGTGGCCTTGAGGGTGTACAGGTAGATGCCGTCCGGGGCCAGTTTGCCGTCGTCCCCGCGCCCGTCCCACTGGAGGCGGGCGTCGGCCACGCCGCGCCAGGAGAAGGTGCGCACCGGCCGTCCCTCCACGGTCTCGATGGCCCCCTGCCAGAGCTGCTCCTCGCCGGTCTCCTGGAAGATCGCCACCGTGTCCTTGTTCCCGTCCCCGTCGGGGGAGAAGATGACCAGGTCCGCGCTGGTGGAGGCGGTCGGGGCGGACAAGTCGATCACCAGGGGCGGGGAATCGGCCTTGGGGCTGTTGCCGTTGACGTACAGCACGGACAGCTTGCCCACGTAGGGGCCCTCCGGCAGGACCTGCCCGGCGTCGTCGCGCCCGTCGAAGGCGATCTCCGTGCTCAGGCTGGTGGTGCCGGCGAAGGTGCGCCGCGCCTGGCCGGCCTGGTTCACGACCGCCAGGCTCCACTTCTCTATGCCGGTGGTCACCGGCACGGTGAGCTGGAACAGCACCCGCTCCTTGATCCCGTCGCCGTTGGGCGAGAAGAACGAGTCGCTGATGTTGATGTTGATGGGCGTGGCCAGGGTGCTGACCAGGATGTTGTCCAGCTTTCCGGAGAAGGCGTTGCCGGCCCGGTCGGTGGCCGCCAGGCGGAAGCTGTACACCCCGTCGGGCACCAGCAGCCCCTGGGAGTTCTTGCCGTCCCACTCGAGGCCCGGCGGCGCCTGGTCCTTCCATTCCAGGGCGAGCGCTTCCTGGCCCTGAGCGTCCTGCAGCGCGCCCTTCCAGGCCGCTTCCGTCGAGCCGGTCACCGACAGTGGCAGGGTGTCCTTGTTGCCGTCCCCGTTCGGGGAGAACACCAGATACGGGGCCGTGATCTCCGCGGTGGGCGGGGTGTTGTCCACCACCACCGTCCCTTCCTGGCTCCGGCCCACGTTTCCATTGTCGTCCCAGGCCTCCACGTAGTAGCGGTAGGTGCCATCAGCACCCGTCCCGCCCTGGTCGGTTCGCCCGTCCCAGCGGATCTGCTCCGGCACGTTGATCCCCTTGCGCACGTAGGCCAGGCGGGCCAGGACGTTCCTGACCGAGACGTTCTCCGGCCGCTCGTCCTTGTTCACGATCTCCCGCACCTGCTTCCCGGCGGAGTCCAGGACCACGAAGCGGTAGCCCTTGATGTCCCGCTCGTCGCGGATGCCCAGGGCCCGGTTCAGGTCGTCCTGCACCCCGTCCAGGTTGGGCGAGATGTACTGCTCGTCGGTGGCCAGGGTGATCTGCGGCGGATTCCTGTCGCGCTGTCCGATCGGCAGGTTGGCGTCCACCCCGATTGCCCAGATGCCGTTGTACAGCGGGGCGGCGGCCACGGTGGTGCGCAGCTCGCTCCTGTCCTGGCGCGCTGGTGCGCAGCTCGCTCCTGTCCTGGCGCGC
>MIBK01000112.1:9317-13592 GCA_001829505.1 Spirochaetes bacterium RBG_16_67_19 | reverse complement strand
GGTCGGAGATGTCCAGACCGGCCTTCTTGTTGAAAGAGTTGGCCATCGCATTCTTCTGGGACGCGAACTCACCCTTCTTGTCAATCGCGGCGATGATCTGCGGTACCAGCACGCGCTCTGGATCGTAACTGGCATCCGGTGGCAGGGCACCCAGTTGCTTGTAATACTCCTGGGCAAGCTGGAAAATTTTGTACGCGCCGATCGAGTTGTTGACGTCGAAGAACATCTTGTTCTCGGAGAAGTTGGCGATATGAACGTCGGTGAGCATATCCCTGGCTTCGGCTGCCGTCTGCAGGCCATAGAAGGCCGCCATGTCGTTGTAGGTCTGGGTTCCGATCTGCTGGCTTCCCTCCATCATTGCCTCGACAAATGCCTGCATCATTTCGGGCTTGTCCAGCAGCAAATCGCTTCGCACGATATAGCAGTCGGCAATGACTTGATTGGCGTCCTTGGAGGAGATGATCAGCCGAGCGTCAGGAATGTAGTTCGGTGACTTCGGGTCTGCGGCGTCATTGATGTAGGGAGTCCAGCTCACCCAGGCCGCGACGCTCGATTTGCTCTTGAACTTCTGCAGGGCCTCTTCAGCGTCGTCAATCCAGGCAACCTTGACATCATTTCCCGTCAGGCCGTTCTGGCTCAGGTACCAGAGCAGCATGAAACTGAAGGGGGTGTTGCTGGAAGTGATGATGATCTTTCCTTTCAAATCAGCCGCGGTCTTGACGTAGCTGCGGACCAGGATCCCATCGCCGCCATCGCTCCAATCGAACAGCCCCAGGACCTTGGGAGCAACTCGTTTGTCGGCCTTGAAAGCGTCAAGGAACAAGGGGAGTCCGTCCATCTGCGTCCAGATGATGGGCCATTTTCCGCTGGCGTATCCCTCCAGCTGCTTCTCCGTGGTTTCTTCATTGACAATCTGGACCGCGAAGCGTCCCCTCTTATAAAAGAGACTGTCCTTGTTCGGCTTCGTGCCCTTGTTAGCCGCAAACATGGCAGCGTACCCGCCCCAGGTGTCCAGGGGGATGGTGAGCAGGGGAACCGGTCCCTCCCCCAGGTCGACAGTGGCCAGTTGATAGCCGCTGACCGGCGGCAGCGTCATGGGGGAGGCTTTGGCGAAGACAAGATCGGCCGGGGCTGCCGCGCCCCCCGCACCTTTCGCCCTTGGGCCGCTGAACAGCAGCTTGTATCCAACCCCCACTGCAACCACGGCAACAATGATGAGAATCCCAATCACTGCCCGCTTCATACGGCACCTCGGACCGCGATGAGCTTCGCTTTCAAATCGGCCTCCAGCTCCAGGAGGGACTTTTCCGCGTCGGCTCTTTTCTGCTTTCCCTCTTCCTGGATCCGGAGGGTCTCCTCGATGGTAGCGATAAGATTGGCGTTGGTCTGCCGCAGCGTCTCGATGTCCACGATGCCCCTCTCGGTTTCTCTGGCGACATCGATTGAGCCCTGCTTGAGAAGCTCGGAGTTCCTGGTGAGGAGATCATTCGTGGCATCCGTGACCGCCTTCTGAACGCCGAGAGCCTGTTTTTGGCGGAAGAGGCTGATGGCGATGACGATCTGGCTCTTCCACAGGGGGATGGTGGTCAGGATGGAGGACTGGATCTTTTCCACGAGGGCCTGGTCGTTGTTCTGGATAAGCCGGACCTGCGGGGCGGTCTGGATGGAGATCATCCGGCTGAGCTTGAGATCGTAGAGCTTCTTCTCGACCCGCACGAGGAACTGGTCGAGGTCGTTCAGGTTCTGCGCGTCCAGCGGGTCTTTGGACGCCTGGGCCTTGGCCCGCAGCTGGGGAAGCACCGTCGTTTTCAGCTTCTCATACCCCAACTGACCTCCGGCGATGTAGAGGTCCAGGTTGTGCAGGTAGTCGTTGTTCTGCTGGTAGAGCTGGTCAAGCAGGTTGATATCGGTGAGCATCATCATCCTCGCCTTGGCCAGTCGATCGACGATCTTGTCGATCTGGGTCTCAAGCTTTTCGTATTTGGCGATGAATCGCTGGAACTTGTTGGCCAGCCTGGCGAAAAGACCCTGGCGAGCTTTCGTCAAGCCTCCGACATCCACGTCCTTGACCTTGAGCACCAGATCGGTGAGGGCTTTGCCCACTTCGCCGGAGTCCTTCGTCCGGATCTGAGTGAGCATGGTGTCGGCAAGACCGGAGATTTTGCTCTGGGCGCCGACGCCAAACTGAATCAGGGACCCGCTATTGGCGGGATCGATGGCCCTGGCAAAATCATTGGCCTTGGCCAGGTCTTGAACCGACAGTTTGGAGGTATCCACTGTCAACGCCGAATCGCTCATCCACTTCTCCTTTGTAGTCGTCCCGGCCTATTCCTTGCCGAGACCTTCCATCTCGATGGCCTGCTTGAGGGTCTGCAGCGCACTATCGAGATCCATCACGTCGTTTGAGAGCAGCTTCGCCAGCTGGGCCTCAAAGGCCTCCTTGAGCGTCCCGAGCATCCCTTCGACTCGCGCCAGTGAGGCCTGAATGCCGGGATCCCTGACGTTCTGCGACGAGATATCAACGTATTTCGTGAGAATCTTTATGGTGGCATCCAGGTAATAGTCCAGGAATTGCCGCGCGTGGCGAAGCTTCGACGGGTCTTTCTTGATGCCGGCAAGAATCCTCTCCACGACATCGTCGATCTCTTTGAGCTTGGACAGCACCGTGGGCTTGCGGATCCTCCGCTGCAGGGCCCTGATTTCGGAATGCTTCTTGTCCCCCGCGTCCAGAGAGTTTCTGAGATCGTTTTCCTTTTCGATCACCTCGGCTCTCCTGCGCTGGAAGAGGAACAATCCGCCGACAAAAGCGACGATGGCCAGGACAATGGACAAGACCAGGCCGATGTCGATGAGAAAGTAAAACACCGCGAAAACTGTCGCTCCCAGGACCCCCGATAACAGGCCGTCCGGCGTAGTTCCCTTTTTCATCCAGCAGCCTTCACCCTAAAGCAGGAACCCCAGCACCTCGTCGAGCGCCGCCAACTCGGTGCGCAGGCGCCGCGCCAGGCCGGCGGGAAGCCGACCAGGAGAGCGACGCAGGGCTTTCAGGCGGGCCTGGATGGCGTCCACCGCCTTTCCTACGGACAGGTCCGCGTCCATATGACGGCGGAAATCATCCCGCACGGCCGCGATCTGAGCATCCGCCCGGCGGGCTTCCTCCGGCGCCAGCTTCGGCCCGCCGCCGGCGGTGAGACCTTCGACCAGGTCGCGCAGGGCGTCCAGCCGGGCGGCGGCTTTGGCCAGGTTATCCGGGGTCAGGTTCAGGCGCCGGCGGTAGTGCTTGCATACGAGGAAGAAACGCAGGTGATGCGCCCGCAGTCCCTTGCGCAGCAGCTCTTCCGGATAGCGGATGTTGCCCCGGCTCTTGGACATGGGCCGGCCGTCCACGATCAGGTGGGCGCCGTGCAGGTAGTAGTTGGCGTAGCTCTTGCCGGACAGGGATTCCAGGATGGCGATGTTGTAGTCGTGGTGCCGGAAGATGTTGTCGATCCCGCCGCAGTTGATGTCCACCTGGAAGCCGAGGTGCTCGGTGATCATGGCCGGGTCCTGGATGTTCCAGGAAGGACGCCCCTGGCCGATTGCCGTGTGCCAGACGCTCAGGTCGCCCTTGCGCTTCCCGTGCCAGAGCACGAAGTCCCCCAGGTTCCAGCGCTGCCCGTTGTAAGTGTCCTTCCGGAAGCGCACGGTCTTCTTGGGCCAGCGGCTCAGGTTCAGGCGGTACAGCTTGCCGAATTCCTTGAACTTCAAGGGCTGGAAAAATACGTCCCGGTCGTGCCAGTACGCCAGGCCCTTTCGCAGGAGAAGCTGGATCAGCTTCACCGCCTGCGGGACGCTGGCCGAGGCCTTGGCAATGGTGCGGGGCAGTCGGATGCCCAAGAGGCGGGCCTCGCGCAGGAATTGCTTTTCCACCTCCGCGGCGATGTCCTGCGGCCGGCGGCCCTCCAGGACCGCTTCCTCCAGCATCTTGTCCTCGACGTCGGTGAAGTTGATCACCCGCTGGACCTCGAATCCGCTGAAGCCGAGGTAACGCACCAGGATATCCTCGTAGAGGAAGGTCCGGTAGTTGCCGACGTGGGGACGGCGGTAGGTGGAGGGACCGCAGGTGAAGATCTTCACCCGGCCCTTGATTCGCGGACGGAAGGCTTCCTCGGCGCGGCTCATGGAGTTGTACAGCTTCAGCATGCGGGTAAAATACCGCGCCTCGCCCCGGAAATGCAAGCTTGCCTGACGCCGGCTTTTCCACTATTGTATTTGGTAAACATCTCAAGCGACGGG
>MIBK01000112.1:0-9268 GCA_001829505.1 Spirochaetes bacterium RBG_16_67_19 | reverse complement strand
TCCGCAATCCGTTCATCGTCGGGGCCAGCGGCTACACGGCCAACGTGGACCGCATCCGCGAGCTGGAGCAGGCCGGGGCCGGGGCTCTGGTGACCGCCTCGCTGTTCGAGGAGCAGATCCAGTACGAGAGTTACCGGCTGCAGGAGGACCTGTCCCGCTTCGACAACCTGTCCCAGGAAGTGGTGGACGTGTTCCCGCAGCTCAAGCACGCCGGGGCCAAGGAGCACCTGATGTGGGTGCGGCGCACCAAGGAGGCGGTGCGCATCCCGGTGATCGCCAGCCTGAACGCGGTCAAAGCCGACACGTGGGTGCGCTACGCCCAGGAGCTGCAGGACTCGGGGGCGGACGCCCTGGAGCTGAACTTCTACGCCACGCCCAGCGACGCCCGCTCCGGGGCCGCGGAGATCGAGAAGGAGCAGCTGGCCATCATCCGCGCCGTGGTTAAGAAGGTGAAGGTCCCGGTCAGCGTGAAGCTCAGCCCCTTCTACACCAACCCCCTTCATTTCCTGAAGGCGCTGGACCAGGAGGGGGTGCGCGGCTTCGTGCTGTTCAACCGCCTTTTCCAGCCGGACCTGGACGCGGAGCGCGAGGCCAATCGCTACAACCATTCCCTGAGCGCTGAGGGCGAGCACCTGGCCGCCCTGCGCTTCACGGCCCTGGCCTACGGGAACCTGGAAGGGGATCTATGCGCCAGCGGGGGGATCTTCACCGCGGCCGACGCCGCCAAGCTGCTGCTGGCCGGCGCCGCCTGCCTGCAGGTGGTCAGCGCCCTGTACCGCAACAAGATCGCCTACCTGGGCACCATGGTCCGTGAGCTGGACGCCTGGCTGCAGGCCCGGGGCTATCGCGACCTGGACGCCTGCCGCGGCCGCCTCAGCGCCGGCAAGAACAGCGACCCGGGTTTCTACCGCCGGGCCCAGTACGTCAAGAACCTGCTGCGCGCCGACTATTCGGACTGAAGCAGGGCCAGCAGGTCCTGCAGGGCCTCTTCGCGCTGCTCGACTTTGGTCTCCCGCACCGCCTTGCGGATCACGTTCTCCCACTGGTCCCCGGGCAGATGCTCCTTCATGTCCGCGAACAGTGCCTTGATCTGCTGGTTGCCCTTGAGGTTGTAGATCTTCTTCTGGTCGTGGAACAGCAGGCTGCCCAGCTTCTTGATAAAGTCGCCGACCGAGCCGCCGCGGCTATCCAGCCGTTTCTCGATCATCTCCTGCTTCTTCTTGGCCTGTTTCAAGTCGCGGTCGATCCTGTTGATGTCGGTGCTTTTCATAACAATACCTCGTTTTGCCACCACTATAGCGCGAACGGCGCCGGCGGCACAAGACGCCTGCATGTTCATGCACGGGCCGCATGCTTTTTGATTGACAACCACTGGGGGCAGTGGTAGGCTCCCAGCAAAGGAGCCACCATGACCGACACGATCGCCAAGTTGGTGCGGGATTTCGTCGCCAACAAGCCGGACCTGACGGTACAATGGGTCAAGGACCGCGCCGGGGACTTTCACCCCGTGAGCTGGAAGACGCTGTACCGGGACGTGCGGGCTTTCGCCGCCGGGCTGCATGCCATCGGCGTGCGCAGGGGCGATCACGTCGGGATTGTCTCCGACAACATGCCCGAGTGGCTGGTGGCCGACCTGGCCATGCAGTGCATCGGCGCGGCCGACGTGCCGCGCGGCTCGGATTCCACGACCATGGAGATCGAGTACATCCTGGAGCACGCCGAG
Source organism: Spirochaetes bacterium RBG_16_67_19 (assembly GCA_001829505.1). Lineage (GTDB taxonomy): Bacteria > Spirochaetota > Spirochaetia > SZUA-6 > DRHE01 > MIBK01. The sequence continues at coordinate 7,545 of MIBK01000112.1, read as the reverse complement.
TGCGCCGTCAGCCTGGCCGAGAACCAGGCCCAGCTGGAGAAGATCCTCTCGGTGCGCAAGTCGCTGAAGAAGCTTAAAACCCTGATCATCATGGATCCGGCTTTCCAGAAGGACTCGGCTCGCAAGGACGGAGTGGGCCTGCTCACCTTCCGGGAGGTGCTGGAGAAGGGCGCCGAGGCCCTGGAGCGCGAACCGGACTTCGTGGAGCAGCAGATCGAGGCGGGCAAGCCGGAGGAGTTGGCCACGATCATCTACACCTCCGGCACCACCGGCGAGCCCAAGGGGGTGATGCTCTCCAACCGCAACTACATGCACCAGATCCGCGCCCCCCACACCCCGCTGGAGATCAGCTCGGACGACATCTTCCTTTCCGTGCTGCCGGTCTGGCACTCCTACGAGCGGGCCATCGAGTACGTGGCTATCTTCGCCGGCTGCTCTGTCGCCTATTCCAAGCTGGTGAGCCAGATCCTGATCGAGGACATGGCCAAGGTCCGGCCCACGATCTTCCCCTCGGTGCCGCGAATCTGGGAGGCCATCAAGCGCGGCATCCTGCGCAACATCGATTCCGAAGGCGGGCTGAAGGCCGCCCTGGCTCACTTTTTCATCGTCGTGGGCGCGGCTCACGCCAAGCTGCGGACCCGCTTCCGGGGCTTGATCCCCCGCTTCCAGCGGCGCTCCGGCCTGATGGAAGCGGCCGTCGCCTGCCTGCCGCTGCTGCTGCTCACCCCGCTGAACCTGCTGGGACAGTCCCTGGTATTCAGCAAGATCAAGCACCGCCTGGGCGGGCGCTTCCGCTTCGGGGTCTCCGGGGCTGGCGCGCTGCCGCAGCACGTGGACGAGTTCTTCGCGGCCGCGGGGGTCCTGCTGCTGGAAGGCTACGGCCTGACCGAGTCCGCGCCCATCATCTCGGTGCGCGACTGCCGCCGGCCCGTGCCGGGGACGGTGGGCAAACCCGTGCCGGAGGTGGAGGTGAAAGTGCTGGACGAGCAGGGCCTGGAGCTGGGCCCGGGCCAGAAAGGCGTGCTGTACGTGCGCGGGCCCAACGTGATGATGGGCTACTACAAGAAGCCGGAGCTCACCGCCCTGACCGTGGACCGGGAGGGGTGGCTGAACACCGGGGACCTGGTGCTGCTGACCCACCACCAGGAAATCCGCATCGTCGGCAGAGCCAAGGAAACCGTGGTGCTGCTGGGCGGGGAGAACGTGGAGCCCAGCCCGATCGAGGACGTGATCGGGGAGTCGGATTTCGTCGAGCAGGTCATGGTGGTGGGACAGGACCAGAAATTCCTGGCCGCCCTGGTGGTGCCGAATCTGGAAAACGTCACCAAGTACGCCCAGTCCAACGGCGTGTCCTTCTCCAGCACCTCCGACCTGTTGGCCAGCGATCCCATCAACAACCTGATCATGGACGAGATCAACCAGCGGGTTTCCCCCAAGCGCGGCTTCAAGCTCTTCGAGCGGGTGAACAAGGTGAGACTGCTGGAACATCCCTTCGAGCGCGGCAAGGAGATCACCCACACCCTGAAGCTCAAGCGGGACGTGATCGGAGACCTGTATAAGAAGGAGATCGCCGAGCTGTTCAAGGAACGGCGCTGAAGTCCGGTGAAGAGCCTCATCGTCGACGACGAGCTCACCAGCCGCGAGCTGCTGACCATGATCCTGAAGGCCTACGGGCCCGTGGACACGGCCGCCGACGGACTGGGGGGCTTGAAGGCCTTCAACCTTGCCCTGGACCGGGAGCCCTTCGACCTGATCATGCTGGACATCATGCTGCCCCGCATGGACGGCCAGCAGGTGCTCAAGGCCATCCGGCGCATCGAGCAGGAACGCGGAGTGGTGGGCCTGGAGCAGGTGAAGATCGTCATGATTTCGGCCCTGGGCGATTTCTCCAACGTCAGCCAGGCCTTCGCTTCCGCCTGCACCAGCTACCTGACCAAGCCCATCCTGGCGGACAAGGTCCAGGCGGAGTTGGCCCGGCTGGGCTTCCGTGTTTAGGCTGCTGCTCCTGCCGGCCGCCTACCTGTACGCGTCGCTCAACTGGGCCATCCTGATCACCCGCTGGGTGCGCGGCGTGGACATCCGCGGCCTGGGCACCCGCAACCCGGGGGCGGCCAACGTCGGCCGGAACCTCGGCAGGCATTGGGGCGCCCTGGTCTACTTCCTGGACCTCTCCAAGAGCCTTTTGCCCCTGGCCATCGGCGGGCGCTGGCTTTTCCCGGGCTCCGGGCCCTGGGACTACGCGGCGCTGGCGCTCACCGGCATTGCGGCCATCGCCGGGCACTGCCGGCCGGTATTCTTCGGCTTTCGCGGCGGCGGCGGCATTTCCACCGCGATGGGAGTGTACCTGTTCTTCGTGCCCGTGGAGTTCGTGGCCGCGGTGCTGCTGTCCTTCGGGGTGGCCGCGGGCCTGAAGTCCCGCGTGCGTTTCTTCATGGGCCAATGGACACCCATCCTGTTTGTCGCCATCACTCCTTTTCTGACCCTGGCCTTGAACTGGGTGGTGCGCGTCCAGCTCTGGGGACGGGTCACCCTCGGGGACCATCCCTGGTGGGTGGTGGCGGGCACCTTCGCCGTGTCGCTGTTCGTCATGGCCATGAACCGGAAATTCCTGGTCCGCAAGCTTGACGGAAGGGATGCAATATAGTAAAATGCATATACTCGTTCGCAGGTCTTTAATGAAAGTTAACCAAGGGGGAACAGGTGCGCTTCACGGAAAAGGCGCAGACCGAGCTGGCGGAAGTCCTGAAGGAAAACAGCGGCAAGGTCCTGCGGGTATTGTTCAAGGGCTATGGGTGAGGGGGGCCCAAATTGGGCCTGGCTCTGGAAGAGCCTAACGACCAGGACGTAGTGCTTGCCGTCGACGGCATCGAGGTCCGCGTGGAAAAGCGGGCCGCCGGCTTCGCCGACAAGAGCGTCGTGGACTACATCGACTCCGTATGGGGCAAGGGTTTCACGATCAAGCCCGCCTACGGGGACTGCTGCTGAATCCTACCCGGCCGCCGGGGGTGTATCGTTTCAGGAACTCCACGATCTGCTCCCGGTGGCCGGTTCTTCCTCTAGCTTCGTAATCCGCCAAGAACTCGTCGTAGGTGGTCAGGATCAGGGCGCGCAGGCTCTGCTTGTAAGCCTCGGTCCTGGGCCAGCCGTGGAACAGCCGGCCGACGAAAGCCCGCACCTCCCCCCGACGGAAGTCGGGGAAAAGCGCCGTCAGCAGGAACAGGGTGGGCGCCACGTCCACCACGGAATGCTGCTTCACCAGGAGCACCGCCTCGGTGATCCGCTTCGCCTCCTCCCGGACCGCCTCCAGAAACTCCCGGTTTTCCCCGGTCGAAAGGCCGTGGCGGCGCAGGATGTGGGCGGCGCCGATTTCATTGTGGCAGATCAACAGAATGTGCAGACTGGGGATGCAGGCCAGGTGGGGGTCCACCAGGTAGATGAGGGCGAAGTAGGGGTGCCCGGGCAGAGCGGCCCGGGTGCTCGTGGTGGACGAGCAGCGCCGGTAGATAGCCCCCGCCTCCCGGTAGAGCCGGAGCACCTCGTCCATGGAGCGCAGGATGTCGGGCAGGGCCGCCTTGCCGATGCGGTCGTAGAGCCAGCGCAGGGTCTTAAACCAGAAGGTCATGTAGCCCAGGTAGGCGACCACCTCCCGCGGGCGGAAGGGGATGTCCCGGTCCAACGGATGCGAGAGGGAGGCCACCGGACGCAGATGCGGCCGCAGGCGGCTCGCGAACTGGGGCAGGAAGAAGTGCTCCAAGGCGTTCCAGATCAAGGCGATCCAACGTTTGACCAGCCGCCAGTCGCTCACCAGCATGCTGGCGGCTTGCGAGGAGGGTATGGAGTGGACCATCAGTTGCCGGCCAGGCTGGCCCGCAGCTTCTCCGCTCCCTGGCGGAAGGCCGCCGCACTGTGGCGATAGGGAAAGCCGATCACCACGCTCAGGCCGCCGTAGGCCGTGTCGTGCAGGAAGCTGGTCAGCAATTTCAAATAGGCGTCGCGCAGCAGCCCTCCGGCGGGGTTGCGGAACTGCAGGCGCTCCAGCTTGAGGGCCCGGACCACCGTGGTGACCTGCCGGAAAATCACTGGGGCCAGCAGGCGGACCAGCTTGAGGTAGCGGGCCCGGTCGGCGGGGTCCTTCTCGATCAGGTTGCGGATCTGGCGCCGGCGGTCGCGCACGCGCTGGCCGCGGGAGTTGCTGCGGCGCGGCACCAGGCCGTTGACCAGGCGCACCACGGTATCCGAGCGGAACAGCTTGTACAGCGCGAAGTAGAAGAGCAGCACCCCGCCGGGATTGACCAGGGTCCGGTCCCGGGAGGCCAGGCGGTTCAAGGCCACCAGCAGGCGGCCCAGCTCGTGGTCCAGCAGCCGGTCGGCCGGCGCGCCGCTCAGGCCCTGGGGCAGGCCGCGGTGCTGCAGCAGGTCCTCCAGGTGGCGGATGATCCGGACCAGGGCCAGGCGCAGCGGGTCCCGGCGCACCTGCTCCACCAGCTGCAGGCAGGCCTGCTGCTGCGCCGGGGTGAAGACGGGGGTCCGGGGCTCGCGCCCGTCGCCCGCCCCCGCATCCTCCGCGGGCTGGCCGGCCAGGGTGGACAGGTACTCCCCGAGCCGTTCCAGGTATTCCTGCGGGTCCTCCACCCGCCGGTGGCGGCAGAAGTAGCCGACCAGCAGGGGGATGAGCGGCCGCGGCAGGCTCGCCTCGCCGGCCAGGCGGGCCAGGCGCTGCTCCAGGAGGTACTGCAGGGCGTCCAGCAGGAAGCGCTGGGCGTTCCTGCGGGCCGAAGGGTCGCCCCGCAGCAGGTTGAGCGCCGGGTCCTCGGGCACAAAGGCCAGGTCGGCGAGCAGGGCGCTCTCCCCCGGGGCCAGGCGCAGCTCCTCGGGCACGTTGCGGTTGTAGTTGCCGGCCACGTCCGTGGGGTTGAATCCCGGGGGGGCCTCCGGCACAAAGCGGTTGTGCCACAGCCGCACGTCCCGACCAGGGTACAGGGCGAACAGGCGGCGCAGATAGGCCCCGGCGGCGGCGTGCGCCGTGGGCTCCGGATTGGTCACCAGCACCACCGCCTTGATGAAGGGCAGGAAGGCCAGGTTCTCCTCGTAGGAGGAACCGGCCGGCAGGTCGAAGATGACCAGGTCGTAGGCCTGGGTGAGCTCCGGGGTGAAGCGGCGGAAGATCATCTCCAGCAGCTCGAGGCTTTCCCCCTTGCCCAGCTTGGGGGCCGGGAACAGCAGGTCCAGGTTGCGGAACAGGGGCAGGGTGAAGTCCGCCAGGCCGTGTCCGGCCGCTTCCAGGGGCACGGTGCTCAGGGCGGATTCCGACTCGGCCAGGTCCAGCAGGCTGGCCACGTCGGAGAGCGGGTCCAGGTCCACCAGGGCCACCCGCAGCCCGCGCTGGCAGTAGTAGAGGGCCAGGTTCACGGCGGTGATGGTCTTGCCCACGCCGCCCTTGCCGGAGGCGATGGCCACCGAGCGGGCGGCCAGTTTCTCCGGCTCCCTGCCGCGGCCCTCCCGCAGAAGCTCTTCCACCCGCCGGCGGGATTCCTCCGGGACCGCCTCCAGCTCGAGGGTCTCTGCCATGGCTGCCATTACTCCTTATATCGGCGGTTGTGGTCAAGAGTGAATCCGCTTCTATCGACAATGAGAATAGATGACGGGCGAAAATCCTCGCATTCTGATTGTAGACGACGAACCACGCATGTGCCAGAGCGTACGGGAGCTGCTGGCCGGACAGGGCTTCCAGCTGGAAACCGCCGGCAGCGGGCGGGAAGCCCTGCGCCGCCTGACGGAAGGCGGCTACGAGCTGGTCCTGCTGGATCTGGTGCTGCCCGACGTGGGCGGGCAGGAAGTCTTGAGCTTCATCCGGGAGCACCACCCCGAGCTGCTGACCATCGTGATCTCCGGGGTGAGCTCGATCGACGCCGCGGTAGCGGCCCTGCAGCGGGGGGCCTACGATTTCATCCGCAAGCCGGTGGAAGGCGAGGAGCTGCGCAAGCGGGTGGCCAACGCCCTGGAGCAGCGGCGCCTGATCCGGGAAAAGGCGGCCATCCACTGGGAGCTGGAGCAGTCCCAGCGCAAGTACCGCTACCTGGTGGAGAACTCCCCGGACCTGATCTACATCCTGGACGAGCAGGGTCGCTTCACCTTCGTCAACGACGCCTTCGAGCGCCTGCTGGGCTTCCGCCGGGAGCAGGTGATCGGCCGGCACTACTCGGAGTTCGTCTTTCCTCAAGATGTGGAGAAGTCGCGCTTCGTGTTCAACGAGCGCCGTACGGGCAGCCGGGCCGCCTCCGGGCTGGAGCTGCGCCTGCGGCGCGGGCTATCCCCCGTGGAGCCCCCGGATTTCCCCGTGGAGATCAAGGCCCAGGGCATCTACGACCGGGAGAGCGAGCGGCAGGACAAGAACTACCTGGGGACCTACGGGGTGGCCCGCGACCTGCGCGAGCGCAAGGCCCTGGAGCACCACCTGCAGCAGGTGGAGAAGATGGAGGCGGTGGGCCGCCTGGCCGGGGGCATCGCCCACGACTTCAACAATTTCCTGGCCGCGGTGGTGGGCAACATCGCCCTGGCCAAGATGCACACCAAGCCTTCCGAGGAAATCCACTCCCGCCTGGAGCAGATGGAAAAGGCCACCCTGCGGGCCCGCGACCTGACCCAGCAGCTGATCACCTTCGCCCAAGGCGGTCTGCCCATGAAGCGGGCCGGCCGGCTGGCGGAGCTGATCCAGGAAGCGTCCACCTTCGTGCTACGGGGCTCGGGTGCGCGCTGCCGCTGCTCCTTTCCGGAAGACCTCTGGCCCGGGGAGTTCGACTCCGGGCAGATCACCCAGGTGGTCCAGAACCTGATCATCAACGCCGACCAGGCCATGCCGGAGGGCGGCCTGATCAGCGTGCGGGGCGAGAACGTCACGGTCACCGAGGGCTACCCCCTGCCCTTGAAGCCCGGCCGCTACGTACGGGTCACCGTGGAGGACCAGGGCTGCGGCATCCCGCCGGAGAACCTCTCCAAGATCTTCGATCCCTTCTTCACGACCAAGAAGAACGGGATGGGCTTCGGCCTGGCCACCTCCTATTCGATCATCCAGAGCCACGGCGGGTACCTGACCGTGGATTCCACCGTGGGACAGGGCACCCGCTTCTACTTCTTCCTGCCCGCCGCCGGGGAGTCCCCGCCGCAGGCAGGGGAGGCCCCGGAGAAGCTGTACCGCGGTCGCGGCCGCATCCTGGTCATGGACGACGACCGCTTCCTGCAAGACGTGTATAAGAGGCTCCTGGAGCGGCTGGGTTATTCGCCGGTGATCGTGGGCGAGGGCAGCGAGGCCCTGGCCAGCTATCGCCAGGCCCGCCAGGAGGGCCGGCCGTTCGCCGCCGTGATCATGGACCTGACCATCCCGGGAGGAATGGGCGGCAAGGAGGCCATCCGGCACCTGCTGGAGCTGGATCCGCAGGCGGTGGCCATCATCGCCAGCGGCTATTCCCGCGACCCGGTCATGGCCCGCTACCGCGAGTACGGCTTCAAGGACGTGATCGAGAAGCCCTTCAGCAACCAGCGCCTGAG
>MIBK01000111.1:8417-8572 GCA_001829505.1 Spirochaetes bacterium RBG_16_67_19 | reverse complement strand
TATAGAACAAAGCGCGGGATTCCGCTACATTCGCCTGAAATCGCCATGCTGCTGGCCATCGGCACTGCCGCCTACGACCTGTTTTTCCCCCTCTCCGGCTGGCTGGAGGAGAACCACAAGTACGAGATCCCCACCTCCCAGGAATCGGGAGGGGG
>MIBK01000111.1:8265-8407 GCA_001829505.1 Spirochaetes bacterium RBG_16_67_19 | reverse complement strand
AACGCCGCCTACCTGGCGAGCCTCTGGGGGGTGCCCGCCGCCCTGGCCTGCGTGCTGGGGGACGACCTGTACGGCCGGCGCATCCTGGAGGAGTTCCGCCAGGCGGGCACCGACCTCAGCCTGACGGAGGTCCGCGCCGGGG
>MIBK01000111.1:6160-8164 GCA_001829505.1 Spirochaetes bacterium RBG_16_67_19 | reverse complement strand
GCCCTGGCCGCCCTGGCGGGGCTGGCTCCCGATGTCCTGCTGTTCGACGGCCACCAGCCCGAGGCCGCCCTGCAGGCCATGGCGATGTTCCCCCGGGCCCGCACGATCCTGGACGCGGGCTCCCGCCGGCGGGGCACCGAGCTGCTGGCCCCGCGCGTGGAGTTCCTGGTGCCCTCGGAGCGCTTCGCCCGGAGCATGACCGGGGAGGAGGACCTGGATTCCCCGGAGGGGGGCCGGCGCTGCCTGGAAGCCCTGCGCCGCCTGAACGGCCGCGAGGTGGTGGTCACCCTCGGGGAGCGCGGCGTGCTGTATCTGGAGGGGGGGCAGCCGAGGCGCCTGGCGGCCTACCCGGCGCGGGCGGTGGACACCACCGGCGCGGGGGACATCTTCCACGGCGCCTTCGCCTACGGGATCCTGCAGGGCTGGGCCCTGTCCCGGACGGTGCGCTTCGCGGCCATGGCCGCGGCCCTTTCGGTGACCCGCCCGGGGGGGCGGGCCTCGATACCGGCCCTGGCCGAGGTCCGGGCGGCTATTTCCGCCAGAGAAGCTTCTGCGGGTTGACCTCGTTCACGAAGATGTTCTGGTAGCGGCCCGAGGGCTGGTGCGGATTGTTCGCCCGGTTGTAGGTGTCGCCCAGGAAGAACAGCACGTCCTGGATGTCGGGGTGCGAGTTGGACATGCAGTACCGGTAGTAGCAGTCGTAGGTATTGAGGACCTTCCGCCGCGCCGGGTCGATCTCCACGGTGGGGTCGGTGGCCCCCCGGATCCAGCTGCGCAGCCCCCCGTACCAGGCGTTGCCGAGGTGGAAGAGGTTCAGGCTGCCGGACTTGTCCTGGTAGTACAGCTCGAACAGGCCGGCCACCGCGGGCACGCTGCCGATGATCTGGTGCCGGTCGGCCTTGAGGATGGGCGACCAGGCCAGCGTGAAGTAAGCGTTGCCCTCGTCCACTTCCTTCGACAGCCGCGCTTCCATCGCGCCCATGGTAGCCTCCGGAGGCCGGGCTTGGCAAGGCTCGCCCTTCCGTGGAACAATCCCTGCCGTGACCGCGAAAACCGGCTCCCGCTTGCTGCCAACCCTGGCCGTGCTGGCCAGCATGCTGCTGTGGGGCCTGTCCTTCGTCAGCTCCAAGGCGGTGCTCAACACCGGCTTCCCCCCCGCCACCATGGTGGCCTTGCGCTTCCTCATCGCCACGGCCCTGCTGCTGCCGCTGCGGCGGCGCCTGGAGCCCCACGTCCGGCTGTCCAACCTGAGCCTCCGGCAGCGCTGGCTGCTGGCCGGCAGCGGCTTCGTCGGCGTGACGGTGTACTTCTTCTTCGAATCCCGGGGCATCAAGCTGACCTCCGCCTCCAACGCCGCCCTGATCATCGCCGCCATTCCGATCATCACGGTGCTGGCTGAATGGCTGATCTTTCGCACCTCCATCCGCTGGCTGCAGATCGCGGGCATCCTGCTGTCCATCGTCGGGGTGTACTTTATCGTGCGGCGCTCGCCCACCCACTTCCCGCGGGCGCTGGCCGGCAACCTGTTCATGCTGGGGGCCTGCCTGTCCTGGGTGGGTTACGTGGTGCTCAGCCGCGACCTGCACGAGCCCCTGGCCGGGCTGAGCCTCACCGCCTACCAAGCGGCCGTCGGGGCGGTGACCCTGCTGCCCTTCGCCCTGAGCGAGATCGGCTCCTGGCGCCTGCCTTCCTTCGGAGTCTGGCTGAACCTCCTGTACCTGGGCGTGTTCTGCTCGGCGATCGCCTACTTCTGCTACATGTACGCCCTGGCCCGCCTCGGGCCGGTGCTGACCTCCTCTTTCACCAACCTCATCCCCTTTATCGGGGCGCTGGGCGGTTTGATCCTCCTGGGTGAGAAGCTCTCGTGGATCCAGATGAGCGGAGGCCTGGCGGTGGTCGCGGGGGTGTTCCTGGTGAACCGCCGCCCCGGAAGGGATTGAATGGGGCGGATCCTGTTCGTGCTCGGCGGGGCGCGCAGCGGGAAGAGCCGCTACGCCCAGGCCC
>MIBK01000111.1:5936-6147 GCA_001829505.1 Spirochaetes bacterium RBG_16_67_19 | reverse complement strand
GAGGCGGCCGGGCCGGGCCGCCCGGTGGCCTTCCTGGCTACGGCGGAAGGGCGGGACCCGGAGATGCGGGAGCGCATCCGGCGGCACCGGCAGGATCGCCCCTCCGGGTGGCTCACCCTGGAGGCGCCGCGGGAGCCCGCCCGTGCGCTGGAGGGCCTGGGGCCGGAGGCCGGCGCGGTCTTGGTGGACTGCCTCACTCTGCTGATCTCCA
>MIBK01000111.1:1853-5840 GCA_001829505.1 Spirochaetes bacterium RBG_16_67_19 | reverse complement strand
TGATCCTGGTCTCCAACGAGGTGGGGCAGGGCGTGGTGCCGGCCAGCCCGCTGGGGCGGGCCTTCCGGGACATCGCGGGCCGGGCCCACCAACTGGTGGCCGCGGAGGCCGACGAGGTGGTGTTCCTCACCGCCGGGCTGCCGCAGAGGCTGAAGTGAAGACAGGAGGGAACGTGCTGGAACAGGTGCTGCGCTCGATTCGTGAACCCGACCAGGAGGCCCGGCGGAAGGCGCGGGAGCGGCAAAACCAGCTCACCAAGCCGCCGGGCAGCCTGGGCCGCCTGGAGGAGCTGTCCGTGCAGCTGGCCGGCATCCAGCGCACGCCGCGCCCCAAGGTGGGGCGCAAGGCCATCCTGACCATGGCCGGGGACCACGGCGTGGTGGCGGAAGGGGTAAGCGCCTATCCCCAGGAGGTCACCGCGCAGATGGTGCGCAACTTCCTGTCCGGGGGCGCGGCGGTGAACGTGCTGGCCGCGCACGTGGGGGCCCGGGTGGTGGTGGTGGATCTGGGCGTGGCCGCGGACCTCTCCGGCCTAGCCGGCCTGCCGCTCGCCTCGGCCGCCGGCACTTCCGGGCCGCGCCTCCTGCTGCGCAAGGTGGGACCCGGTACCCGCAACCTGGCCCGGGGACCGGCCATGAGCCGCGAGGAGGCTCTCCGCTCGCTGGAAGCGGGGATCGAGGTGCTGGCGGAGGAGGCCGAGCGGGGCCTGGACATCGTGGGTCTCGGGGAGATGGGCATCGGCAACACCACCCCCGCGGCCGCCATTACGGCGGTGATGACCGGTACCCCGGTGCCGCAGGTCACCGGCAGGGGCACCGGGCTGGACGACGATGGACTGGTTCGCAAAGTCCAGGCCATCGAAGCGGCCCTGGCGGCCAACCGGCCCGACCCGCGGGACGCCCTGGGCGTACTGGCCGCGGTGGGCGGCTTCGAGATCGGGGGCCTGGCAGGGGCCATGCTGGCCGCGGCGGCCCGCTCGATCCCCGTGGTGGTGGACGGTTTCATCTGCGCGTCGGCGGCGCTGATCGCCTGCGGCCTGAAGCCGGGGGTCCGGGAGTACCTGATCGCCTCGCACCAGTCCGTGGAAGTGGGACACCTGGCCATCCTGCGGCACCTGCGGCTGCAGCCGATCTTCAACCTGGACCTGCGCCTGGGGGAGGGCACCGGCGCCGCGCTGGGCATCGGGCTGGTGGAGGCCGCGGCCCGCATCCTGGAGGAGATGGCCACCTTCGGCCAGGCCGGGGTATCCAATGCCTGAGGCGGACCGTACGGGTCTGGCCACCGCGCTGCGCTTCCTCACGATCCTGCCCCTGCCGGGCAGGGCCGAGGTGAGCGAGCGGGTGCTGGGGCGCTGCACCGCCTGGTTTCCCCTGGCCGGGGCCCTGATCGGGGCCATCCTGGCCGGCGCCGGCGCGCTGGCCGGCCTGCTGTGGAGCCCCCTCACCGTGCGGGTGCTGGTGGTCGTCGGGTGGGCGGCCCTGACCCGGGGACTGCACCTGGACGGGCTGGCCGATTCCGCGGATGGCCTGCTGGGCGGGGCGACCCGGGAGAGGAAGCTGGCCATCATGAAGGACAGCCGCATCGGCACCTTCGGCCTGCTGGCCGTGGCCGGCCTGCTGGCCATGAAGCTGGCCTTCCTGGCCGAGCTGCAGGACCTGGCCCTGTGGCGCGTGCTGGTGCCCGCCTGCGCCCTGGCCCGCTGGGCCATGCTGCTGGCCGTCTTTGCCTTCCCCACAGCCGCGCCGGACGGCCTGGCCGGTCGCTTCAAGCGCCGCTGCGGCTGGCCCCAGCTCGTCATTGGGACCATCCTGGCCGCCGCGGTGAGCTTCTTCTTCCTGGGGGTCTGGGGCCTGGTCCTGCTCGCCCTGCTGGGCCTGGTCACCCTGTGGTGGTCCCTGGGAGTGCGCCGCGCCCTGGGGGGTCACACCGGCGACACCTACGGGGCGCTCGGCGAGCTGGGTGAAGCGCTGGTCCTGGCCGCGCTGGCCGCCCTGGGACGTTTCGGCCTGTTGTGAGCGGATTGCCGAGCCCGGAGCCCCAGGTCCCCTGGACCCTTTCGGTCCCCTCCTACATCATCCCGGGAACCTATCTTGAGAACGTGCGCTTCCTGGAAAGCTTCGCGGAGGTCCGGGCCGTGGAGCTGTTGTTCTACTATTACGATCCGCAGACCCGCGAGCTGCTGCTCCGGGAAAGGGAGGGACTGGCGGCGCGGCGCGGGCGCTTCTCCTTTTCCGTTCACCTGCCCGACGACCTCCGGCCGGAGCACGCGGAGATCCTGGAGCTGACCCTGGGCCTGGCCGGACGCTACGTCCTGCATCCTCCGCCCTCCGGGGAGCAGGACTTCCTGCATTTGGTGAAGGGCTGGCGCGAGAAGTACGGCGAAATCTTTCTGCTGGAGAACCTGATCGGCCGCCGTTTCGAGGCCCTGGCCGACGAATTGCCGGGCCTGCCCCTTTGCCTGGACACCGGGCACCTGCTGCTGAACGGCGGTACGATCGAGGGTTTCCTGCGGCGCCACGGCCCGCGCCTCCGGGAGATCCACCTCCACGGCGTTCAACACGGCGCGGATCACCGTCCCTTCCAGGCCGCCGAGCCCTGGTTCCGCGAGCTGGAGCCTTTTCTGCGGGGCTTCCGCGGAACGGTCAACCTGGAGGTGTTCTCCCTGGCCTACTTATCGGACTGCCTGGCCGCCCTGCGGGACTCCGGGCTGCTGCCCCCTCCTCTGGCCTGACCGGCTCCGATCCGGCCGCCCCGCTTCCGGCTCGAATTGACCGGCGCGGCTGCAGCCCGCATACTGCAGGCATGGATTTCTACGAGAGCATCAGCGCCTATTACGACCACCTCTTTCCCGTGGACGCCCAGGCCGTGCGCTTCCTGGCCGCGCGCGCCCGGGCCGGTTCCTGCGTCCTGGACCTGGCCTGCGGCACGGGAGGGCACGCGGTGGAACTGGCGCGCCTCGGCCACCGGGTGACCGGCGTGGACCTGGACGAGGCCATGATCCGCCTGGCCCAGGCCAAGGCGGGAGCGGCCGGGGGGAAAGGCGGGCCGGATTTCCGGGTTCTGGACATGCGGGAGGCCGGAAAGAGCCTGCCGGCGGGCTACGGCCTGGTCTACTGCATCGGCAATTCGCTCGTGCACCTGGAAAGCGAGCAGGCCATCGGCGAAGCGCTGGCCGGCTGGCGGGGCCTGCTGGAGCGGGGGGGAAGCCTGGTCGTGCAGATCCTCAACTACGACCGGATCCTGGCCCGTCACGTCGTGGAGCTGCCCACCCTGGTGAGCGAGGAGCCGCCCCTGCGGTTCGTGCGCCGCTACGGTTATTCCGTGGGCGACCGGGTGGTGCAGTTCCGCACCGAGCTCACCGTGCGTGAAGCCGGGGGAGAGCGCACCGTGAGCAACACCGTGCCGCTGTGGATTTTGCGCCGGGAGGCGCTGGAGAGGCTGGCCAGGCAGGCCGGCTTCCAGGACCTGGAGGTCTACAGCGGGTTCGGCGGGGAGCCCCTGGGCCCGGACAGCCTGCCGCTGATCCTCTGCGCCCGTTCCGTGAGCTGACCATGGAAAAGTACGTCGAACTTGCCCGGCCTTCCGGACGGATGCGGGGCATGCTGCCCCTGCCGCAGCGGCCCGACTTCCGGCCTCCTTGGCCGGCGGTGGCGCTGTACCACGGCTTCACCGGCAGCCGCATGGAGGCGCGCTTCCTGTTCGTGAGCTTCTCGCGCCTGCTGGCCCGGCACGGGATTGCCAGCGCCCGTTTCGATTTCCTGGGCAGCGGGGAGAGCGACGGGGAGTTCCAGGACATGACCCTGTCGGGGCAGATCGAGGACGCCCGGGCCGTCCTGGATCACCTGGCCCGGGTTCGCGGCGTGGACCGGCGGCGGCTGTTCCTGCTGGGCCTGAGCGCGGGAGGCACGGTCGCCGGGTGCCTGGCCGGGGAGCGCGGGGAGGGCGGGGAACGCGGGAAGCCCGGGGTGCGCGGCCTGGTGCTGTGGG
>MIBK01000111.1:0-1747 GCA_001829505.1 Spirochaetes bacterium RBG_16_67_19 | reverse complement strand
CGGCCTGCGTGTCGGGGCCCGGTACGTCAGCGACGCCATGGCCGGTCCTGGTGGCCTTCGGCACCTCCGACCCGGTGGTCCCGCCGGAAGTCGCCCGCCGCTACGGGGAGCTATACGGCCCACGGGCCCGCCTGGTCCCGATTGAAGGGGCGGGCCACGTTTTCGAAAGCGCCGTCTGGCGGGAGGAGCTCTTCCGGCGCAGCCTGGAGTTTCTTCTGGCGATACAATAGAATTATGGCGCAAGGGGGTGAAGCGATGGGAACCGCGGAGAAGAAGAACGAAGGCTCCTTCCAGGAGAACGCCAAGGTCGTGGTCCAGGACATCAAGGTGGCGGCCGAGGACGTCCTGAAGACCGTGAAGGAAGCGGTCCGCGAGGGCAACGTTCGCCGCATCACGGTCAAGGACCGGGACGGCAAGGTCGTGGCCACCTTCCCGCTGGCCGTGGGGGTGGTCGGAGTGGTGCTGGCCCCCGTGCTGGCGGCCATCGGGGCCATTACGGCCATCCTGAGCGACTGCACCCTTTCGATCGAAAAGAGCGCCTGAGCCGGACCTCACCGGGATGCTGTTCGCCCGTACCCGGCAGCGCCTCCGCAAGCTGAAGCGCTACCGGCAGATCCTCACCCGACTGGTGTTCTACGGCTTCTCGGAGCTGGGCGAGGCGCTGCTGCCCCATAGCCGGCTGGCCAGGCCCTCGCCGTGGCGCCTCCGGCGCCTGGGCTCCGGAGCCCGCCTGCGCCTGCTGTTCGAGGAGCTGGGACCCACCTTCATCAAGCTCGGCCAGTTCCTGAGCCTGCGCTCCGACCTTCTGCCCGACGAGATCACCTCGGAGCTGCAGAAGCTGCAGTACGGGGCGGCCCCCCTGGACTTCGAGCGCCTGGAGCCGGTGCTGGTCCGGGAGCTGGGGCCGGAATGGCGCAGTCGTTTTGCCAGCTTCGATCCGCAGCCCTTGGCCAGCGCTTCCATCGCCCAGGTCCACCGCGCCGTGTCCCGCGAGGGGGAGCAGCTGGCCCTCAAGATCCAGCGCCCGGGAATCGAGGAGCTGATCCAGGCGGACCTGGCCATCCTGATGGACCTGGCGCTCCTGCTGGAGCGGGCCCTGCCGCGGCTGCGCGCCTTCCGGCTGGTCCCCCTGATCGACCACTTCGCCAGGGTGCTGACCCTGGAGCTGGATTTCCAGTACGAAGCGCGGACCATGGAGCTGTTCCGCCGCAACTTCCGCGCCGACCGCTCGCTGGCCATCCCCGCCGTGCACCCCGGGCTGAGCACGGCCCGGGTGCTGGCCATGGAGTACGTCGAGGGGGTCCGCCTCTCGGACCCCGAGGGATACCGGCGGGCGGGAGTGGACACCCGGCGTATCGCCGCCGTGGGGGCCCGCTACGTGCTGGCCCAGATCTTCCAGCACGGGATTTTCAACGCGGATCCGCACCCGGCCAACTTCATCGTGCGCCCCGACGGGGTGCTGGCCGCCCTGGATTTCGGCATGGTGGGCGTGCTGGCCGAGGAGCACAAGCAGGCCCTGGTGAACCTGCTGCTGGCCTTCGTGAACAAGGACCCCGGGCGCCTCCTGCGGGTGTTTGACGAGCTGGAGCTGTTGAGCGAGGGCCAGGCCCGCGGCGAGCTCGCCGGGGACCTGGGGCGCCTGGTCAACTACTACCACCACATGCCGGTTTCCCAGCTGGCCGTCTCCCGGATCCTGGCGGACCTGTACGCCCTGGTCCGGCGCTACGGGATCGCCCTGCCGGTGGAC
>MIBK01000110.1:554-7087 GCA_001829505.1 Spirochaetes bacterium RBG_16_67_19 | reverse complement strand
CGAGCGCCGGAAGGCCCACCTGCAGGAGGACCCGGCGATCCTCACCTGGTGGGGAAGCCGCATTGAATGCGTTTCCGCCCTGAACCGCCTGCTGGGCGAACAGCGCATCGGGGAGAAGGACTACGAGCAGGTCCTGCACGACCTGGAAGCGCTGTCCAGCGGTTGGACGGAGGTCCAGCCGAGCGAAAAGCTGCGCCGGCGAGCCTTGCGGCTGCTGCGCGTGCATCCCCTGCGCACGGCCGACGCCCTGCAGCTGGGCGCTGCTCTGGTCGGCTCAGGGGAGAATCCGGCGGCCTTGCCGTTCGTGAGCGGGGATCCCCGGCTCAACGACGCGGCGCGCAAGGAGGGCTTCCGGCTGCTGTCCTGAGGCCTCGGAGAACGGGCCAATGGGGCCTATTCGGCCTGATCAGCATCGAGCAGGAGGATCTGACCATGCCGGCCATCGTGGGCGTGCAGAAGGCGGTCGGCTTCCTGAAAGCCGTATTGCCGGATCGCTTGGCTGCGGGGTAGACTGGGAGCCTCAAGGGGGGTGGCCCGATGGCTGTTGAACATGAGCCGATGGAACAGGTCCGCAAGAGTTTCCGCCTTTCCTGGTACCGCTCCCCGATCGAGCCGCCCAGGCTCAAGGAGCTGACCCGCCGCAGCGACCTGCGCGGGGCCTTCCAGTCCTGCGGGCACCTCGCCCTGCTGGTCATCACCGCCGCGGCGACCTGGATCTTCTTCGCCCAGCGCCTGTGGGTCGGATTCGCCCTGGGCCTTTTCGCCCATGGCACCGTCTATTCCTTCCTGGCGGGGCTGGCCACCCACGAGCTGGCCCACGGCACCGTGTTCAGCACCAAATGGCTCAACGGCTTGTTCGTGCGCTTCTACAGCCTGATTTCCTGGTTCAACTTCCACGACTACCGGATGAGCCACACCTATCACCACCTGTATACGCTGCACCCCCGGGGCGACCGGGAGGTCGTGCTGCCCACCAATCCGTCCCTGGACCTCCTGTTCCTGCTGCAGCTGTTCACCCTCAACCTGGTCGGGACCCGGAGCGAGCCGTATTCTTTTCCGCTCGTGCAGAACATCGGCGCGACGGTGAAGCTGGCCTTCACGGGCAGGTACAGCAAGGAATGGCTGGAGGCCGTGTACGCGGACCAGCCGGATGCGCACCGCAAGTCGATCCGCTGGGCCAGGCTGATCCTGCTGTTCCATCTGGCGCTCATTGCAGCCAGCATCGTCTTCCGGCTCTGGCCGCTGCCTCTCCTGGTCGCCTTCGCCCCGTTCATAGCCAACTGGCTGCGGTATTTCGTGGGCGTTCCCATGCACACGGGCCTGAGGACCAACGTGACCGACTTCCGGTTGTGCGTGCGCTCCATCACCCTGGATCCCTTCACCCAGTTCCTCTACTGGCGCATGAACTGGCACACGGAGCACCACATGTTCGCGGCCGTGCCCTGCTATAACCTCAGGAACCTCTACCGGGCCGTGGCCGCCGACCTGCCCAAACCGCGGACCCTGCTCGGGGCCTGGCGGGAAATGCGCCAGATCTGGAAGAAGCAGCAAACCGAGCCGGGCTACCAGTTTGAAACTCCGCTTCCGGGTCGCAAGGCGGAGGGCGGCAAGAAGCAGGACACCCTGGAATCCTCCCTCGGGGACCTCGCCCCGAAAGACCTGGGGTAGGCCCGGGCTTCGGCGAATGGGCGAAATCCTCATCCTGGCGATCGAGCTGCTGGTCGCTTCCCTCCTGATTTTTTCCGCGCACGCACTGCGGCGGCGCATCGGCCTGGGTTTGTTCTACGCCCTGCTGGGGGCGATCACCGCGGTCATGTCCTGGGTGACGGACGCCGGCCTGGCCGTGCGCCTCGCCGGGGTCACCTTCGTGGTCGGCTCGACCGCCTTCTACACTTCGCTGCTGCTCGGAGTGTTCGTGGTCTACGTTTTCGACGGGCCCCGGAGCACCCGCTTCGCCATCCTCACCGTAGCCGCGGTTTCCGCCCTTACGCCGCTGACGGCCGCGGTCCTGCACCTGCAGGCCCGCCTGGGGGGGATCGACGCTCTATCCTCCATCCCTCTGCCCAGCCTGCGCATCAACGCCGCCTCGGTCCTCACCACCCTGGTCGACCTGATCTTCCTGGCCATGGCCTGGGAGTTCCTCGGCAAGCCCCGCCTGCACCGCTGGCTGCGCGTGTACCTGACCCTGCTGGGGGTGATGTGGCTGGACGTGGCGCTTTTCGCCACGGGCGCTTTCGCCGGCACGCCGGAATACCTGAGCATCATGAGCGGCACGCTGATCAGCCGGCTGCTGACTTCCGTATTCGCCTTGCCCCTTCTGGCCGGCTACCTGTCCTGGCAGAGCAGGCGGAAGGGGGTGAGCTTCGAAAACCGCCCGGTGCTGACCATCCTGGCCAGGGTCGCCGAGGTGGAAGCCGAGCTGACCCAGGCTCAGCGGGAAATCCAGGCCCGGCAGGAGGCCGAGCGGCAGCTCCGCCAGGCGCTTTCGGAGGTGAAGACCCTGCGGGGGCTATTGCCCATCTGCAGCCACTGCAAGCGCATCCGGGACGACAAGGGCTATTGGAACAGCATCGAGAAGTACCTACAAGAGCACTCCGAGGCCCTGCTATCCCACGGCATCTGCCCGGATTGCCTGAGGAAGCTCTACCCCGAGGTCCGGCTTTCGGACGGATAATTATGCTTGAAAACATTATGCTTTTGTGCATAATGTTTGGATGTGAAGTTCATCGACAGATCTAACGAAATAGAAAGGCTAGATGCGTTGATCGCCCGCCCAGAGGGCGGTTTGGCCGTGCTCTGGGGGAGGCGCCGCGTCGGTAAGACGAGACTGCTCCTGGAATGGTCTTCGCGGCATCCGGGTTTGTACACGGTTGCCGATGAATCGGCTTCTGCCGTGCAGCGGGCTAACTTTGCCAGAGCGGTGGCAAACAAGTTCCAGGAGTTTGACGAAGTCACCTATCCGGACTGGCCTGCCTTGCTGCGGAGGCTCTTGGGCCGTTGCCAGGCCGCGAAATGGCGTGGGCCGCTGATTATCGACGAGCTGCCGTATCTGATTGCGGCGGCTCCATCCTTTGCCAGCGTTTTTCAGAACTGGCTGGACCGCGAGGCGCGCAGCGCCGGCTTGGTGGTCGCGGTCGCCGGG
The DNA here is from genome assembly GCA_001829505.1 of Spirochaetes bacterium RBG_16_67_19. Classification (GTDB taxonomy): domain Bacteria; phylum Spirochaetota; class Spirochaetia; order SZUA-6; family DRHE01; genus MIBK01. The sequence continues at coordinate 3,945 of MIBK01000110.1, read as the reverse complement.
TCCAGCCAGCGGATGATGCAGGGTCTGGTGTTGGATGCCAATGCACCGCTATTCGGAAGAGCATCCGAGCTGATCGAACTGCGGCCGCTGTTGCCAGGCTACATTGCAGACGCCTTCGAAGCATCGGGGCCTCGGCGGTGGGTTGAGCTGTATGCGATCTGGGGAGGCATACCCAGGTATTGGGAGCTGGCCGCCCCTCTGGGCGGGGATCTGGAGAAGGCGGTGGACAGACTCGTGCTGGATCCCTCGGGTCCCCTTCATCGAGAACCGGATCGACTTCTCTTGGAAGAGTCTCCGCCCGCGGTTTCGCTGCGCCCCCTTCTGGATGTGATCGGTGCCGGAGCGAGCCGGGTCAGCGAGATAGCCGGACGCCTGGGACAACCGGCCACCTCTCTTTCCCGGCCGCTGGTACGGCTGGCGCAGCTCGGGCTGGTAAAGCGTGAGCTACCCTATGGCGAATTGGAAAAGAGCAGCAAGCTGGCGGTTTACCGGATCGCCGATCCCTTCTTCCGATTTTGGTTCTCCACGGTAGCGCCTCGCCGTTCGCTTTTCGTCGAAAGCCCAGCGGAGACCCGGATTGCAGTTTGGAAGGAACGCAGGACGTCCCTGGAAAGCGAAACCTGGGAGGACCTATGCAGAACCGCGGTTCCTTACCTGCACCGCGGCGAGAATGCGCTGGGCGGATTCGGGCCCTGGGAGCCGGCCCGAAGGTATTGGAAGGGGAAAGGGCCCGAATGGGATATCGTGGCTCCCTCGCTCGACGGGAAGAGGCTCTTGTTGGGGGAGGCCAAATGGCTTTCTGAGCCGGCGGACTCCTCCGTTCTCGCCGGCATTGCATCTGAGCTGACGCGTAAAGGCAACGATCCCTTCGCGCTGGCGGGAAAGCGGGAGACAGTCTGGGCGGTGTTCGTGCCAGAGATTGGCCGCGGCACGCGTCCGCCGGCCGGCATTCAGCTCGTCGATGCGAAAAGCGTCCTGTCCTGCCTGCGCTGAGGGGAGACCCGCGGAAAAACTGCACCGCGTCCTGGGATATGTTACACTATAGAGTGAGCCCATCAGCAATGGACTCCTTGTAGACTCTCCGCAGATGGGGTATAGTGGCCGAAAATAGAGAAGAGATGGTAATTTGATCTCGAGGAGGGAGCACGATGGTCGCGTATCGGCAAGATCGGATCAATAACGCGATCTGCTACTTCGCTGCGGAGCATCGTCGCCGTGCCCAAAAACCTGCCTACCAGACGTACATCTACAAGTATCTGGCCCTATTCGATTTCCGTATCCTTCAGGAGACTGGACGACCAGCCTTGGATATCGGCTACGATGCCTATGAGAAAGGGCCTGTGCCGCGACACCTATATGACACCCGAGCCACCCATCGAAACCGCTGTTACAAGCTCGTCCCAGAAGGCGAAAATTCCATCATCATCGAGCCTTCCAAGCGGCCGAATCTCGAGTTTTTTTCAGCATATGAGATCGAGGTAATGAATGAGCTGCTTGAACGTTTCGCCCATCCCTGGATCACTACTGACGATTTGATCGAAGCCACACACGATATCACCGCATGGAAGCGAGCTTGGACCTCCCGGGGAGATCGAGACAAGGTCCCCATGTCATATGAAGACAATTTCGAAGGGCTCGCAAAAAAAACGCAAGAAAATCTAAGCCCGGCAGAAGAATCTTTCATCGTTCACAAGAGTCTCAAAGAACTCAGTGCATGAAGGCCGGCACGGTCTTCTTCTGGAAGGACGTGCGCCGAGACCCCTCCGGCAGAAGCAAGGGCCGCTGGTTTGTCTACCTTGGGAAAACAGGCTATGGTTCTAATCCCCTCTTGTATCACGTTGCAACAACGACCACCCGTAAGGAGCATTATCTGCCGGGCGCGGTTCGTGCGAATCATCTCTGTATGGACTTGAGGCCGGAAGACGGAGGCTTCATTGAACGCTGTATTCTGGACGTCGATCAGGATATCTATTCTGAAACAGCGGCGAGCATCGAGGAGAACCCGAACGTAGAAGTGAAAGGAACCTTGACTTCCCCGCGACTAGGTGACTTGTTTTCTCTGATCTCTTCATCCCGATACATTTCGAAGCCCGTAAAAACCGATATTTTCTTCTGCCTCAGGGAGGCGGGAATCCCTGGGATTGCACGTCCCTGATCTCATAGCGACTAGAGCTTCTTCGGCAACTCTATGGAATTCTGGGGGCCAGTGAAGGCAGCCAGGGGCGCAGGAGCTGGAGATCCTCGGAAAAACTGCACTGCGTCCCGCGATATGCTACACTGGAGAGCGAGCCATGATATCGGCACTGACCAAGTCAGAGCGCCTCATGCAGCTCGAGCAGCTACTCCTGGCGCATCCATCGGGTTTGCGGCGTTCGGAAATCGCCCGCCGCTTGGGTGTGCATCGCGCGACGGTAGCTCGATACGTCACAGAGCTCAGCGGATGCCTTCCGATTACGGAAACAGATGACGGCTGGATCGGCATCAACCGCGATGACTACCTGAGCAATATCCGCCTGACCATCCACGAGTCCCTTTCGCTCTACCTTGCCAGCCGCCTGATGACCGATCGTACCGACCGTTTCAACCCCCACGCCGCGGCCGCCCTTCGCAAGCTCGGCCAATCGCTGAGCGGCTTCGCCCCTACGATCGGCCGGCACATCGTGGCCGAAGCGGACCGGGTGGAAGGGGCCAGGACCCGAAGGGACCCGGTGTACCTCGCCGTCCTCGAGACGCTCACCCGGGGCTGGTCTGAAAGGCGGCTGGTCCAACTCGTGCACCACTCGGTGCATCGAAACGCCGACTGCCCTTATCTTTTCGCCGTCTACCTGATCGTGCCCTACGCCGTCGGGCAATCGATCCAGGTGATTGGTAAATGTCAGGGAGAGGAGCACCTGCGCACTTTGCGAGTGGACCGAATCATGGAGGCCACCCTTACCCAGGAGTCTTACGCGCCGCCGGAGAAGCGGCGCTGACCGAAGCTCTGGCCGAGGCCTGGGGGATCTGGTATTCGGAGACGGGGTATTCCGTGCAGGTCGTCTTGCGGTTTTCCGCGCAAGTCGCTCATCGAGTGCGCGAAACAGTCTTGCACTCAAGCCAGGAGCTGTCCGATCTCGCGGAAGGGCGCCTGATCTGGCGAGCCCGCATCGCGGAACCGCGCGAGATGTTCCCCTGGATCCGGGGCTGGGGAGCGGACGTGGAGGTGATGGAGCCGGCCGAATTGCGGCAACGGATGGCGGCCGATGCGGAAGTACTGGCATCAATTTACCATACACTATAGGAGGGTTTGCGCGTCTTGTTGCGCTCGTTGCGACAGAGAGGGTGTAAAATAAAAAAGCGAAAGGGACTTAAGATAGAGCCGCTTAAAGTCATTGAATTGGAAAGGGTGGTGGAA
>MIBK01000110.1:0-541 GCA_001829505.1 Spirochaetes bacterium RBG_16_67_19 | reverse complement strand
GAAGGTACGACGTGGCCTTTGAGGTGGCCGGCCCACTTGCCATGTTTTCGCGCCCAGATACAGGCGGGACACCAACCAGCTACCCGGCACCTACTTGGTCGGCCGCCAAGGCCTTATTCGAGTCGATTGCCTTCTTTGCGGACGGCGCAGCTTGGATCTGCCCGACGAAGGTCGGGATTTGCCGTCGGATTGGGGAACCAGGCGGGCGAGTGAGCGTTCAGCGCTATACGACAAACTACGGCGGACCGCTGCGCAAAGCTGACCTGTTTAATAAGGGGCCAATAGCTGGTGGCAGCAGCATGCAGTTGTTTGCGACAGTATTGCATAGCGTCTGTTACCGGCTGCACGGGGTCATCGTGGGCGCCCAAAATGGCCGGCAAAATAATCCACGGCACCATTTGCAGGATCTATTCTACCGTCGGCTGAGGCGTGGCCAATGCTTCCGAACGCCGTGCCTTGGGTGGAGCGAGTTCACCTGTTCCTACTGGGGCCCGTTTCGCGATGCAATGACGGAAGTCGATGATGCACTTACGCGGGAGAT
>MIBK01000109.1:353-4648 GCA_001829505.1 Spirochaetes bacterium RBG_16_67_19 | reverse complement strand
CCACGGGGAAAGCCTGATGCAAAGCCTCAGAGGGCAGGGCGTCGGTACAGCGCCAAAGCCTCTGGACCCCATCGAGTTTGAGCTTCAAGACCTGAAAGGCAAGTACATCAAGCTGAGCGGCCTGAAGGGCAAGGTGGTTTTCCTGAACTTCTGGGCCACCTGGTGCGGCCCCTGCCGGACCGAGATGCCTTCCATGCAGCGGCTGTATGAACAGCTCAAGGACCAGGGCCTGGAGATCCTGGCCGTAGACCTCCAGGAGGACAAAACCAGGGTACAGAGCTTCGTCAAGGAGTTGGGCCTCACCTTCACCGTGCTGCTGGATACCAAGGGTACGGTGGGCGCCCAGTACACGGCCCGGGCTATCCCTACTACCTACCTGTTGGATCGCCAGGGGTTCGTCTTCGCTCGTACGGTCGGGGCCCGGGAGTGGGATACCCCCGAGATGCTGGAGTTGTTCCGCCGCATCCTCAAGGATGGGGTGATCTATGAAGGCGCTTCTTCCCGCTAGCCGCGAGCCGGAGGGCGGTCGATGCCGGCGGAGAACCTGAGCTTTCTCATTGCCTTCGGGGCCGGGGTCATCTCCTTCCTTTCCCCTTGCATCCTGCCCATCATCCCGTCGTTCCTGTCATTCCTTGGGGGCATCTCCTACGGCCAGCTTGCAGAGCAGCGGGTTATCCGCCGGGCGGTGTTTCTGAAAACCCTGTTTTTTGTGCTGGGTTTCTCCATGGTCTTCATAGCCCTGGGCGTGCTGTTCAGCAGCGCCGCCCTGGCCCTGGGCGGAACCCAGACCCTCATCTACCGCATCGCCGGGGCCGTCGTGGTCTTCTTCGGCTTGAACTTCATCTTCGACTTTTGGAAGGCTCTAAACATGGAGCGGCGTTTTCACCTGCGCAAACGCCCGCAGGGGGCGTTGGGGGCTGTGCTGGTGGGCGTGGCTTTCGGGGCAGGGTGGACGCCGTGCGTGGGACCGATCCTGGCCTCGATCCTCTTCCTAGCCGGCACCTCCGAAAAGCTGGGGAGCGCCGTGGCCCTGCTGGCGCTGTACTCCCTGGGTCTGGGTACGCCGTTCCTGCTGGCCGGCGCGTTCTTCAGCTCCTTCAGCAGACAGATGCTGCGCGTGCGACCGCACCTGCACGCCATCAAGGTGGCCAGCGGCGTCTTCCTGGTGGCGCTGGGGGCGCTGATCTTCACGGGAAGCTTCTCCCGGCTGAACATAGCCCTCTTCGGCCTGGCCGCCTGGCTGGAGCAGTGGGGGGCTAGAGACCCGGCAGGCCCCAAGCTCCTGTTTGGTTCGATCTTCCTGTTCCTGGCTTTGCTGCTGGCGGCGTTCTACGCCCGGCGGGTAACCCTCCGGGTTCAGGCTTCCGGCACATCGCCGCGGAAACTGCTCTACCCCGGGCGCCTGGCCCTGCTGCTGGTCTTCCTGGCAGTCTCGGTTCTGTCCTTTGCCAAGGTGGTGGACCTCTCCAGGCTAATCAGCTCCTGGCTTCGCTTCCAGGGGATCTAGGAAGGCTATGAAGGACCGGCCATGTCGCTGAAGGATCGCCGCCGGATGCCGGCCGGAAACCATGTCGCCCAGATTGTTGACAAGCGGGCAGCTGGCGGAACGCTGCGGAGTAGGATCGAAACGATCCGCTATTACGAACGAAAGGGGCTCCTCCCTCCGCCCGCCCGGAGCCGTTCGGGGTATCGACAGTTTGCAGCCGAGGCGGTGGATCGGCTCAGGTTCATCCGCCAGGCGCAACATCTTGGATTCTCGCTAAAGGAGGTCCAGGAGCTGCTGTCCTTGCGAATTGATCCAAAGGCAAGTTGTTCAGAGGTCCGCCAGCGGGCGCAAGCGAAGATCGGAGAGATCGAGGAACGGGTTCGGGGCTTACGAAGGATGAGGAAGGCTCTCTGCTCTGGAGGTTGACCGAAGCCTGCGAGGGGCGCGGGCCGACCACTGCCTGTCCGATCTTGGAAGCCCTGGAGAACCTCCGAGAAGGCCAAGCTGCGGGCCATCGGCCAGATCCTGTCCAAGTACGCCGACCGCGCCCGGGCCGTGGCCGACTACCTCCTGTCCATCGGGGCCGCGCGCGCCTCCCTAGCAGCGGCGCCAGGAAGAAATCCGCATACTCGGCGCGGACAGCCGCGCCGTAGACGCGATCGCAACGATTGACGTACAGTGTGAGTCAGGGCAAGCCATGATCGCGGCAGAGGACAAGGAAGCGATCCGCGCCATCATGCGGCACGTCGTCTGGGACTACGACGTCGATCCGTACGATCTCTACGAGGTGGCGGTCGGAAAACGCGGCGCCATCGGGCATTTTAGCGCCGAGCGCGTGCTACTGCGCATGCTGGAGCGCCTGTCCTGGTACGATGTTCTGGACCTGCTGGGTACAGACCGGCTGCGCACCCGGCTTACGACCCTCCTGATCGCGCGAATCCGCCACGACGACGTGCGGGAGAGATATGAATACGTCAGGAGACTTCTACAGGGAGAAGCTCTACCCCTTTCAGGATGGGATCCTGCTTCTCGTGCGAAGGTCCGAGACTCCCTTCTATCTGACCGGTGGTACCGCGCTGAGCAGGCGCTGGTTCGGCCATAGGTTCTCGGACGACCTCGACCTGTTCGTGGATTCGGATCCCCGCTACGCGGATCACGTGCAGAGGCTGTTCGCGCTTCTGAAGGAGGCGGAACGAGGAGGGCGGCTGCTCATCGACCAGGAGCGCCTCAGGCGTTCCCAGTGGCATACGCAGCTGTGGGTTTCCCGAGAGGACCGCGGGGAGAGGGTCGACCTGAAGATCGACCTCGTGAACGACACGGCGCCCCGCGTCGGTGCGGTCGAGTCCGATCCGGTCCTTGGCAGGTCGGACACTTGGCAGAACATCCTGGCCAACAAGGTTGCGGCAGTCTTCCGCTATGAGCCGAAGGACGTGGCGGACATCTGGATCATCGCCAGGAATCGGGGGTTCGCCTGGGGAGAGGTCATCTCGGATGCGCTTCGCAAGGAGGGGGGAACCGATCCCGTGGCGCTGCATGGCATCCTGCGAACCGTGCCCCGCGAGGAGCTGGCCCGCGTCGCCTGGGCTTCGCCGGTGGACCTTTCCGGAGTCTCGGCCGATCTGAAGCTCATCGCCGACGACATCCTGTACCGGAGGGCCAACTCGCTCTTTCCGCGCTGAGCGCCGCTACGCCCGCAACGGCTCCACCCGCACCTCGATCGACTCCATGAGTGATCCGTGACCCACCCGGCGGTGTACCTTCGCAGCGAGTGCTGCGGAACGACGCATCGAGGGCATCAAGCGCATCACCGCCCACACCGAGATGGGGGCCGCCTACATGGCCGACGGATACGCCCGTGTCTCCAGGAAGCGCCTTCGCCCAGAGCATGGTTGGCATCGACAAGGCCTACGGCGACAAGAAAGGCAACAGAGGCGAGGTCTACCTGTTCAACCCTCTCAACTTCGCCAACATCGCCCGGGAGTTCGGTTGCTTTGGCGTCCGGGTCGAACAGCCTGCGGACATCGCCGCCGCCGTCAAGCAGGCGCTGGCTTCCGGTCAGGCAACGCTGGGTTTGCAGTTGTGGTCGGTAGCTACATCGACGACGGCCACCGGGACCAACCGCCGCGTGGAGATCACGATCCTGGAGAACTAGAGGCGGCGCCGGACGGGCCCTCCGCCGGCAGCAGCCAGCAGTCCCGCGGGTCCACGGCGAAGCGCACGACCCCGCCCGGCGAGCCGGGGCCCGGGGGCAGGGACACCACCAGGCGCTGCCCTCCGGCCTGTCCTCCGGCTTCCACCACGACTTCCACTTGCGCACCCAGGTACTCCTGCGACACGACCCGGCCGCGGAAGAGGTTGCCCCATTTTCCGCCGGCGCCGTTCAGGCGCGCCGCCTCGGGGCGGAAGAACAACGCGCGTTTATCGCCGCGCGCCGGCGGGGCTCCGCCGGCGGGGGCCGTCAGCCTGCCGAGCGGGGTGTCCAGGACCGCCAGCCCGTTGCGCACCTCCCGCACCGTGCCGGGGATCAGGTTGGCCTGGCCGATGAAGCCGGCCACGAATAGGCTGGCCGGGCGACGGTAGACCTCCTCGGGGCTGCCGATCTGCTCGACGCGCCCGGCGCGCATGACCGCGATGCGGTCGGAGATGGCCAGGGCTTCCTCCTGGTCGTGGGTCACGTACACCGTGGTCACCTGCAGCTCCCGCTGTACCGCCTGGATCTCCTGGCGCAGGGAGCGCCGCAGCCTGGCGTCCAGGGCGGATAGCGGCTCGTCCAGCAGCAGCAGGCGCGGGCGCGGAGCCAGGGCGCGGG
>MIBK01000109.1:0-338 GCA_001829505.1 Spirochaetes bacterium RBG_16_67_19 | reverse complement strand
GGCGCTCCCCCCCGGACAGGGTGTGCACGCGCCGGCGCTCGTAGCCGGGCAGGTGCACCATGGCCAGCAGCTCCCGGCCGCGTGCCCGCGTGCGCCCTCGTTCCCAGCCCTGCACCGCGGGGCCGAAGCAGACGTTGTCCAACACGTTCAGGTTGGGGAACAGGGCGTAGTCCTGGAACACGATGCCGATGCGGCGGCGGTGCGGCGGCTGCCCCTCCACCGCCTGGCCGCCGATGAGGATACGACCGGCCTCCGGCTGCAGGAAGCCGGCTACCAGGCGCAGCGAAGTGGTCTTGCCGCAGCCGGACGGGCCCAGCAGGGTGAGCAGCTCTCCCCGG
>MIBK01000108.1 GCA_001829505.1 Spirochaetes bacterium RBG_16_67_19 | reverse complement strand
GCTACAAGGAATTCCGGGATTCCATGGAAGCGCGCACCTTCTTCAAGAAGTACGTCAGGAAAGGCAGCCGGCTGCTGGAGCTGCGCACCGCCGACGATCGCCGCGTCCTGCTGCTGGTGCGTTTCACGGCCTTCTCGCGCAAGATCAGCGGCTTCAAGGGGCCCTTCTGATGAAGAGCTGTGTGCTTGCTGCCCTGTTCCTGGCCGCCGCCCTGGCCGCCGGGGCGGTGCCCGCCGGCGTGGCCTACACCGAGGGGCAGGCCTCCGTGCGCCTCAAAAGCGGAACCGTTCGCGACGCGGCTATCGGCGACATCCTGAACACCGGCGACGGGGTGCGCACCGGCGCGGACGGCTTCGTGGAGTTGGAACAAAGGGGCGTCACCCTGCGCATCGACCCGGGCACGGTCTTCACCCTCATGGAGAAGGAGCAGAAGGGCAGGACCACCGGGGTGCTGTCCCTGGTGCTGGGCTCCGTCAAGTTCCGCTACGACAAGCTTACCGGCCAGGAGCCGCTGATCCAGACCGCCAGCTGCATCGCCGGGGTGCGCGGCACCGAGCTCACGGTCTACGCGGGGGTGGACGGCTCGGCCCTGATCGTCGTGGAGAAGGGCGCGGTGGAGGTGGAGGCGGAGGGCGCCACCGTGGCGCTGGCCCCGGAGGAGGCCGTGGAGGTCCGCCCCGGCCAGCCGCCGGGCGCGAAGTTCCGGCCTCCGAGGGAGAGGATCGACTATCGCAGCTGGAACGACGAGAAGCTGCGGGCTCTCATGGCCGACCCGGCCGCTGCCATGCAGGACGTGCTGGACCAACTGGAGTTCCACATTGCCAAGACCAACGAGGCCTGGAGCCTGTATCAGGAATACAGCGCCAGGCTGAAGCAAGAACGGGAAATCCAGCAGGAAATGATCAACGCAAAACGAATCGAGGACGCACAAGCCTTCGAAAGGGACGTGGTACATGCGATTACAGTTCAGACCAGCAACCTGGTGCTGAACTACCGGTATTATGCAGTGGCCGCCCTTTCCTTGCGTAGATTTGTGGGCGGCCGCATGTACCTGCTCCAAAAGGCCGGGCAGATCCGCGAATCTGCAGACTCGTCCTTTGTGAGTTTCCTGGCGAAGTACGAGCAAATGCTTTCAGCCTTCGAGGAGCACATTATTCCGAGGCTGTTGGAAGTCGATATCTGATGCGGAGGTTTTTCATGAAGCGGAAACTTGTTAGGCTGCTCTTGCTCCTTCTTGCCATCGGCTGGCTGTTCTATGGAGTCTCCTGCTCGCTCCTGGGAGTATCCATTGAAGACCGTGTTCAGCAGTTCGTTTCCGACATGAACGAAACCGACCGCAGCGATGTGTACCTGAACTTCCACCCTGACATCTTCAATATGGCAGGAGCTCAGGACCCTGACACCTGGGAGACGAACTTCCCGGTTCTCAAGATTCCCTATACGTATTCCGCGCTTAACACAAGCGATCCTTTGAATGTCACTTTCACGGTAATTAATACAGATGGCCTGCACTGGAGTATTCGATTTGAAGTGGAGAAACTTGATAACGATTGGATGATCTCGGAAATGTACAAGGATCCCGGGGATGTCTTTGCGACCACTCTGATCATCAACTAGAGAGAGGTTCTTGATGAGGAAAAGGGCGTACCTGTTGCTTGTGCTTCTCCCGCTGGCACTTGCCTCCTGCGCGCCGTTCGGCACCTCCAAGACCGAGCGAGTGATGCGCCTGGAAAACGACCTGAACGAGAGCCGGCAGTACGCCTACCAGAACTTCGATCCCGCGACGACACTCGACTACACCGACCTGGCCACCCTGCCGCCCAGCCAGACCTGGGACGACTGGTTTCCCCCGGCCGAGATGTCCGATACCACGAAGTACGTCCTGGAGGTGCAGGACACCAGCCCTGACTCGGCCAGTGTCCGGGTCACCGGGCCTGTGGATTTCGCCGGGCCGCGGACCCTGACCGTCGGGCTGGTGCGCATCGGCCTGGAGTGGTACATCAACCGCCTGGATCTTTCCGGCTATCTGCCGTCCCCGCTCATCGTGCAATAGCAGGGCTATCGATAGCCAGCCCGCGCCCCATCTACCACGGAATCGACATTGTGCGCGTCGATGATGATCCCCGTGATTACTCGAACGGGATGAACCTTGTATTTTGTTAGATGCAGGTACAAGTCGAAAAGCGGCAGGTATCCTTGAAGATATTGCTGCTCATCGTAGGCGGCTGCCACGTACCCGCTCTTGATGTCCTCCAGACTTCCTTCTCCGATATCGAAACAGAGAAGGTAGATGTCCTTGCCCGGCCGCTTCCCCAAGCCCTTCAGCCGTGGAATGAGGGAACGGTGCATCTGGGATTCGTGTGCGCAGATCAGGTCGACCTCCGGGTTCTTTTCCAAGTAAGTCCGCGCTTGCGTCCCATCTAAGTCAACGATCTTCTCGCTCTTCGTTCCATAGGCCTCGGTGAGGCGACTACCGAGCAGCGACAACCTGGCTTCCCACATCGCGTTCCCCGCTACGGGAGAGATGAGCAGTGCCAAACGGGGCTTCTTTGCACCGGTCTTCTTCAGTATGGCGATCAGAGCGTCTGCAAGTTCAGTCCCCGATCTCGAGCTGTCTTCCCCATAATAGCCGAGATACGGAATGCGCTGCGCCGGGGGGCGGAGGTCTTCAACGTTGGCCGCCATGATCGGGATGCCCTTTTCGAGCAAGGGTTTCAGGATTGATTCAAAGGACTTCGGGTCTCTCATGGTAGTGACCAGCCCATCCGGATTGGCCGCGACCGCTTGCTTCAGCATTTCGCTCTGGGTTTGAAGGTCGTATTCTCCTGCGGAGAAGTGCTTGACCTCGACGCCAAGCGGGGCCAGCAGCGCGGCGGCATCGGCGATCCCCTTGTAGTAAACAGGCCAGAACGGATAATTAGGCATTCCCGTACCATGGTCGATGTAGTAAAAGGTAAGTCTTTTCCTCCCCTGGGCATTCCCCTTTCCCGCTCCCGAAACCAGGAGGAGAAAAAGTGAGATCATACACACCGCAACTCTGAAAGGGCGTTTTGTCCCCATGTTGCTACCTCCGATTCTGGTCTTTGTCCGGTGCAAATTATAGGTTACGGCAACCGGAAATGTCAAAATATTAGCTGTTGTTCCCAGGGTGAACCTGGGCGATCCTGCATGGACTAGACCCGGAAATCTCGTTACTTTATCGCAATGCTCCGCGAGTTCCGCACCCTCCTGCCCTATCTGCGCCGTTATTGGCCGCGGTACCTGGCGGGGCTCCTCTTCCTGCTGCTGGCCGATGCCGGCCAGCTCTACCTGCCGCAGCTCGTGCGCCGGGCCGTGGACCTGGTCGCTTCCGGCGGCTTTTCGCTGGCCGGCCTGGTTCCGCCGGTGCTGCTCGCCATTGCCACCGCCGGGCTGATCGCCCTGGGGCGGTTCTTCTGGCGCTTCTTCATCAACGGCTCCTCCCGCCGCATTGAGAACGAGCTGCGCGAGCGGCTGTTCGCGCATTTGCAGGCCCTCTCCACGACCTTCTACGGGAAGAGCAAGACCGGGGACCTCATGGCCCACATGACCAACGACATGAACGCCATCCGCATGGCCACCGGCATGGCCTTCGTTTCATTCGTAGACGGCTTCTTCCTGACCCTGGCCATCCTGGTCATCCTGCTGGCCCAGAACCCCCGCCTGGCCCTGCTTTCCATCAGCCCCCTGCCGGTGCTGACCGTGGGGGTGATTCTGTTCGGCAAGATCGTCGGCGAGAAGTTCAAGAGCGTGCAGGAGGGCTTCTCCGCCATGAGCGACCTGGCCCAGGAATCCATCGCCGGCATCCGGGTGCTCAAGATCTTCGTCCAGGAGCAGGCCTTCGGCCGCCGCTTCGCCGACAAGAACCGGGATTATTCCGACCGGAACCTGTCCCTGGCCAAGACCTTCGGCTTCTTTTTCCCCCTGGTGGGTTTTCTGGCCGGGCTCACCAGCCTGATCTTCCTGCTCCTGGGCGGCCGCTCGGTCATGGAAGGAAGCCTTTCCCCCGGAATGTTCACCGCCTTCTTCGCCTATCTGCAAATGCTGATCTGGCCCATGCTCGGGGCCGGCTTCACCGTTAACCTTCTGCAGCGGGCGGGGGCCTCGCTCGGCAGGATCAACAAGATCCTGGCGGAGCAGCCGGACATCGCCAGCCCTCCGCCCGCACAGGCCCGCCGGGGGCCCCTGCAAGGCGACATTCGGCTTCACGCACTCTCGTATGCCTATCCCGGCATGGAGAAGCCCGTGCTGCTGAACCTGGAGCTGGACATCCCGGCGGGGTCCATCGTGGGCCTGCTGGGGCGCACCGGCAGCGGCAAGAGCACCCTGGTGAACCTGCTGCCCAGGCTGCTGGATCCGCCCCCGGGCGCCGTGTTCGTGGACGGCCACGACGTGCGGGAGTACGACCTGGCCAGCCTGCGCTCCGCCATCCGGGTCGTGCCGCAGGACACCTTCCTGTTCTCCACCTCCATCCGCGAGAACATCGCCTTCGGCGCCGAGGACGCGGATGCCGGCCTGCTGGAAAAGGCCGCCGCCATCTCGACGATCCGGCGCGACCTGGGCAACTTCCCCCAGGGCTGGGAGACCGTGGTCGGGGAGCGGGGCATCACCCTCTCCGGCGGCCAGAAGCAGCGCGTGGCCCTGTCCCGCGCCATCGCCGCGCAGGCCGCGATTTACATCCTGGACGACGCCATGTCCTCGGTGGATACGGAAACCGAGGAGGCCATCCTTTCGGCTCTGCTGCCCCGCCTGCGGGGCAGCACCGTGATCCTGGTCTCCCACCGCGTTTCTACCCTGCGCAACGCGGACCGCGTCGTGGTGCTGGAGGGCGGCCGCATCACCCAGGAAGGAACCCCGGCCCAGCTGGCAGCGATCCCCGGCTTTTATGCGGACATCCTGCGCCTTCAGCAGCTGGAGAAGATTCTGAAGGGGCACGGGTGAGCGACTACTTCGAATCCGAAGACATTCTGAAAAGCTACGACTCGGCCCTCATGCGCCGCCTGCTGAAGTACCTGCGCCCGTATCTGGCGGTGTTCCTGCTTTCCCTGGCCGCCCTGCTGGCTTCCTCCGCCGGGGAGCTGGCCCTGCCGGTCATCGTGCAGCGCACGGTGGACGCCCACATCCTGCCCTATCACCGGGGGCTGGTCGTCTCCAAGCTCCCCGCCGACCAGCTGGAAAGGCTGGGCAAGTTGGACCCCGCCCTGCGGATCGGGGACATCCAGTACCTGCGGGTTTCCGGGTTGGGCGCGTTGAGCGCTTTGGAAAAAGACCGCCTGCGCGCGCAGGGAGCCCTGCTCGAACCCAACTACCTGGTGCTGCGCGGGTACTCGGACAGCGAGGCCGCCCGCCGGGTGATGGCCAGCCGGCCCTCCTTGTTCCGGACCGTCGACGGGGTGGCGGTGATCGCCGAACAGGATTTCCGGAGCCTGAAGCCGGGAGAGAGGCGGGCGTTGCGGGCCGACGACTTCCGCGGCCTGGCCAGGGCAGCCGTGTGGTTTTTCCTCGTCCTGGCGGGAGTGCTTCTTTTCACCTTCGGCCAGACCTACCTGCAGGCCTATGTCGGGCAGATGATCATGAAGGACCTGCGCACCGAGGCCTTCGACCACACCGTGGGCCTGTCCCTGCGCTACCTGGACTCCCAGCCGGTGGGCCGCCTGGTGAACCGGATCACCAACGACGTGGAAACCGTCAACGAGCTGTTCACCTCGGTGCTGCCGTCGCTGCTGCGGGACTTCGTCATGATGGGCGGCGTGCTGGTGGCCTTGACCCTGCTCAACCCGCGCCTGGCGCTGGTCACCCTGGCCACGCTGCCCCCGGTCCTGGTGCTGACCCTGCTGTTCCGCAGCCGGGCCCGGGAGGTGTTCCGCCGGGTGCGCCAGGCGGTTTCCCGGCTGAACGGCTTCCTGGCCGAGCACCTCTCCGGCATGCGCATCGTGCAGCTTTTCGTGCGGGAGCGCTTCAGCCTGGGCCAGTTCCGCGAGCGCAACGACCGGCTGCTGGAGGCCAACCTGGGAGAGATGTACGTCTTCGCCACCTTCCGCCCCCTGGTGGACCTGTTCTCCACCACCTCGCTGGCCGCCATCATCTACTTCGGGGGCCGGTTCGTGCTGCGCGACCTGGTATCCCTGGGCACGCTGATCGCCTTCCTGAACCTGATCCGCATGTTCTACGAGCCGGTCATGGATCTGTCGGAGAAGTACAACATCCTGCAGTCGGCCATGGCCGGTTCGGAGCGGGTGTTCGGCCTGCTGGACACCGACGCCCGCATCCCGGAGCCCGCCGCCCCGAAGGCGCTGGAGGCGGTGCGCGGGGCCATCGAGTTCGAGCGGGTCAGCTTCGCCTACAAGGAGGGGGAAGCGGTGCTGCGGGACCTCAGCTTCCGGGTCAAGGCGGGAGAGACCGTGGCCATCGTGGGCTATACCGGCGCCGGCAAGACCACCATCACCTCCCTGCTCACCCGGCTGTGGGACATCCAATCCGGGTCCATACGCCTGGACGGGACGGACATCCGCGAGTACTCCACCGCCAGCCTTCGCCGGCGTGTGCAGTCTGTTCTGCAAGACGTGTTCATATTCTCCGGGACTGTGGCGGAAAACATCCGCCTCGGCAGCCCCATTTCCGATGAGCGGGTCCGGCAGGCGGTGGAACTGGTGCGGGCGGACACCTTCATCGACCGCCTGCCCGGAGGGCTGGAAGCCAGGCTGGCCGAACGCGGCTCCAACCTCTCCATGGGGCAGCGGCAGCTGCTGTCCTTCGCCCGCGTGCTGGCCCACAATCCGGACGTGCTGATCCTGGACGAGGCCACCGGCAACATCGACACCGAGACCGAAAAGCTCATCCAGGCGGCGCTGGTCGCCCTGCTGAAAGGGCGCACCTCCCTGGTGATCGCCCATCGCCTTTCCACCATCCGCCACGCCGACCGCATCCTGGTCCTGCACAAGGGGGAGCTGTTCGAGGAAGGCAGCCACGCGGAGCTGATCGCCCGCCAGGGGATGTACTACAACCTCTACCGCCTGCAGTACCTGGACGAGGAGCCGGCCTAAAGCTCGATCCGCAGGCCGTCGTAGGCCAGATGGGCCTCCAACCCGGTATGATACGGGCCGCCCTTTTTTTCGAAGGATTGCTCCGTTTGCTCGTGCAGGACGTCGTGGCAAAGGTGGGTGAGGTACAGCCGGCGGGGCTTCACCTCGGAAGCCAGCTCCAGGGCCTGGGAAATGGTGAAATGGGTGGGGTGCGGGGCGTGGCGCAGCGCGCCCAGCACCAGCACTTCCAGGTTGTACAGCTTCTGCAGGGTCGCCTTGGGCACGCGCGAGACGTCGCTGAGATAGGCGCAGCCGCCGAACTTGTAGCCGAACACCTCCAGCTCCCCGTGCCAGGCTGGCAGCGTTTCGAAGAGCAGCCCCGCCAGCAGGAAGCGTTCGTCCACCGCCACCAGGTCCAGCTCCGTCACCCCTCCGCCGCGCTGGATGGTCGGGTCGAACAGGTAATGGTAGATGTAGGTTTTGAGGTAGTTGAGATGGGCGGGGCTGCCGAACAGGGGGATGGGATGGCCGCGGCGGCTGAACACGCGCAGGTCATCGATTCCCGCCACGTGGTCGAAGTGGGTGTGGGTGAGCAGGATGCAGTCCACCCTCCCCAGCTGGTGGCGCAAGGCCTGCTGGCGGAAATCCCGGCCGCAGTCGATCAGGATGTTCTGGCCGCCGGACTCGATCAGCAGCGAAGCGTTGCTGCGGTTGTCGCGCGGGTCCTCGGAAAGGCAGGTGGGGCAGGAACAGCCGATCACGGGAACCCCGTGGCTGGTGCCGCTGCCCAGTATGGTCAGCTTCATGGTCTATGCAGGGTTATACCCACAGCCGCAGGCCTTAGTCAAAGGGGAGGCCAGGCCGGCCGGTTGCCTCGCGGCGCGCGGCAATGGCATACTTTCAGCCATGAGCGAACTGATCGACAACTCGAAAAAGCGCAAGGAATTGCTGAAGCACCTCATCCTCCAGCTTCACGAAGGCCAGGCCCCCGAGGCGGTGAAGAGCCGGCTGGCCGCGCTGCTGGGGCAGGTGCCATACGACGTAGTGGTCGAGGTGGAGCAGGAACTGATCGCGGAGGGGCTGCCCCAGGAGGAGGTCCTGAAGCTCTGCGACGTGCACTCCGCGGTGCTCAAGGGCGCCATCGATCAGAGCGGGGCCCGGGAGGCGGTGCCGGGACACCCGGTCCACACCTTCCTCCAGGAGAACCACGAGCTGGCCCGGGTCGCCGCCAGGCTCCGGGAGCTGCCCGCCGCCGCGGATTTCTGGGACCAGGCGGCCGCCGAGCTGCGGCTGCTGTCGGACGTGGAGAAGCATTATTCGCGCAAGGAAAACCTGCTCTTCCCCTATCTGGAAAAGCACGGCATTTCCGGCCCGCCGGCGGTGATGTGGGGTAAGCACGACGAAACCCGCGCCTTGCTGGCCAGGGCGCAGCAGGCCGCCCGCGATCACTCGGCAGCGCCGGCGGAATGGCAGCGCGCCAGCCAGCAGGTCCTGCGGCCGCTGGCCGACTCGATCGACGAAATGATTTTCAAGGAAGAAAACATCCTGTTCCCCATGTGCCTGGATACCTTGTCGGAGGCCGAGTGGTTCGAGATTTGGCGCCAGAGCCCGGAGGTCGGTTTCTGCCTGTACGATCCCGTCGATGACTGGCGGCCGGCCGAAAGCGCACCCTCCGGCGCCGGGCAGCAGGCCGGGGGCGAGCAGCCCGCGGCCGGCGAGGCGCGGCGCATCGACCTGCCCTCGGGCAGCTTCGCCCCCCGCGAGCTGGAAGCGCTGCTGAACAGCCTGACCGTGGACCTGACCTTCGTGGATGCCCAGGACACGGTACGTTTCTTCAACCAGGCCCCGGACCGGATCTTCACCCGGACTCGGGCCATCCTCGGGCGCAAGGTCCAGCAGTGCCACCCGCCGGATAGCGTGCACATCGTGGAGCGCATCCTGCGGGACTTCAAGTCGGGGGCCCAGAGCCGGGCTGCTTTCTGGATCCAGATGGACGGGAAGTTCGTGCACATCGAGTACGTGGCGATGCGCGACCGGGAGGGCAAGTACCTGGGCACGCTGGAGATCAGCCAGGACCTCGGCGCCAAGCGCGCCCTGCAGGGGGAGCGCCGCCTGCTCAACTACGAGGGGCGGGAATAGGCCGGGTCGGCCTACCTGGCGCGCTGCTGCTGCAGGCGTTCCCGCACGTACAGCAGCACCAGCCCCTCGAAGCTCAGCTTCTTCAGCCTGGACTCCTCCTGCAGGAAATCGTAGATCTCCTGCGGCAGGCGCAGCTCCAGGCGGACTTCGACCGTGTTCATTTCATTTACCGCAAAAAGCCTGGTAGATGGCGTTGACCGCCTTCTCGTAGTCCTTGCTCTCCACCCCGACGATGATGTTGATTTCCGAGGAGCCCTGGTCGATGATCCGCACGTTGACCCCGGCCTGGCCCAGGGCGCCGAAAAGCCGGCCGGCGATGCCGGGATGGTGGGACATGCCCTCGCCCACCGTGGCGATCAGCGCGTAGCCGGGGAGGATCTCCACGCTGTCCGGTGACAGCTCCTTCTGCATTTCCTCCAGCAGGATATGGCTCTTGTCCTTCAATTCGCTGTCGGCCACGATCACCGACATCGTGTCTATGCCCGAGGGGGCGTGTTCGAAGCTGATCCCGTGCGCCTCCAGGATGCTGAACAGCCGCCGGCCGAAGCCCACTTCCTTGTTCATCAGCATCTTCTCGATGAAGATGATGCTGAAACCCTGCTTGCCGGCGATCCCCACCACCACCCCGTCCTCCAGGCTGCGCTCGTTGACGATCAGGGTGCCGGGGTCCGCCGGGGCATTGGTGTTGCGGATATTGATCGGGATGCGGGCCGCGTACACCGGGAAGATGGCCTCCTCGTGGAACACGTTGGCGCCCATGTAGGCCAACTCGCGGATCTCCCGGTAGGTGACCCGGCGCATGGGCCTGGGGTCCTTGACGATGCGGGGGTCGGTCATCAGGAACCCGGAAACGTCCGTCCAGTTCTCGTATACCTCCGAGCCGGCGGCCCGGGCCACGATGGCCCCGGTGATGTCCGAGCCGCCGCGGGAGAAGGTCTTCACCCGCCCGTCCAGCGTCGAGCCGTAGAAGCCCGGGACCACGAACATCCCCTCCCCCTGCAGGGCCCCGCCCAGCAGGCCGTAGGTGCTCTCGTCCACCCTCCCGTCCTCGCGGATCTTGATCAGCTTCTCCGTGTCCACGAAGCGGGCCTGCAGGTACTCCGCCACCAGGACGGCCGACAGATACTCCCCGCGCGAAGCCACCCAGTCCCGGGAGGCCTTGCCCTGGATGCCCTGCTCCACCTCCTGGATGCGGCGCTCCAGATCGGCCCGGACACCCAGCTCTTTGGCGATGCCCAGGAAGCGTTCCCGGATCAAGTGGAAAGCCTCGCTGATCGGCAGGCCGGCCGAGGCCAGCTCGTGGCAGAGGTACAGCAGGTCGGTCACCTTCTTGTCGTCCTTGCTGCGCTTGCCGGGGGCGGAAACCACCACGTACCGGCGCCGGGGATCGGCGCGGAGGATGGACTGGATCTTGCGGATCTGGGCGGCGTCAGCCACGGAAGTGCCGCCGAACTTGCAGACGATGCTTCCCATGTCGCTTTTCCTGTGGGGCCTAATCTACGGTGACTCCGCCGTGCTGGTCAATAGCCGCCAGGAACCAAAAGGGCCTTATCCGCCCAGCGCTTCGGTGTTGCCGCAGTTCTTGCGGGCGTAGGCCAGGGCCTTGGCCAGCCCTGTGGTTCCAGGCTTGCCCGAATTGCGGAACATGTGGCTGAACAGGCGCTCCGCGCCGCCTTCCCCGTACACCCTGTCCACCGCCTCCCGCTCCCGCAGCAGGTTCAGCACCAGAACCTCGTTGCGCCCCGCCTCCTCGACCAGGTGCCGGAGCAGCTCGGCGGCACGATGGAACAGGGCGCGGCAGCGCTCCAGGGCCTGCTCGGCCAGCTCCCGGGAGTAGGAGGCCAGGCCCTCCCCATGCTTCACGATCTGGCGTATGTGCTCCAGCTCGTGCGCCTCCTCCTCCCCCAGCGCGGAGCCGATGCGCCTGGCCAGCTCCTCCAGGCGCTCGGTCTGCTCCAGCTCCGCCTCGTAGCGCGGGGCGTAGACTTCCAGCTGGTAGAGGCATTCGCGCAGGATCATGAACATGTGGAAGCCGGTGCCGATGGTGGAGTCCAGGGACCGGTCCACCAGCGAGCGGCGCAGCCCGGCCAGGGTATGGCGCGAGCGGCCGCCCTCCGCCTGCTGTCCTCCGGGTGCCGCACCGCGGAACAGGAAATGGGCTTTTTCCTTTATGCCGAAGACCAGGTCCTCTTCCATCTGTTTCACCCGCTGGAACAGTCCCGAACCGCCGAAGCCCCGTCCCGCGGAGGTGAGCTGGCGGAAATCGCGGTATATCCCCTCGAACAACTCGAAGGCCTTCAGGAAACGCACGACCAGGAAGGACAGCTCCTCCTTGCGACGGCGGGCCAGGTAGGGCTCCACCCCTATCCCCGCTGGCCCTTCATCATGCGGCTGTGCCCGCGCTCCAGGGCGATTTTGCCGGTGCGTATGGACTCCAGCACGCGATAATGCGCGAAAAGGTTGAAGGCGCTGTCCACGGCGCTGGTCTCGCCGGTGACCTCCAGGATCCAGACCGGCCCCGAGGAATCCACGATGCGCGCCTGCACCGCGGTGATGACTTCCAGCAGCTCGGCCCGCTTGCGCTCCTCCACCTCCAGCTTGATCAGGGCGTGCTCCCGCTCCACCGCCTCCAGGGGCTTGATGTCCCAGGCCTTGATGACGTGCACCATCTTCTGCAGCTGCTTGCGCACCTGCTCCAGCACGGCGTCGTCGCCGGCCACCACGATGGTGAAGCGGCTCTTGCCGCTCAACTCGGTGTGGCCCACGCTCAGGCTTTCGATATTGAAGCCCCGCCGGGAGAACAGCCCGGATACCCGGGTCATGACCCCGGGGGTGTCGTCGCAGAGGATGGAGATCGTGTGCCGCATGCCCTCCCCCTACTCCACGTATTCCAGAAGGCTCGCCCCGGTGACCATCGGGTAGACGTTGGCCGGCTCATCCAGCACGAACTCCACCACGGCCGGGCGGCCGCTGGCCAGCGCTTCCCGCAGGGCGGGCTCGATCTCGCCCTCCGCGGTGACCCGGACCCCCAGGGCGCCCATGCTCTCGGCCAGGCGGGCGTAGTCCACGTTGCGCCCGAAGCGGCAGGACTCGTGGCGTTTGCCGTAGAAGGAGTCCTGCAACTGCTTGACCATGCCCAGGCAGTAGTCGTTCATGACCAGGGCTACCACGGGGATGTTCTCGGCCACGGCTGTGGCCACCTCCTGGCAGGTCATCAGGAAGGAGCCGTCCCCACAGACGGCGACCACGGTGCGGCCGGGATTGCCGACCTTGGCGCCGATGGCCGCCGGCAGACCGAAGCCCATGGTGCCCAGGCCGCCAGAGCTGATGAAGGAGCGCTCCGAGTCTACGGGGAAGTAATGGGCGGTGAAGATCTGGTGCCGGCCCACGTCCGTGACCATCAGCGGATCGTCCACCAGACCCCGCAGCAGCCGCAGGATGTTGGGAATGCTCACTCCCTTGAGTTTGCCTCTCAGCGGATGCGCAGCGGCCACCTCCTCCAGCCTGGCCCGCCAGCCGGCGCGCTTGGCCGGGGGCAGCAGCCCGGCCAGCTGAATCAGAATGCCCTTGGCATCGCCCACGATCGGAAGAAAGGCGGGGACGTTCTTGCTGATCTCGGCCGGGTCGATGTCCACGTGGATGATGCGGGCCTGGCGGGCGAAGGTGCCCAGCGGTCCCGTGCTGCGGTCGGCCAGGCGGGTGCCCACCGCCAGGATCACATCTGCCTCCGAAACCGCCGTATTGGCCGCCACGCGGCCGTGGTAGCCCAGCAGACCCAGGCACAGGGGATGGGAGTTGGGAAAGGAGGCCTTGCCCATCAGGGTATGGATCACCGGGATGTCGGCCTTCTCGGCCAGCAGGCGCAGCGCCTGCACAGCGCCGGCCTGGTATACCCCGCCGCCGGCCACGATCAGGGGCTGCTGGGCGCCCTTCAGCAGGGCGGCCGCCCGCTTGATCTGCCCGGGGTGGCCTTCCAGCGTGGGATTGTAGCCTTCCAACTGGGGGAACTTGGCCTGATGGGGGGAGAACTCCTCCTGCTGCACGTCCCTCGGCACGTCGATCAGCACGGGTCCCGGGCGGCCGCTGCCGGCCAGGTAGAAGGCTTCCTCCACCACATGCGGCAGCTCCCAGGGCTCCTGCACCAGGTAGTTGTGCTTGGTGATGGGGATGGTGATGCCGGTGATGTCCACTTCCTGGAAGGCGTCATTGCCGATCATGGCGCGGGACACCTGGCCCGTGATGGCCACCAGGGGGGAGGAATCCATGAAGGCGTTGGCCAGGCCGGTCACCAGGTTGGTGGCGCCCGGGCCGCTGGTGGCCAGGCAGACCCCGGTCTTGCCGGTGGAACGGGCGTAGCCGTCCGCCATGTGCGCGGCGCCCTGCTCGTGGCGGACCAGCACGTGGCGGATCGGGGAGCGACTCAGCTCGTCGTAGATCGGCAGGTTGGCGCCGCCCGGGTACCCGAAAATCACCTCTATGCCCTGGGCTTCCAGGGCCTTGAGCAGCGCCTTGGCGCCGGTCACGTTGCCCTTGCGCATCCGCGGATTGTACCTGCGCTCACCTGGCGGGTCAAGGCTCGCCCCTCGGCAGCAGCGCCCGCAGGCGCTCGATCTCGTAGATCATCCAGCGCACGTCCTCCTCGGCGTCCTCCACGTCGTACATCAGCTCGGCGCGAGGATTGTAGCGGCTGTAGTAGATCCTGCTGCGGCCCAACCGGTCGCGGATGAATTCCAGGCGATCCTGCATGGCTTGCCTATGGGCGGCGGAGGCCCAACACGGCCAGCAGCAGCCGGAACGGGGCCGCGCGCAGCGGCCGGCGCTCGGGCAGGCGCCGGGCGAAACGGAAGCCTGAAAGCAGCGTCTCGTAGGAGGCCACTGCCGGATAGCCGCCCAGCAGGTCGCGGTAGAAGCGGGCCACCGTGACGAACAGGTCGCCCGGTTCGGCTCCCGGAAAACGCCGGGACAGGGAGGACCCCGACAGCAGCGCGCAGGCGGGCCGGAAGAAACCGGAGTGCCAGCGCCGAACCTGCTCCCGCGACGGCGGTTCGTCGGCTGCGGGCGCCCCGCCGCCGGCACCTGCCTCGGCGGCCCCGGCCTCGGCAGCGCCTGCCCGGCCGAAAGCGGCGATGTCCTCCAGCAGCGTGGCGTAACCGCTCTCGTAGGCCAGGCGCACGTTCCTCAACCCCGTTTCCTGCTCGAAGCGCCTCCTGGAGGCGGCCCCTTCCAGGGCCGCGGTGTCGCTCAAGGGGAAGACTTCCGTGACCTGGGCGTCCATGTACTCCAGTTTCTGCCGCTTGGCTTCGGCCACTCTGCGGTTGCCGTCGATGACGAAGTACCGGCCGGAAAGCAGGTACACCGAGATAGGCGGCAGGTCGGTGACCGCCAGGTCCGCCTGCTCCAGCCTGCGGCGGCGAAAGCGCTCGTGGCGGTCACGCTGGCGCCCCAGCAGGCGGAAACGGCCGTCCAGCTCGCCGCACTTGTCGACGGTGCCGGTGATGCGGGCCACCTCGATCACCCGCGGCCCGGCGTCCAGGGTCCGATAAGGCCCCAGGCGGGCGACCTCCTCCGCGAAGCAGCCCACCTGGCTCATCCCCGGCCCTCCAGCGCTCCCAGGACCCAGTCCACGTGGCGCTGCTCTTCCGCGGCCAGCCAGGCGAAGACCCGTCGGGGCTCCGGCAGAGGGGTCCTGCGAGCCAGCAAGCCGTAGTGGCGGACGGCCAGCCGCTCCTTGTCCAGCGCCAGGCGCCAGACGTCCTCGGGACGCAGGCCGGCCAGCTCGGGCGCCGGCGCCGGCCCGCTGTCCGCCAGCAGCTCCGACTCCTGCACGTCGTGCGCTTCCACCTCCAGGCTTTCGGGTTGGAGCTGCAGCTCTTGCAGCTTCAGCCGGTGGCGCAGCTCCTCGGCGCAGAGCTGCCGCAGCAGCGCCCGGGCCTCCGGCGCCCGCACCGGCTCCAGGGCGGCCTCGTAGAAGCGGTAGGCTTCTTCCTCCCTGCGGATGGCCTCTTCCAGGATGAGCCGGAGCAAAAAACGCCGCAGCATGGTGTTTAATATGGCATGATCCACGGGCTTGGAAAAGCCTTGAAACAAAATCGCGCTTTTCGTATTGTGGACCAAAAGGGGGCAATCATGGCGAAGTACCTGGCGCGTTGGGCGCTGATCGGGCTGGCGGTGGCGGCGCTGTCTTCCTGCGGCTACAACCTGCTGCAGGGCAACGAAGAGGCTGTGTTCAGGGCCTGGGCCGACATCGACAGCCAGCTGCAGCGCCGGTCCGACCTGATCCCCAACCTGGTGGCCACGGTCAAGGGCTACGCCTCACACGAGCGGGAAACCCTGGAAGCGGTCATCGCCGCGCGCGCCCGGGCTACGCAGGTCACGATCAAGGCCGAGGACCTGGGCGACGAGCAGGCCATGGCCAGGTACCAGGCCGCGCAGGGAGAGCTCTCCTCCGTCCTGGGGCGCCTGCTGGCGGTGGCCGAGGCCTACCCCGACCTGAAGGCCAACCAGAACTTCCTGGATCTGCAAAACCAGCTGGAAGGCACCGAGAACCGCATCAGCGTGGCGCGCCAGCGCTACAACGAGGCGGTGCAGACCTTCAACTTCTCGATCCGCAGCTTCCCCTACTCCCTGACCAACAACCTGTTTCTGCACCTGAAGCGCAAGGAGCCCTTCCGGGCCGACGAGGCCGCCCGGGAAGCTCCCAAGGTCGAGTTCTGACGCCGATGGCCACCCGGCTGATGGCCGCCGCCCCGACCGCTGGCCGCCGGGCGGCGCTGGCCTTGGCGCTGGCGCTGTCCTGCGGCCCGATGCTGGCCGCCCTGGATGTGCCGCCGCTCTCCGGCAGGGTGAACGACTACGCGGATATGATCAGCTCCTCCGCGGAAGCGGCGATGGTCCAGAAGCTGGAGCAGCTGGAAGCCTCGGACTCCACCCAGGTGGCCGTGCTTACCGTGCCCAGTCTGGAGGGCGAGGACCTGGAGGGCTTCTCCATCCGGGTGGCCGACGCCTGGAAAATCGGCACTGCGGAGAACGACAATGGCGCCATCCTGCTGGTGGCCCGCGACGACCGGGCGGTGCGCATCGAGGTGGGCTACGGCCTGGAGGGCCGGCTGACCGACCTGCTGTCCGGAAGGATCGTCGACCAGATCATCGTTCCCAACTTCAAGGCGGGGCGCTTCGATGACGGGTTCCTGCTGGCCACCGACGCGATCATCGGCGCGGTCAAGGGCGAGTACAAGGGCACGGGCCAGCTTCCCGGCTCCACCAAGACGGGCAGCGGCCGCTCGCTGATGCCTCTGGCCGTGGCGGCGGTGATCGCCACGGCGATCGGCTCCCGGCGCCGCCTGCTCGGCGGGATCGCCGGCGGCTTGCTAGTCCCGCTGGCCAGCCTGTTCATGTTCGCCCCGGGGCTGCTGACCCTGCTCATGATCCCCCTGGGATTCGGCGGCGGCTGGCTGTTGTCGGCCATGGGCCTGTTCCGCGGCGGCCGCGGCGGCCGCCGGGGCGGAGGGTTCTGGCCCGGCGGGTTCGGGGGTTTCGGCGGCGGTTCGGCTGGAGGTTTCTCCGGAGGCGGGGGCTTCTCCGGAGGCGGAGGCGGCTTCGGCGGGGGCGGTGCCTCCGGGCGTTGGTAGAGGGGGGATGCCGTGAAAAAGAGCCTGGCCAGCGGATTCCTGACCGCCGCGGAACGCGAGCGCGTCACCCGGTGCGTGCGGGAAATGGAAAAGAGCACTTCCGGGGAAATCGTGCCAATGGTGCGTTCCACCAGCTACCACTACCCTGCCGCCCCCCTGTTCGGGGCCCTGGTCGTGAGCGTGCTGCTCGCCGCGGCGGCCACCGCCGCGGACGCCGTGCTCAAGCCCTGGGGCAGCCTGAGCCTGTTGGACCTGTGGGTGTTTCCGGCCGTGTTCGTCGTGGCCTACCTGGTGGTCTACCAGCTGCTGCGGGGCATCCCCGCGCTGAAGCGCCTGTTCATCGCTCAAGCGGAAATGATTGAGGAGGTCGGGGAGGCCGCGCTTACCGCATTCTTCCGCCACCGCCTGGCCGAGACCCGGGACCGCACGGGGATTCTGCTGTTCGTCTCGGTCTACGAGCGCCAGGCCGTGGTGCTGGCCGACAAGGGCATCAACCTGAAGGTGGCGCCTGAAACCTGGCAGCAGGTGGTGGACCTGGTGGTGGAGGGAATCCGGGACGGACGGCCGGCGGATGGGCTGTGCGAGGCGGTGACCCGCTGCGGCCAGATCGTCTCCTCCCAGTTCCCGGTGCGGGCGGGCGACAAGGACGAGCTGCGCAATCTGATCGTGGAGGACTGACTACTGTCAGCACGCTATTTGCGTATTAAGAGCCGCGGGCTAGTGCGCCTGCAGGCGGGGCCGGCCCGTGGCCGTGGCCGTGACCTCGCTTCCCAGGAACAGCTGATCCCCCGAAATCTCCACGGAATGGTCCGCTTGAGTCAGGGTCACCTGCACCGAGGCCGCTCCGGCCCGCATGGCCAGCGCCTCGGACCGGGCGGAGGCTTCCTGCCGCGCAAACTGGAGGGCCGCCTCCAGCTCCGCAAAGTCGCGCACCTCCTCGCTCAGGTGCACGCGGTAGCCCGCCCCGGCGGAGGGATCGAAGGCTTCCCGCTCCTCGCCCAGTGGAGCCACCAGCGCCCGCACGGATTGCATCACACTGCCTACCACGGCCCCGATCGCGTTGGCCACCTCGGCGTGGGCCGGAATGGCCAGCCGGGTGTGCAGGGCTTCGGCCACGGCCGGGTAGTAGGTGGACACCGGCGCGCCGATGGCCACCAGCGGCCGATTCAGGGTCAGGCGCACGCTCACCAGGCCGTCCGGCCGGCCGTTGGCGAGCAGGGCGCGGTCCACCAGCTCGGAGCGGACGCGCTCGTGCTCCGACAGGTCCAGTCCGTGGGCTTCGGCCAGGGCGGCGGACAGGATGGCCCTGCCGGCCTGCAGCGTGACCTGGCGCACTACGCGCCGGCACAGCTCCTCCGCCTCGACCCCGGCCCGCCGGGCCAGGATCGCGGCGCCGGCGCGGGCGGCCGCCGCGGACCAGGAAGTCTGGTAGCCCAGCACGTGCGCGGCGTCCGTCGGAGTGAATCCGGCCAGCCCCAGGTACCCGCGCTCCACCAGACGGCGCAGCTCCAGGTCGGCCAGGTAGGAGGACTCCCCCGCGGTGAAGAGCCTCTCCAGGGCCAGGGGCCCCTCGCCCACCTTCGACAGGATCGCCCGCTGCACCTCGCTGAAGTCGCCGCGGGCCGGGTCGGCGGGCCGCTGCCGGATCAGGAAGCGCCCGTCGTAGCGGGATGGCTTCTGCCTGGCCGCCTGCCCGTTCAGCAGCTCGAGCAGCTCGGGGTGCAGGTGGCCCAGCAGGGCCAGCGGCACGCTGCGGCGCGGTCCCAGGGTCAGCCTGCCGCCCTCCTCCAGGTTGACCGCGCTGTCGCCCCCCAGGCCCGTGGTGTGGATCTGCACGGCCTCCACCATGGTCTGCCAGCCTCCCACCCGCGCCCCTTCACGGGCCAGAAGCAGGCGGCCCTCGCTCACCAGGGCGATGTCCGAGGTGGTGCCGCCCATGTCGGCGATGCAGGCGTCGGTTTCCCGCGAGAGGAAAAGCGAGCCGACCACGCTGGCGGCGGGGCCCGAGAGGATGGTCTCCACCGGGTATTCCAGGGCCAGCGCGGAGTCGATGAGCGAGCCGTCCCCCTTGACCACCATCAGCGGCGAGCGGATGCCGCGCTCGGCCAGCATGGCCCGGACCGAACCGATCAGCTCCCCCAGAAGAGGGATCAGGCGGGCGTTCAGGGCGGTGGTCAGGGCCCGGCGCGAGGCGTGCAGGTTGCTGGTCAGCTCGTGGCCGCAGGTCACCGGCAGGCCGCAATGCTCGCGCACCAGGCGCCGCACCGCGTTCTCGTGCGCCGGGTTGCGCACCGAGAAGTAGCCCGATACGGCGAAGGCCGCCACGTGTCCGGCGTGGCGTCGGACGGCTTCCAGCGCGGCGTCCAGGGCCAGGGGGGCCGCTTCGTCGCCGGCCGCGTCGTGGCCTCCGCGCACCAGCACGACCGGGTCGCCGCTCAGGGCCTCCCGAAGCCCCGCCTGCTCGAGCATGTCCGGGGTGTAACCGATCAGGATCAGGCAGATGGAGCTGCCCTGGCCTTCCACGATGGCATTGGTGGCCAGGGTGGTGGACAGGGAGACCAGCTCCACGGGAGTTCCCGCCGGGACGGCGGACAGCACGTCGTCCATGGCCTTCCGGATGCCCAGGGCCAGGTCGTGCCGGGTGGTCAGGGCCTTGGCGGAAGCCTTGACCCCCTCGGACGGGTCGAAGAGAACCGCGTCGGTATAGGTGCCTCCCGTATCGATACCTAACAACATAGCGCGTCACTGTAGGAAATCACCCCGAGCGTGTCAATCGGCGCTTGCTGCGCTTGTTGCGGCCGCCGGCCGGATGGTTTACCCTGCAGCAAAAGGCCATGGAGCGGTTCGACGTCGTGGTGATCGGCGCCGGTCCCGCAGGCTGCAGCGCCGCCCGGGAGGCGGCCCTGCGCGGAGCGGGCTCGGTGCTCCTGCTGGAGCGGGAAGAATGGCCGCGGGACAAGGTGTGTGCCGGAGGGCTTTCCCCGCCGGCCCGGCGCGTGCTGCGCCGTATGGGCCTGTGGTCGCGGGTGCTGCCCCTGGGCTACCCCATCCGCGCCGCTCGCCTGCGCACGCCCGGCGGCCGCGAGCTGCTGGTTTCCGGGCGCCGCACCTCCCTGGTGGTAAGGCGCCGCTTTCTGGACGCGCTGCTGGCTGAAGAGGCGGCGCGCGCGGGCGCCGTGCTGCGCACCGGTTGTCGGGCACAGGGCCTGCTCCTGGAGCAGGGTCGGGTACGGGGCGTGAAGGCCGGCGGGGCCAGTATCGGCGCCCGGCGCGTGATCCTGGCCTCCGGAGCGGGCTCGCGCTACGGCCTGCGGCCCCCTCCCTCGTCGCGCTGGCTGGCCTGCCTGGCCCGCTACGAGGCGGTGCCGTTCGAGCCGCACACCATCGAGCTGTTCTTCGACCCGGAGCTCTTCCCCCGCTACGGCTGGCTTTTCCCGGAGTCGGGTTCGCAGGTGAACGTCGGTTTCTGCCTGGCGCGCGGGCAGCGGCGCGGCCCGCCAGCGGGTATGGGCCCCCGGGAGCTCCTCGAGCGCTTCCTGCGGCGCAACCTGGGCGAGCGGATGGCCGCGGCCCGGCCCCTGGGCAGGCCGCGCTTCCACCCCATCCTGCCGAGCTCCCGCGTCCTGCACCGCAGCCTGCCGGGGACTCTCCTGGCCGGCGACTGCCTGCGCCTGGTCAACCCGTTCACCGGCGAGGGCCTCTCCTATGCCCTGGCCAGCGGCCGCCTGGCAGGGCGGGTGACCGCCTCCGCCCTGCGTTCCGGCTGGGCGGAGCCCCGCATCCGGCGCCTCTACGGCAGAGCCTTGCGGACCAGCCTGGAGCCTTCCCTGCGGATCGGGGACTGGATCAGCCGCCGCGGCCGGCCGCTGCTGCACTGGGCCGCCCGTGCCGCCAGCTCCCGCCTGGGCGGGCGGCTGATCTATCGGGCGCTGAGCTGATCCGGCGGCCCTAGGCCGGGACAGCCTCGCCCTATCCGGCGCCGGGAGCTCGGCGCGTCAGGCGAATTTCTCCAGCCGCTTTCGAGCCGTGAGCCCGTGGGCCAGCATCCGCTCCACCGCGCATTGCCGCTCGGTCACCTCCCCGATTTCCAGGCTGGCCTGCCGGCTCATGCGCCGGTAGGTGACCGTCTTCAGGAACTTGCCGACCCACAGCCCGCCCGTATAGCGGGCCGAACGGCTGGTGGGCAGGATGTGGTTGGTGCCGATGCATTTGTCCCCGTAGGCCACCGTGGTCTCCTCCCCGATGAACAGGGAGCCGTAGTTGCGCAGGCGACCGAAGAAGAAATCCGCGTCGGCCACCTGCAGCTCCAGGTGTTCCGGGGCGTAGTCGTCAGCCAGACTCACGGCCTCCTCCGGATTGTCGGCGATGTAGATCCGTCCGTTGTCCCGCCAGGACATCTCCGCCACCTCCCGGGTGGGCAGCACGGCCAGCTGCGCTTCCAGCTCGGCCAGGCAGGCGCGGGCGAAGGCCACGGAGAAGCAGATCAGGGCCACTCCGCTGTTGGGGTCGTGCTCGGCCTGCCCCAGCAGATCACAGGCCACCAGCCCCGGATCCGCGGCGTCGTCGGCGATCACCAGGATCTCGGTCGGCCCCGGCCTTCTTCATGGCATTGATCGTGGCCGGATACCAGCCCTGCCCTTTCACCGGCGGGGTGCAGGCCACCACGCTTTCCACGCCGGCCACCTTGGCGGGGATGATGGACATCTGCGCCGAGCCGAACATCGGGTAGCGTCCTCCGGGAACGTAGGCGCCCACCGCGCCCACGGGAACGTGGCGGTGCCCCAGGAACACGCCCGGCCGGAGCTCCACCTCCAGCGGCCGCAGGGTGGCCAACTGGGCCCGGGCGAAGGCGCGCACGTTGCCCTGGCAGAAATCGGTATCCCGCAGCACCTGGGGGTCCAGCCGTCCGATGGCCTCCTGGATCTGCCCGGGTGTCAGCTCGAAGCCATGAGGGTCCCAGTCGTCAAACTTCCGGCTGTAGCGCCGCACCGCCTCCAGTCCATGGGCCTCCAGGTCGGCCAGCATCTCGCCGACCACCCCTTCTCGAACAGGCGGTGCCCTCCCTCCTTGAACGCCCTCATGCTGCCTCCTCGTTGACGCTGCAATCGCCCTGTCATAGTATCACGCCCATGAACAGGAAAGTGCTGTACGCCGGCGACGCCGCGGCGCTGCTCAAGACCTTCTGTAAGCAGGCGGGCTAGCGGGCTTGTTCCGCCGCCTGCGCCGCGCGCGGATCCTGCGCCAGCGGCTGCTCGCCCCGGAGCACTGGTCCTCCCTGCTGGAGGAGCACCCCATCCTGGCGGGGTTTTCCCCCGAGGAGCAGGGCCGTCTGCGGGAGCTGAGCACCCTGTTCCTTCACGAGAAGACCTTTGAGCTCCGCGGCGGGCAGGAGTTGGACGCGTACCTCCGCGCCGTGATCGCCGTGCAGGCCTGCCTGCCGGTGCTCAACCTGGGCCTGGACTGGTACCGCAACTGGCGCACCGTGGTTGTGGTCCCCGACGTGTTCACCCAGGAGCTGCGGGAGCAGGACGAGGCCGGCGTGGTGCACGAGTGGGAAGAGGAACAGAGCGGCGAGTCCTGGGACCAGGGCCCCGTGGTGCTTTCCTGGCAGGACGTGGAGGCCTCCGGGTGGGGCGATGGCTACAATGTGGTGATCCACGAGGCGGCCCACAAACTGGATCTGCTGGACGGTCAATTCAACGGCCGCCCGCAGCTGCACCAGGGGGTCAGCGCGGCGGAGTGGTACGAGGGTTTCAGCGGCGCCTACGAGGATTTCCGCAAAAGGGCCGGCCGCAAGCGCCGGGGAAAGCGCCTGCGCATCGACGACTACGCCGCGGAGAACGACGCGGAGTTCTTCGCCGTGGGCTGCGAGTACTTCTTCGAACAGCCGGGGGTGCTGAAGGGGGAGTACCCGCAGGTCTACCGGCTCCTCGCCGCCTTCTTCCGACAAGATCCCGCAGCGCGCCTGAAGAAATAATCCTCCCGACTCACATCCCGAAGATCTTGCGGGTCATCGCCACCCAGCGGGCCAAGCGGGGCCGGTCCTTGGCGACGGTATAGATGTCCCGGAACAGCAGCTCCACGCAGCAGTCCTTGGCCGCGGCGTAGGTCTTGCGCATGTCCTGCTCCACCAGCCCCCAGTCCGGGTTGGGCCCGCTGATGAATGCCGGGGTCGGCTTGCGGGAGTACACGTAGCGGCGGCCCAGCATCTCCGCCACCTGGCGGAAGTCCGCCCAGCCGGAAACCGAGACGGAGCGCAGGTTGGGGATGGCCTGCATGATCAGGGACAGCCGGTCGTGCACCGGCTCGCAGCAGCCGTAGTAGACCAGGCCGAACCTGGCGCTCAGGCGGGCCAGGTAGGGCAGGAAGAACTCCTTGTACATATCCGGGGAGATGACCGTGGACTCCTGCGACTCCGCCCAGCCCCACAGGTCCTTCAGCCGGGTACGGCCGTCGGCTTCCGGCCCCGGCAGCTCCGACACGTAGCCGTAGGCCCGCGGCCCGGCCATCTGGTTGTCCGTATTGGGCACCAGCAGCTTCTCCCGCTCCAGGAACTCGAACAGCCGCTCCCGGTCTTGAGCCATGTACTCCATGAGCCAATGGATGGTGTCCGGCGCGTCGTACAGCCAGTACAGCAGGCCGTCGTTGCCGATGAAGCGGTAGATCTGCCAGGTCAGGCCGAAGAAGAACATCCCGGTCCAGCCTTCGTCCCCCCATTGGGCCAGGAACGGGTCATAGTTGCCCACCCGCACCGGCAGCAGGTCGCCCATGGCGTCCTCCAGCAGCTGCTTCCTCTGCAGGGTCCGGGGCCGATCCACTTGGAAGGAGCGCTGCTTGAGCAGGCGCACGTCCGCCGGGGAGCGGATCGGGAAGTTGAAGGTGTATCCGAGGGCGATCTCATCCTTGGCCACGGTGGCGGGCCTGGTCTCCACGTTCACCCCGAAGTCCGAGCAGTCCAGATGCCAGCCCAGGCGGAAGTAGGGCTCCAGGATCAGGTCGTCGCCCAGCTCCTCGGCATGGCGGAGGTTGTCCCGCAGATTCTGCTCCACGGCGCGCAGGAACGGATCCTGGCAGGAGAGCTCCTCGGGGGCGACAAAGCCGTCGATGGAAGAGGTTTCCACCAGGATGACCGGCCGCTCGGGTTCCAGGTCGTGCACGGCCTTCCAAAGGCGCTTTCGCTCGCGCATGACCGGCTGGGCGGCCAGGTCCTTCCATCTGGAGGCGAGCTCCCGGATGACCTTCTTGTCGCTGGCGTTGACCATGCTTCAAGCCTACCAGCGCTCTGGAGCGCTGTAAATCGGCAAAATGAAAAAAGGCATGCACTTCCCGGTTTGGGACGGCGGCTGTATAATGAAAAACATGGGGCTGGCCCTGGCCCTGCTGGTTTTGCTTTCGGCCTCCTGCACGACCATCCCGCGCGATCCCGGCCCCGAGCGGGCAGACCTTGATTTCCCCGGAACACGCTGCGCCGACCTGGGGGGCTTGAGCTTCTATTTCACCGGCGACGCTTTTCTGCGCCGCGCCGAGGAGTTGATCCGGGAGGCCCGCGACTACATCCTGATCGACTCGTTCCTGGTCAATGAGGACGAGAAGGGCAAGCAGGTATTCGAGCTCCTGCGCGCCCGGATGCAGCAGGGTGTGCGCGTGTACCTGATCACTGACGCCTCCTCCGGCTTCGTGCCAGGCCGCACCGGCATCCCCTTCCTGGTGCGCATGGGCATCCCGGTCGCCGAGTTCAACCCCATGCGCGGGAGCCGCCTGGCCCGGCTGCCCCTGTTCGTCTACCGGGACCATCGCAAGTTCTGGATCGTGGACGGCGAAAAAATCCTGCTGGGCGGCCAGAACATCTGGACCACTTCGCTGGCCTCCCCCGAGCAGGCCGGGAACACCGATTCCATGGTCGAATTCCGCTCCGCTGTAGCCTGCCGCGAACTGGTGGAGGCTTTCGTCCGGCAATGGAACTCCTATTCCATGGATAAGCTGCACGCCGGCGATTTCGCCGTGCGGCCGGGACCCGGGACCGGGGACTCCCGCGCCTGGCTGGTGCACCAGGACGGCCAGGCAGTGGCCCGGCGGATGTTCAGCCGGCTCTTCGACCTGGCCCGCGAGGAGATCTGGCTGATCCAGGACTACACCATGCCCGACCGCGCCGTGCTGCGGCGCATCCGGCGGCTGAGCGAGGCCGGCGTGCGGGTGAACATCCTCTTCTCGGGCGCCTACAGCTTTCTGGACAAGTTCCATTACGCCACCGGTTATCGCAAGAGCGCTCTGATCCGGGCCGGGGCGCGCCTGTGGGAATACGGGCACCCCCTGTCCCATCTGCACTATAAGGCGGTGATCGTCGATGGGCGGTGGTTCGGCATTGGGTCGGTGAACTTCAATTTCCGCTCGGCCTGGTTGTCCAAAGAGCTGAATCTGGTTCTCGAGGGCCGCGATCAGGGGCAGCCCATGCTCGAGAACCTGGCATATCTGGCCTCCCATTCCCGGCCCATCACCGAGGAGGAGGCCGCCGGCTACCGCGGGACGAAGTACTTCCTGTACTATCTGCTGCTGTTTTTGGGAGGGTGACGCGATGCGTGCCGCGGCGCTTCTGCTGCCGCTCCTGCTATGGGCTGCCCCACCCGCCCGCTGTCTTGGGGAAACATGGCCGTGGGGCGGCGGGCTCTTCGTCGAGAGCTGTGGATTCGCGGAAGCCGCATTCCTTCCGCCGGCGGCGTGCCTGTCCGCGGGTCTGTTTCTGGAGCCGCTGGCCCTTCCCGCCGGCAATCCCGCCGTTTTCGCCGGGATCCTGCTGCCCGTAGCCCCCGGCCAGACCGGAGATCTCACGCTGCGGGCGGGCCTGGCCCTGACCCTGTTCGACGCCCGCCTGCCCTGGCTGCTGCGCACGTTCTATGCCGCGCTTCGGTGGAGCCCCGCGATCGGGGCGGGCCTGCTCTACCGGCTGGACGGCGCCGGTCTGCGCTTCACGCTGGCCGCCTCCCCCCTGCGCCTGCGGGCCGGAGACGCGATCTTCACGCTCTGCTCCCCGGAGCTGCTGCTTGATCAGTGGGGCGGCGCCCGGGGCTGGGGCCTGGTCCTTTTCCAGGCGGCGTTGTTCCTGTTCTGACGGAGGTCCTCGATGCCACCTTGCCTGCGCCCGTTGCTTCCCTGGCTCCTGCTGGCCGCGGCCCTCCTGCCGGCGCGGCCCTTGGCCGCCGTGCCGGCAGCGGGGCCGGCAGGGGATGCCTCGCCCGCCCGGTTCGGGCTGACGGTTTCCAGCAACACCTTCCAGCCGGCGGACCGCAGCGCGGGATACCCGGTTGCCCCGGGGCTGTATGCCCGGGCGGGGCTCAGCTGGCTGCCGGGCAGCCGCTTGGAGCTGGAGCTGTTCCAGGTGCCCCGCCTGGTTCCGGAGCCTTTCACAGAAGCCTTCACGGGCTTTTCCGCCGGCTGCTGGCTTTTCCGGCGCAAGCACGACTCCTATTTCAACCTGACGGCGGACCTGTCCTTCCTGCTCGGGCTGGAAGGCAGGAAGCTTTTAGCCGCGCGGCTTTGTCCCATCGTGCTGGGAGGCCCCTATTACCATTACGCGGACCGCCTGCTGGCCGTGGCGCTGGTCTGGGACCCGGAGCAGGCCTGCCTGTTCTGGCAGCTCCAGCTCGTAGGCCTCAGCCTGTATTTCTG
>MIBK01000107.1:11929-13365 GCA_001829505.1 Spirochaetes bacterium RBG_16_67_19 | reverse complement strand
TTGGCGATCTCCACGATCTGCTGCCGGGCCACCGAGAGGTTGCCCATGATGGTGCGGGGATCGAAATCCGCGTCCAGGCGGGCGAGCAGCTCCCCGGCCCTGGAATGCAGGTCCCGCCAATCGATCTTGCGGGTCAGGGGATGGACCTTCTCGTGGCCGATGAAGATGTTCTCCGTCACCGACAGGGTGGGATAGCAGGTCACGTGCTGGTAGATCGCCGCGATCCCCAGCCTTTGGGAGTCCAGGGTGCTGTGGATGTCCACCGGCCGGCCCTCGAACAGGATCTGCCCCGCATCCGGCCGGTACACCCCGGTGATGACCTTGATCAGCGTGGACTTGCCCGCCCCGTTTTCCCCGATCAGGGCGTGGATCTCCCCGGGCAGGAGCTGAAAGTGCACGTCGTCCAGGGCTCTCACCCCCGGGAAGGTCTTGGTGACGTGGTTCAGCTCCAGGATCGGATTGGACATCAGCAGATCTTCCTGCATTCCACGCCCAGCAATGCGGCCAGCTTCTCCAGGCGATCGGCCAGGTGCCCCACCCCGATCGCGCAGTGGTGGGCCGGCCCCGCCTTGGCCCAGCTGTCCAGGAACTCCCTGGCCGGCAGGGGGAAACGGTACCGGCTGTTGGTGTTTCCGATCTGCAGGGTCGGGCCGGGCACGCAGTGCCCTTCGGCCACCAGCAGGAAGCTCTCCCCGCCCCTGCCCTGGACCACGGACAGCAGGGTGACCGGTCCGTTCCTGACGCTCATCTGGATGGACAGGCCCTTGCCCGGCTTGCCGTGGTAGACGGACAGCGGCACCAACCCCACCGGGCCCTCGGCGATGCCCGGGTGGGCCGGGCCGTCGTGTCCCCACAGCACCACCTCATCGGGGAAGTCGACGGCGTACAGCTCGGAGAAGGAGCCTCCGGCGCCGAAGCAATCCAGGATCTTCATGGCCAGGACGTTCTTGACCTCGCACTCCCCGGCCACCGGCACGTGATGGGCCGTGAGCAGGGTGCTGCCGGCGATGAGCGAGGTCACGATGTCCTCGCTGTCGCTCCCGGGGACCCCCTCGTAATAGTAGGCCAGGGCCCCGAGGGCCTTCTCCGCGACCAGCCGGTCCAGGGCGCAGGAGGTGCGCGCCGCGCGCTCCAGCTCGCCGGCGGAACACTCGGCGGAAACGCGGAACTCGGCCTGGAACTGGGCGAGCTTCATTTCGATTTCCCGGCGGGCAAGCTGGTCACGGTAGCTCTTCAGCAGGTCGATCTCCAGCAGCTGGAAATGGCTGCCGAAAACCCCGGACAGGCGGGTGAGGTCCGTATAGACGTCCAGCATCCCCTCGTAGTAGTGACCGAGGACCCCGATCCGCGAATCGCGGAGCGCGGCGCGAACCCGCACGGCGTCGACCCAGGCTGCGATCTGCTGCCAGGAGTGCTCCTCCTCCAGCCAGCCCGTG
>MIBK01000107.1:11587-11873 GCA_001829505.1 Spirochaetes bacterium RBG_16_67_19 | reverse complement strand
GCAGGCCTGGCAGTGGGCCAGCCACTCTCCGGTCATCAGCCCGCGGTCGCCCAGGGAGTTGAAGCGCTCGTAGTCGATGGCGGGAACCGGCTGGAGATTGAGCACGACGAAGGGCAGGCGGGTGCGCTGGGCCACGGGCAGGACGGTGCTGGAGAGGGCGTAGGTGGCGATGTACAGGAAGACCACCTCCACGCGCTCGGCCAGGAAGCGCTCCGCCGCTCCCCGGGCGGCGGCAGGACTGTCCACCAGCCCGGCATCCACCACCTCGTCCCCCAGGGCGGAAAGC
>MIBK01000107.1:10399-11556 GCA_001829505.1 Spirochaetes bacterium RBG_16_67_19 | reverse complement strand
GGCGTTCCCTCAGTCCCGCGAATTGCGGCCAGTAGGTTTCCAGGCCGATGCCGAACAGGCCGATCCGGCTGCGCTCGCTCATTTGCATCCACCAACGATAATACACATGCCGGCGCAAGAGGGAAAATCCTTGTATTGACGCCCCTTTTACCTCGGCTTACTATGCACCAAGGTAGACAAGGTATGCCTCAACAACAGTACGATGTCATCGTAGTGGGGGCCGGCTGTGCCGGACCGGCGGCGGCCCGCAAAGCGGCGCAATTGGGGCTCAAAACCCTGCTTCTGGAAAAGGCTTTGGTGCCGGGGGAGAAGAACGTTTCCGGGACCTGCCTGAACGGGGCGGCCCTGATCGACCCGGACCTGCACTACCTGCTGTCCGGGCCGGTGGAGCGGGAGATCCGCTCCATGCGCACCTACCACATCACCCCCGAGCGCACCAGCGTCTTCCACGAAATCCCCGCCGAAGGGATCCTGCTGCTGTCCATCCGGCGCGACCATTTCGACTCCTGGCACACCGAGCAGGCCCGCGCGGCCGGCAGCGAGGTTCGCCTGGGCATCTCGGTAGTGGACGTCCTGAGGGAAGGCGACTTCGTGCAGGGGGTGGTCACCGACCGCGGCGAGCAGCTGGGGGCCAGGGTGGTGATCGACGCGGGCGGGGTCAACTCCCTGGTCGGCCGCAAGGCAGGACTCATCCCCAAGCGCTCCGGCACGGACATGATCCTGTACGTGACCGCCGCGGTGCACCTGGGGCGCAGGCGCATCGACCGGCGCTTCGGCGACGCCATCGAGTACTACCTCGGGCCGGACCTGCAGCACAAGACCTGGCCCTGGATCTTTCCCAAGCGCGACGTGGTCACCCTGGGCACCGGCGGCTACATGGATGGGCAGCTGCTGGGCGAAGGCCGCCCCTCGGTGGAAGGCTACATGCAGAACTTCATGAGCCAGCCTTTGGTGGCCGCCAAGCTGGAGGGAGGCCGGGTGGTGGCCTGGGGCCTGCACCTGGAGTTCGACCACACCCTGGAGCGGACGGCGGGCGACGGCCTGATCCTGACCGGGGAGGCCGGCGGCTTCGTGGCCCCCTTCCTGGGCCAGGGCATGCCGGAGTCCTTTTTCACCGGCATCTATGCCGCCGAGGCCGCGGCCAAGGCCATCGCCGC
>MIBK01000107.1:6666-10337 GCA_001829505.1 Spirochaetes bacterium RBG_16_67_19 | reverse complement strand
TCATCCAGTCCTTCCACTACGTAGCCGCCCAGAACAAGGCCTCGATCCTGGCCAAGAGCGACGCGGAAATCGCCTCCCTGATGCAGAACGTCGCGCTGGGCGGGGGGTTCATCACCAACGCGGTGCACACCAAGTGGATGCAGGGCGCCGCCGAGGAGGACCTGGGGCCGGTCAAGGAGGCCTACGACCTGATGAGCTTCCTGGGACCCTACCGCCAGATCGGCGGGGAGTTCGAGCGCATCTACCGCGAGAGGAGCAGGCGATGAAGGCCGCGCTGAAGCTGGACTACTACCGCGGGCAGACCGGCGAGTTCATCAAGGTTCGCCCGGAGCGCTGCACCGGCTGCGGCCGTTGCGCCCTGTTCTGCGCCCGCGGGGTGTGGGTGCGGGAAGGGGAAATCTACCGCCCCCGCAACCTGGCCCGCTGCGCGGAGTGCGGCGCCTGCTGGAACGTGTGCGCCGCGGACGCGGTGGACTTCGGCGAGCCGCGGGGAGGCACGGGAGTGAGGTTCTTGTATGGGTGACGTGCAGGAGTTGAACGTGTGCGCCGCGGACGCGGTGGACTTCGGCGAGCCGCGGGGAGGCACGGGAGTGAGGTTCTTGTATGGGTGACGTGCAGGAGTTGAGCGTCGAGCAGTGCCTGGAGACCTTCCGGCTGAAGATGCACGATCCGCGCGTGGTCAAGGATTACAAGGGCTGGTCGGGCAAGGTCATGCAGTACTACTTCCCCGACACCGGGCGCTATTTTCACATCCGCTTCCAGGATGGGCTGCCGCAGCC
Source organism: Spirochaetes bacterium RBG_16_67_19 (assembly GCA_001829505.1). GTDB lineage: Bacteria > Spirochaetota > Spirochaetia > SZUA-6 > DRHE01 > MIBK01. The sequence goes on along the minus strand of MIBK01000107.1, from coordinate 9,558 downwards.
GGCCGTGGAGGGCAAGCCCGAAAAAGCGGACGTCTTCTACGAAATGTCCTCGGCGGTCTTCCGGGCCCTGAGCCGCAAGGAGATCTCCGGGCTGAAGGCCTTCGCGCAAGGCAAGGTGAAAGTGCGGGCGGCCATGCCCGATCTATTGAAGCTGCAGAAGCTGGACTCGCTTTAAAGCTCCCCGGCCAGGGCCTTCAACAACTCGCCGTTCTCCTCCCGGGTGCCCACGGTGATGCGGATGTGCCGGGGCATGGCGAAGCTCCCCAGCGGCCGGATGATCAGGCCGCGGCGCAGGAGGAGCTGGAAGAGCTCCTGGGCGTCCCGCTCCACACCCACGCAGACGAAGTTGGTCTGGGAAGGGATGGGCTTCAGGCCCAGCGCCTGCAGTCCCTCCGTGAGCTGCCGGCGGCCGGCGAAGGTGGCCTGGCGCGTGCGCTCGACGTGCTCCCGGTCCTCCAGGGCGGCCAGGGCCGCCACCTGGGCCAGGCTGTTGACGTTGAAGGAGTTGCGGATGCCGTCGGCGGTGACGGAGAGCTCCTCGGGCACCACCGCGTAGCCCACGCGCAGGCCGGCGATGCCGTAGATTTTGCTGAAGGTGCGGATGGCGGCCAGTGAGTAGCCCTGGCGGAACAGGCCCACCGCGTCCTGGAAGCCGGGGTCGTCCACAAACTCCGCGTAGGCCTCGTCGATCACCGGGAACACGTGGGCCGGGAGGCGCTCCAGGAAGGAGCGCACCTCGCTGGAGGCCAGCAGGTGCCCGGTGGGGTTGTTGGGCACGCACAGGAACACCAGCTTGGTGCGCGCGGTGACCCGGGCCAGGAGCTGCTCCACGTCGATGCGCTCCTCGCGCAGCGGGCTTTCCACCGCCACGGCGCCCATCACCTGCGCGGACTTGCGGTACAGGGAGAAGGAGGGATAGGGGAACAGGCACTCGTCGCCGGGCTCCAGGAACAGCTGGCCCAGCAGAAGCAGCACCTCGTCGGCCCCGGTGCCCAGCAGGATGTTGCCGGGCTCTACACCGTGCCGGCGGGCCAGGGCCAGTTTCAGATCGTGGCTGGAGTCCTCCGGGTAGCGGTGAATGTCCGCCAGGCTGCGCCGGATGGCCGCCACCGCCAGCGGGGAGGGGCCGATCAGGCTCTCGTTGGAGGCCAGCTTGATGATGCGCGAAAGGCCCAGCTCGCGCGCCGCCTCGGCGATGCTTTTTCCCGGCACGTAAGGGGGGATGTTGCGGATCGCCGGCCGGATTCCGGGGATGGCCATGGGGGCTAAGAATACCCGCTAGGCGGGAAGATTTCCAGGGACCTGCGGGGAGGGCCCCGGCGGGCCGCCTGCCGGCCGCTCCAGCTCCCGCGGGCGGGAGAGCGAGCGGCATTCGGCCACCGGCACGCGCATGTCCATCTCGGTGCCGAAGTCCTGGTGGTCCAGGAACTCCGCCACCCCGCCGGCCGCGCGGCCCAGGGCGAAGAGGCTGAAGGCGATGTCCATGACCCGGCGCACGGTCAGCTGCTTTTCCGCCAGGCGCTTCCAGCAGATGCCCAGCCAGACGCAGGCGATGGCCGCGTCCACGTTCACCGCCAGCACGTTGCGCGTGGTGCCGTTGTCCTTCAGGGCCCGGGCCAGGGCGTGGTAGAAGTCCAGGAACACCTGGGAGCGGCCGGCCTCCTGCAGGGCGGCGGCGATGACCCGTTCCCGCGGGTCGTAGTTCACGGCCTGGTCGCGGAACACCGGGTGGCCCAGGCAGGGGATGCGCTCGTACTCCAGGCCCGCCTCCTGGGCCGCCTCTTTGCGCCGCTTGTAGTCCGCGGCCGTCCGGGCGGCCAGCTCCGCGGTGCCCGGATAGGCCGTGTAAGGGTCCTCCAGGCCCGTGCCGGCGAAGGCTTCCAGCAGGAGCTTCACCGCGTCGCTGCCGTTGCCGCCGTGCACCGAGCCGACGCAGGCCAGGGTGGCGATCATGGCCGTGTGCGGCCGGTTGCCCGCCGAGGCGGACAGCTTGGCCCCCTGGGCGGAGATGGTGCCCGGCCCATTGGTCAGGGAGGCCGTCAGGGTCATCTCCACCAGGCGCTCCTCCAGCGCGTCCCGGGGTGGTGAGCCGGTCCAGGCCAGGACCAGGCTGGCGGCGAAGGAGCGGGCCTTCATCAGCTCCGCAACCGGGTAGCCATACAGCCTGGGGGTGGAGCCGTCGTTGGCGCTGGCGTGCGAGGCCTGGCGCATCGACTGGCGGATCATCTGGCCGGCGAAGGCCTGCTGCTGCAGCTTGAGCTGCGCGGCGTAGGGCTCGGGGATGATCCCCGGGGCCAGGGCCAGCTCCGTGGGCAGGTTGCGCGCCAACTCGCCCAGCTCCACGAACCAGGGATTCAGGGCGAGCGGGCGGGCGCCGGCCAGGTCCTTCTTCCAGCCCAGGCCGGCGAAAAGCATCCCAGCGGCCTCGGGCAGGTGGTGCAGCGCCTGGACACGGATGCCGCGGGAGAGGTTCTGCAGCAGCTCCGCGCTCTTTCGGTAACGCTTCTCGGGCTGGAAAGGCGGCAGGCCGAAGTACTCGTCGAAGGCCTGCTTCTTGGCCCGGGCCGAGCTGCCCCGCCCTTCCACCACCGCCCCGGCATGTCCCAGGTCCACCTGGGAGTGCTCGGCGATCTCCCCGGCCACGTACACCAGCAGGGGCTTGACCGCCCGGCTTTCCCTCAAGCTCTCCAGCGCCTCCTGCTCGTAGGTCCCGCCGGGCTCCACGTACAGGACGATCAGGCGGGTGGCCTCGTCCTCCAGGGCCAGCTGAAGGAAGTCCTTGGGCGGAAAGAGGATCAGGCGGTCCTTGCCGGTGGAAATGCCGAAGGAGGTGCCGATGCCGGCGGACAGCAGGTAGCTGGCCATGGTGCCGACCATGTTGCCCGAGTTGGA
>MIBK01000107.1:276-6613 GCA_001829505.1 Spirochaetes bacterium RBG_16_67_19 | reverse complement strand
CCGCCCCGATGCGCACCTGGTCGCGGCTGTTGATGACCCCCAGGGTGTTGCAGCCCACCACGTCGATGTTGGCCTTGCCGGCGATCTGGTGGATCTTGGCGGTCACCTCGATGGAGACGTGCTCGGTGATGATGTAGATGGTCTCCACCACCCCCTGGCCGTAATGCACGATCTCCTTGACCTCCCCGTAAACCGCCTCCGGCGGGGAGTAGACCAGGATCTTGTTGGGCCGGGCCTCGGGCGGCGATCGGCGCAGCAGCTCCTCGAAGGTGCCGAACACCGGGATGGGCCCGGCGGGGGTGTCCACCGCCTCCCCGTCCCGCCCCAGCGCCCAGCCGCCCACGATGTTGCCGCAGTACTTCTGGCTGGCGGCGCAGACCTTGACCGCCTCGCGGCCGGTGATGTTGGAGACGCCCACCCGGTCGCCCTTCTTCAACAAATCGGAAAGCCGGAGAGCCCTCATGCGCTTCCTCCTTGGCCGGCCTCAGCGGGGGCCACCGCGGCGGCCAGCCTGGCGGCGTACTCGGCCACCACGGTGACGGGAGTGTCCGGGCCGAAAATGACGTAGGGCAGGCCCAGGTACTCCAGGGCCTTGCGCATGGCGATCAGCCCGCGCACCAGGCGCGGCCCTCCCCGGCCGATCACCACTGGAATGGAGAGCGGGCCGTTCTCCTCCACCCAGCCCACCAGGGCGTCGGCAATGGCCTGGAAGGTCACGTCGATGTAGGTGTTGTTGGCCCGGCCCCCGAGGATCAGCAGCAGCGCCGCGGCCTTCAGGCGGTGCTTGAAGCAGATGCGGGCGGTGCCCAGCATCCGCTCGTAGGGCGGGTTGCCGCCGAAATCCGACAGGAACATGGGGCTGCCCCCGGCCACCTGCAGGGTCTCGGTGATGATGGTGGAGGCCCCGCCGCCGAACAGCAGCGGCAGGATGCGCTTCCCGCCCAGATCCGACACGTGCGCCTGTCCCTGGTGGCTGCCGGCGCTCCAGGCGTTCATCTCCTCCTCCAGCTCCGTGCGGTTGTCCGGGTATTCGGGGAAGACCATGCCGGGGACCTTGGACTTGTAGTTGGCCTCGTCGATCTCGGCCTTGAAATCGCAGGCGTAGGGATTGCCCCCGGGGGTCACCCGCCAGGGATTGATCTCCGCGGTCTGCATGCCCGTGGAGATGAACAGGTCCCAGAAGGAGATCATGCTGCGGGACAGGGCGCTGATCAGCTTCTGGGGGCAGCCCAGGCGGGCCAGCATGTCCCCGGCCTGGTAGGCGTCCAGGCCCTGGTAGATGTCCACCGGCAGGGTGAGCTTGTCCTCCCCGGCCACCTCCTCGATGTCGATGCCCCCCTTCAGGGACACGGTGAGCGAGGGCCCCAGGTACCGGGTGTTGTAAGTGATGGCCGTGTAGGCCTCCAGCTGGGAGGGGATGTGCTCCACCAGGTAGGCCATCCGGGGCAGCTTGCCGCCCACCTCCTGGCCGGAAACCCTCTTCAACTCGCGCAGTGCGTCCTGGGCGTTGCGCACCACCATGATGCTGCCCGCCTTGCCGCGCTTGCCGGCCAGCACGTCCGGCTTGACCAGACCCTGGCCGCCCCAGGCCTCCAGGGCCGCCTTGACCTCCGCCCGGCCGGCGGTTCCCGGCAGATGGCGCGGGGTCGGGATGCCGTAGCGCTTGCTCAGGTGTTCCAGGAAAGTCAGTTCGGCGACTTTGATGCTCATCGCTTGCCCCCATTCTCCAGCTCCAGCAGGGCCACCTTCAGGTTGTTCACCGAAGTCCGGTCGGGAGTGAACACGAACTCGATCACCTCCGTCCCCGGCCGGGCCGCGGCATCGGCCTGCTGCCGGCGCTGCGGGGACACCAGCAGCGCGTCGCACTGCCGGGCCAGCTTCCGCAGCTGCCCGTCGTCGCGAGAGGTGGTTTCCAGGGTGCGGGTGAAACTCAAATCCAGGTCCTTCAGGATCTCCCGGATGATGGCCAGGAAGGACTCGCTGGCGGTCACCAGCCCCACCGTGCTCTTCCGGGGGATCTTGGCGATGCGGATGATCGTGCCCATCTCCGGCTCCAGACTGATGCCCACGATCGGCTTGCCCAGGGCCTTCAGGCGCTGGCGCACCTCCTCCACGTGATAGAAGCTGGTGACCACGATGTCGCTGGAGGCCAGGGCCTCGAGGGCTTCCTGCTTTTCCGCCTGCAGGTCCCCCAGCAGCACGGGCAGGCGGTGGAGGTGCGGGTCCAGCTCCAGGTGGTCGGTGAAATAGGCCAGCTGCTCGATGTTGCACTCGATGAAGGCCAGGCGCACCTTGCGCAGGCGCTCCCGCTTCTCCCGCACCAGCTGGGCCACGGCCTCGGAGAACTCCTCGCTGGAGCAGGCCAGGGCCAGGGCCTCCTCCAGGGCGTGCTCCACCACCCGGCGCAGCAGGCCCTGCCGGTTGTGCCGCTGCATCTCCCGGGTGGAGGCGGTGACGAAGGTGCCCCGGCCCGCCGCCCCGGCCACCAGCCCTTCCCGGCGCAGGCCCTCGTAGGCCCGCAGGGCGGTGTTGACGCTCACCCCGTACTCCCGGGCCAGCTGCCGGATGGGGGGGATGCGCCCCTCCTTCAGGTCCCCGGAGTGGATCAGGTCTCTCAGGATGTTTTTCAGCTGCAGGTAGTACGGGGCCCCGGACTTCTTGACCAGCTTCTTTTCCATGGCACGGATGTACTGATACAATAGCACAAATTTGACAAATTGTCTCAATTCCGGTAGATTTTTCGGATGGTAGACCAACCGCTGGCCATGCACGAGGGCCGTCTGACAGTGCCCGACTCGCCCATCATCCCGTTCATCGAAGGGGACGGCACCGGTCCCGACATCTGGGCCGCCGCGGTGCGCGTCATTGACGCGGCAGTGCGGAAGGCCTACGGCGGCGCCAGGCGCATCGCCTGGAAAGAGGTGCTGGCCGGGGAGAAGGCCCACCGGCAGACCGGCGACTGGCTGCCGGAGCAGACGGTGCGGGCGATCGACTCCCATCTGGTGGCCATCAAGGGGCCGCTGACCACGCCCGTGGGCGGAGGCATCCGCAGCCTGAACGTGACCCTGCGGCAGAAGCTGGACCTGTACGTCTGCCTGCGCCCGGTGCGCTGGTTCGAGGGGGTGCCCAGCCCCGTGAAGCACCCCGAGCGGGTGAACATGGTGATCTTCCGGGAGAACACCGAGGACGTGTACGCCGGGCTGGAGGTGGCCGAGGGCAGCCCCGAGGCGCAGAAGCTGGCTGAGTTCTGCCGGCAAAGCTTCGGTTGGAAGATCCGCTCCGACAGCGGGCTGGGCCTGAAACCGGTGAGCAAGACCGGCAGCCAGCGGCTGGTGCGCTCGGCCATCCGCTACGCCCTGGCTCTGGGCTTGCCCAGCGTGACCCTGGTGCACAAGGGCAACATCCAGAAGTTCACCGAAGGGGCCTTCCAGAAGTGGGGCTACCAGGTGGCCCGCGAGGAGTTCGGCGGGCAGACCGTGAGCTGGGAGGAATGCGGGGGCCAGCCCCCCGCTGGGCGCCTGCTGATCAAGGACGCCATCGCCGACAACTTCCTGCAGCAGATCCTGACCCGTCCCGACGAGTTCTCCGTCATCGCCACGACCAACCTGAACGGGGACTACATCTCCGACGCCCTGGCCGCGCAGGTGGGCGGCATCGGCATCGCCCCCGGGGGAAACATCAACTACGAGACCGGGCACGCCGTGTTCGAGGCCACCCACGGCACCGCCCCCAAGTACGCGGGGCAGGACAAGGTGAACCCGGGCTCGGTGATCTTGAGCGGGGAGATGATGCTGCGCTACCTGGGCTGGGGGGAAGCCGCCGAGCTGATCCTGAAGGCCCTGGAGGCGACCATCGCCCGGAAAGTGGTGACCTACGATTTCGCCCGGCTGATGGCAGGGGCCACGGAGGTGAAGACCAGCCGCTTCGCCGACGAGCTGATCGGCGCCATGGGATAGCTGGGGAGGCTACACCTTCAGCTCGTACGGGAGAGCCAGCTTCATGGCCGTGCCCGGGTTGCCCTCGATGAAGTCGCGCACGTCTTCCCGGCTCACTGCGAACAGGGACAGCTTGTCCGGATAGGTGATGGTGTACGGGGACATCTCCTGGCGGCCGATACGGGAAAGCGAGCCGATGAAGTCCCCGTCGCGCAGGCTGGCCAGGCGGCGCTCCCCGCGATTCACCACCACCTCCCCGCAGCGGATGATGAAGAACTGCTCCGACGCCCCTTCCTTGACCAGCACGCCCGGGCCCTTCAGGTCGCGCGGGGTGAGGATGGATTCCAGCCAGGTCTTCTGATAGGTGGTCAGCTTCTGGAGGAAGGGGCTGGAGGCCATCAGGTTCCAGGTCTCGCTGGAGCGGTTGGCCACCAGGCGCCGCAGGGTCTTCTCGAAGCGGGTGCCGTAGATGAAGCTCAGGAACTGGTCCTTCTGGATCAGGTATACCCGCACCTCGGTCTCGGCCACCACGTCGGCGGTGCGCGGCACCTCGCTCAGCAGGGCCACCTCGCCGAAGTACTCGTAGGCTCCCAGGATCTTGCGCTCCACCAGCTCCTCGTTCTGGATCGAGACGTTGCCCGAGCGGATGATGTAGAAGTGCTCCCCAGGGTCCCCCTTCCTTAGTATTTGGGTGCCCTTGCCGAAGCGGCTCTCGGCCACGATGCTCACGAACTCCTGCACCTTGTTCACCGGCAGGCTTTCCAGGAAGTCCAGCCGTTTCAAGACCTCCAGCACCTCATAGCTGGACTCGTAGGAGGGGGCGCGGGTCTTGAAGAACAGGGTGTTCTCGATGCCGAAGGAGGCCAGGGTCAACGCCGTGGCGCGGGGGAAATCCTTGGCCGCGATGTGGTAGACCACGGTCTTCTTCTGGATGCTCCTGGGCAGCGAGTTGAGCCAGGTGATCGGGGTGTGCAGCGGGGGAATGCCCGACTCGTGGTAGATGACCTTGCGGTCCCAGGGGAAGCTCTGCAGCTGCCGGAAGCGCTCCTCGTCGATGACCTTGCTCTCTAGAAGCTGGCGCTGCACCGAGGGGTCGCCCTGGTGGTCGGAGGAGTAGGCGAAGGACTGGTCCTGGAAGTCCAGGGTGAAGCCGATGGCCGGGATGGAGTGCAGGGTGTAGTAGAAGCGGAACTTGGCGCCGTGCATGTACACCGGCTTGCCGATGTACACCGGGCGGAAGTCGAACAGGTTCAACAGGTAGCTCACCGGCTCCCCGGTGAGAGAGGAGTACTTCTGCAAAAAGCTCTTCATCACGGTCTTGGTCGAGTAGACCGTGACCTTGCCCTCCTCCAGGATCTTCTGCAGGGTGCCGGCGTCGTGATCCGCGTGGCAATGGGTCAGGATGATGGAGTCGATCAGCTTGGGATTGACGTTGGAGGCCTCCAGCCACTCCGTGGAGTTGATCGGCGGATCGATCATGATCCCGGTGTGGTTGAGCCAGATGATGAAGCCGGAGGTGTTGGCGGTGGGATCGAAGCCGTGGCTGGGCCCCAGGCAGGTCACCCCGAACAGCGGCGGTCGGAAGGGCTCCGGCAGTCGCTGGCCGATCTGGTACATGGGCCGGCACTCCAGGATGCCCGGCACCTTGGCCGCCTGCTTGCCGGAAAACTTCAGCTTGAAGTCTCCGGCGGCGTCGAGGGCAATGCGCACGGAGCCCAGGCTGTATTTGCCGTCCTTCAGGTAGCCCAGACTCAGCACGTCGCGAAAACGGATCGTGCCGCGGAAGTGGCGCAGCTCGCTGGCCAGGTCGGGGAGGTAGGTTTCCTTGCCCGCGCCGAACACATCACCGGACAGCGACAGCCCGATGGGCCCGAACAGCGCCTCCTGCAGCGCCCGCACCAGCCTGCCGGCCTGGGACTTGGTGCAGATGATGTGCGTTTTCTTCTTGCGGATGAAGAAGTTGTAGTAGATCGGGAACTCCAGGTCGGCCAGGTTGATGCCCTTGCGCCAGTCAAACAGGGCGCGCGGCAGGATGAACACCAGGGGCACGGATTTGGGGAGGGCCATGGTGTCTTTGATGGTCTCCGGCGGGGCGCCGAACTGGATGTAGCCTTCCGGGCTGTCCACCAGGTAGCCGCCGCGAGGCAGTGGAGTCACCACACCCTGCAGGCTGATCTGGGGCTGCATTGCTCACCAATATAGAGCACCAATATCCCATTATCAAGCAGACGGCGCGAAAAGCGGGACGCCGGCCGGGCTCGTTGGAAATTCCGGAATGCTGCCCCGGCTGTCGATCCGGCTGGGGGTCGCTCTGCCGGCCCTGGCGCTGGCCTCGGGCTGCTCCTGGTTTTCCTCAACCGTCGAGGTGCGCGTGCGGACGCCTGCACCTCCGGAGCCCTGGC
>MIBK01000107.1:0-174 GCA_001829505.1 Spirochaetes bacterium RBG_16_67_19 | reverse complement strand
AGCGGGCCAATTGGCCCGTGCTCGCCTACCCCTGGGCCCGCGGAGCGCGGCTGGCTCCCGCCGGAGGCCTATACCCGCTGGACCTGGACGCGGGTGGAGACTGCCTGGAGCTGCGCTGGGAGCGCGGGCCGGCGGCGGAGGTATTCCAGGCCCTGATCCGCCAGGGTTTCGAGG
>MIBK01000106.1:10832-10967 GCA_001829505.1 Spirochaetes bacterium RBG_16_67_19 | reverse complement strand
AGGAGGTGCCGCAGGAAAGCAGCAGGTCCCCGGGCTCCAGCACCCCGGTGCCGCGCGCCGCCCCCGGGGGGTCGAAGCAGCCCAGCACCACCAGGGCGTCCCGCGGCAGGCCCGTATCGGCGGCGGCCTGCGCGG
>MIBK01000106.1:10653-10782 GCA_001829505.1 Spirochaetes bacterium RBG_16_67_19 | reverse complement strand
CCAGGAGGTCCAGGTAGGGCTGGTGCCAGGCGCCGGTCTGCTGGTTGTACAGGTAGAAAGTGGTCGCCGTGGAAGGGTCCATGCCCCAGCGGCCGCAAAGGCGGTACAGCAGCCAGTCCGTATTCATGC
>MIBK01000106.1:10268-10546 GCA_001829505.1 Spirochaetes bacterium RBG_16_67_19 | reverse complement strand
CCCTCGGGATCGAAGCCCGGGAGCAGCTCGGCCGTCCTGCCCACGGAGCGGAGGTCCAGCCAGCTCAGGATGGGGGTCAGGGGCCGGCCCGCGGCGTCGCTCAACAGCACGTTGCCGCTGGCCGCGGACATGGCCAGGGCCCGGATCCTGCCGCCGGGCGGGCAGTGGGAGCCCAGCTCGCGGAGCAGGCCGCAGACCAAGCGGTAATGCTCTTCCGGATCCAGCTCCACCCGCCCCGCGGAAGGCCGCAGGAGGCGGGTGGCCCGGCGCCCCAGGGC
>MIBK01000106.1:8580-10198 GCA_001829505.1 Spirochaetes bacterium RBG_16_67_19 | reverse complement strand
CAGGCCGATCAGCAGATCCACGCTGCCCGCCTAGCTCCGCTGGGCCTCGAAGCGGACCAGCAGCTCGCGGAACAGGATCGGCACCTTCTGCATCGCCTCGGGAGGCTCCACGTAGGCGATGCGCATCTGGGTGCGGCCGGGATTGGGGCTGCGGTCGTCGCCGTAGAACCCGGACATGGGCGCCACCAGCAGCGTGTACCGGCGGCCCTCCATCTCCACGGCCCCGCTGCGGGCGCAGTACATCACGAAGTCCTGGGCGTCGAAGCCCGGCTTGACGACCTCCCGCACGTCCAGCACGGAGTAGATGGCGGCGTCCGGAGTGGACACGATCAGCCCGGGCAGCTGGCGGGAGAGCTCTCCGGTGATGCGGGCCAGCAGGCCGCGGTAGTATTCGCGTTGCCGCTCGTACCAGGCGGCCAGCTCCGAGCGGCCCTCGTGGGCCAGCGCCCCGAAAATGTACTGGCCGATGGCGTTGGCGCAGAGGTTGGCCGTGTTCTCGGCCACCGCGCGGCGGTGGAACTCCTCGTTGTCCGTAACCAGGGCGCCGATGCGCAGGCCGCAGGCGTTCCACACCTTGGAGGTGGACTCCAGCCCGATGCGCCGGCCCTCGATGCCCGGGACCTCCCGGTCGTTCAGGCCCCAGACGCTCACGGCCCGTCCCCCGGTATAGAACAGCTCCCGATAGGCCTCGTCGCTTACCAGCCAGAGGTTGTGCTTCACGCACAGCGAGCCCAGCTCCCGCAGCTGCTCCTGGCTGCAGAGCTGCCCGGTGGGATTGTCATAGGGGATGACCAACAGCGCCCCGGGCTTGTGGCGGCGGATCAGGCGCTCGATCTCCTCCACGCTCGGGAGGGTGAAGCGGCCGTCGGCCCCGAGGGTACGGGTCATGGACACCGTGGCCCGGCCGGTGCGCCCGGCCATGGCCCCGTAGTTGGTGTAGGTGGGATCGATGACCAGCAGCGGCCGCTTGCCGCTGCCCGCCGGCCCGCAGACTCCCAGCAGGATCAGCTCCATGGCCTGCGAGCCCCCGTCGGTGATCTGGGCGTGCAGCTCCTGGACGGGGAACCCGCTGGAGGCGATGACGTTCAGGAAGGCCGCCCGCGTTTCCTCCAGGCCCACGGTGGGCGTGTATTTCACCACCCCGTCGCGGAAGGGGCTGTCCGGGGCGCCCAAGGCGGCCAGGCGCCGGATCATGGCGGGGTGCATCGGCAGGCTGACGTTGCCGATGGCCACATTGACCGCCTCCACCGCCTCCCCGCGCTTCATGAACTCGATCTGGGCCAGGCGGATGCCGGAAGGCTCCCGGTGCTGGAAGTGCTCGGAGAGTATCGGTTTCATGCGGACCTCTGCCGCTCAAAGTAGGCTATCGGGATGAGCGTGTCAAGAAAAGCAGCCAGGCGGCGCGGACCTTCTCCACCGAGTACAGCCCCTGTTCGCGGCAGCTCTCCAGGAAGGCGGCAATGAGAGCTTCCTCGCGCCCGCGGGCCGGTGGATCTCCCTCGCAGGCCTGCCAGCGGCCGTTCTGCGCCCAATGGATCCGCTCCAGGAGCGGCAGGGGCTCAAGCCGGGAGCCGGCCAGGCTCAGCGGCAGGAAGAGCCCGAAGGACCGGAAGCCCTC
>MIBK01000106.1:6149-8518 GCA_001829505.1 Spirochaetes bacterium RBG_16_67_19 | reverse complement strand
GGTTGGCCACGATGCGGCAGCCGGAAGCGCCCAGTTCGGTGAGGCGGCGCACCTCCGGACCCCAGATGTAGCCGTCGTACAGCCCGGGGGAGAGCTCGTAGGACACCACGGCATCCCCGGGCAGCGCGTCGCGCCAGCCGCCCCGGGCCAGGGTCAGGCGCACCCGCTGGCCGTCCGGCAGCATGGCCAGGAGCGCCGCCATCACCGTGGTCTTCCCCGCGCCCCCGGGACGGGCCCCGACCAGCCAGGAGCCGCCCTCCGCCACCCGGGCCACCAGCCAGGCGGCCTGCGCCGCGCTGAGGGTGCCCGCCTCCAGCTGGTCCACCACCGAGAGCATACGGCCGCCGCGCTGGTTGGCGCGGTTCACGACCGAAAGCACGCGATCCACCGGCGGTCCTCAGCCTCCGGCCGGCAGCAGCTCCCGGAAATCGCCGATCACCCGTCCGGGATTCCAGGAAGCGACCAGCTCCTCGCTGTAGTAGGACCGGTTGCGCTCCGGCAGGTAAAGGGCCATCTCGACCCCGGCGGCGCGGGCGGCCAGGATGTCCTTGTCGCTGTCGCCGACGAACAGGGCCTCCCGCGCTTCCCCGCCCAGGCGCTGCAGCGCCTGCAGCACCACCTCGGGGTCGGGCTTGGGGCGGGTCACGTCCTCGTAGCCCAGCACCAGATCCAGCAGAGGGCTTACGCCGTGCCGGGCCAGGGTGGGAAGCACGATGTCCCGCCGGCAGGCGGTGAGCAGGGCGGTGGACCGGCCCAGTCCCTTCAGCCGGGACAGCACTTCGACGACGTGCTGGTTGAGCTCGACCTCCCTGGCGTGCTCCGCCAGGTAGGCGGCCATTTCCTCGACGAAAGGCCCGGGGTCCTGCACCCCGAAGCGCGCCGGGCCGGACCAGTCGCTGAACAGCTCCCGGACGATGACCTCGTCGGAGGGGTGCAGTCCGCGCCGGGCCAGGGCCTCCCGGTATCCGGACAGCCAGAACGGCAGGGTGTGGGCCAGGCATCCGTCCCAGTCAAAGAAGTAGAAGCGAAAGCGGCCCAACGCCGGGGCTGATTTGCTCATTATAATCATAATCTGCTTGACTTACGAATCCTGGGAATTATACTGGGGCCCATGGCAAAAATGAAGACCCACCTCTCGAACCTCCGCCGTTCGCTCGCCGAGCTGCTCGGCGCAGACTACCTGAAAGCCGTATGCGAGGCAAGGGCGTTCGCCGAAGGGGTGGATGCCGGAGCCCTCCTGGCCATTGCCGAGGAAGAAGTGGATTTCTACCCGGCCTCCTTCCGCGATCGCGGCGACCGCCTGGCGGATTCGGTTGGCCAGAAGGTCGTGCCCGGTCTTCCCTCTTCCGCCCGAGGCGCCGGCAGCCTTGCCTTCCTGAGGGCCTCCCGGACCGCCCAGGCCCCCCTGACGGGCTACGGCTGCCTGCGCATCGGCGAGGACGGGATGGTCTACCTGATCTCCAAGAGCGAGCACTACCACGCCTCCCTGGGGCACGACTTCCCGGGCTACCGCCTGATCGAGAACGCCAAAAAGCTCGGCGTGACCAACATCACCCACAACAACACGCGCGGTCACATCACCCGCCTACTGGAGGAGGAGCTGATCCGGACGGCCAACGGGCTGAAAGCGGGGGACCGCAGGGGCCTGGAGCGGGCGCTGGATTCCCGGGAGCCGCACACCCTGAACCGGGTGCTCAACCTGGAAACCGGCAGCCTGGCGGTGGAGGCCGCGCTGAAGATGATGCTGGCCCGCTTCTACCGCCTGCACCACAACTTCCCGCTCCCGCCGTACCACGGCCGCGTGCCGGTGTTCCTGGTCATGGCGGACCACGAGGGGGGCCGGCAGGCCAACTACCACGGCACCACCCTGCTCACCCAGACCATGCGCGGCATGTGGCCCGAGCTGTACGCGGCCCTCGACCGGGAGGACCTGTTCCTGGTCCAGCCGGTGCGCTTGAACGACGCTGGCCACTTCGAGGAGCAGCTCCTGCGCTGGGAGAGCGGCAAATACAAGGTGGCCGGCTTCTTCCACGAGCTGATCCTCATGAACTACGGGGGCATCCGCCTGAAGGAGCGCTTCCTGGCCCGGGCCTACGAGCTGTGCCGCGCGCACGACGTGCCCACCCTGGTGGACGAGATCCAGTCCTGCATCTGGAGCCCCGAGCTGTTCCTGTTCCGGGAGTACCGCCTGAAGCCGGATTTCGTCTCCGTGGGCAAGGGGTTCCCGGGCGGGCAGTACCCCGCCTCCAGGATCCTGTTCAGCTCCCACCTCGACACCCTGGACCAGTTCGGAGCGCTGGTCACCAACGGGCAGGAGGAGCTGGCCTCGCTGGCCTACCTGATCACAATGGATTTCGTCCAGGCCAACG
>MIBK01000106.1:3790-6032 GCA_001829505.1 Spirochaetes bacterium RBG_16_67_19 | reverse complement strand
CGCAGCGAGGAGAAGGCGGTGGCCTTCATCAAGGCGCTCAACGAGGGGGGGGTGGACATCAGCGCCCAGACCTACAAGGCCAGGTGCCCGCCCTCGGCGCTGACCAAGCTGCCGCTCACGGCGACCCCGAAAATCGTGGACCTGCTGGTGGCCCGCATGCAGGCGGTGCTGGCCGGCATGTAAGGAGGCGGCGATGGCCCGCAGGAAAGTCCGCTTCGGCATCATCGGCCTGGGGCTGATGGGAAAAGAGTTCGGCAGCGCCGCCGCGCGCTGGTGCCACCTGTTGAGCGAGGGGCCGGTGCCGGAGATCGCCGGGGTGTGCGACGCCAATCCCGCCGCCTTCGGCTGGTTCCGCGACAACTTCCCTTCGATAAGCATTGCGACCCAGAACTACCAGGACCTGCTGGCCGCCAAGGACATCGAGGCGGTCTACTGCGCGGTGCCCCACAACCTGCACGAGCGGCTGTACGTGGACATCATCCGGGCGGGCAAGCACCTGATGGGCGAAAAGCCCTTCGGCATCGACCAGAAGGCCAATACCAGGATCCTGCAGGCGGTGAAGGAGAATCCCGGGGTGCTGGTGCGCTGCTGCTCGGAGTTCCCCTATTTCCCGGCCGCCCAGCGCCTCATCACGTGGATCCGGGAGCGCAAGTTCGGGCGCATCCTGGAGGTGCGGGCCGGCTTCCACCACTCCAGCGACATGGACGTGACCAAGCCCATCAACTGGAAGCGCATGGTGGAAGTGAACGGCGAGTACGGCTGCATGGGCGACCTGGGCATCCACACCCAGCACATCCCCTTCCGCGCCGGCTGGGCGCCGCGCACGGTGTACGCCGCGCTGTCCAAGATCGTCACCGAGCGGCCCGACGGCAGGGGCGGTATGGTTCCCTGCCGGACCTGGGACAACGCCGCGCTTTCCTGCGCGGTGGAATACGACGGCTACAGCTTCCCGCTGGTCCTGGAAACCAAGCGCATGGCGCCGGGCGCTACAAACACCTGGTTCATCGAGGTGTACGGTCTTCAGGCCTCGGCCCGTTTTTCCACCGCCGAGCCGAAAAGCTTCTGGTACTGCGAGACCCGGGGCAAGGAGCAGGCCTGGTCGCGCCTGGACCTGGGCTACGCTTCCGCGGTGCCCGCCATCACCGGAGGCATCTTCGAGTTCGGCTTCCCGGACGCCATCCAGCAGATGTGGGCGGTATTCCTGCAGGAGTTGAGCGGCGAGAAACCCGCCTTCGGCACCTTCACCCCGGAGGAGGCCCGCCTGTCCCACGCCCTGCAAACCGCGGCCCTGGCCTCACACCAGAAAGGGTCCGTGCAGGAAGTCCGCCCGTGAACGCCCTGCCGGCGGGCACCCATACCCTCAAACCGAAGATAGGGTTGCTGCCCCTGTACCTGAAGCTCTACGACGACGGGATGCCCCAGGTGCGAGCCCGCCTGGAGAGCTTCTACGCCCAGATCGCGGCCCGCCTGGAGGCCCGCGGCCTGGAGGTGCTCCGCTCGCCGGTGTGCCGGGTCCAGACGGAGTTCCAGGCCGCGGTGCGCGGCTTCGAAAGGCAGGGAGCCGAGGCGATCGTCACCCTGCACCTGGCCTACTCCCCATCGCTGGAGTCCGCGGGCGCCCTGGTCTCCTCCCCCCTGCCGGTGATCCTCTGCGACACCACCCCGACTTGGTCCTACGGGCCGCAGGCAGACCCCGACGAGCTGATGTACAACCACGGCATCCACGGGGTCCAGGACCTGGCCAACCTGCTGCTGCGCCGCGGCAAGCCCTTCGAGCTGGAGGTCGGGCACTGGGAGTCCAGCGATCTGCTGGACCGGGTGGCCGCGCACGCCGTGGCCGCGCACATGGCCCACCTCCTGCGCCACGCCCGGGCCGGGCTGATCGGCGAAGCCTTCCGGGGCATGGGCGACTTCTACGTCCCGCTGACCGGGCTGAAGCGGGATTTCGGGATGACGGTCCGGCGCCTCACCGCCTCGACCGTCCGCCGTCTGGCCGCCGGCCTCTCCAAGCAGGAAACGGACCGCGAGCGGGAACAGGACCGGGAGCGCTTCGAGTTCCGGGAAGTGAAACCCGAGGCCTACGAGCGCAGCCTGAGGGCCAGCCTGGTGGTGGAGAAGTGGGCTTCCGAGGAGCGCCTGGACGCCTTCTCTTTCAACTTCCTGAGCATCGGCCGCGCCCTCGGCCTGGACACGGTCCCCTTCCTGGCCGCCTCCAAGCTGCTGGCCCGCGGGGTGGGCTACG
>MIBK01000106.1:0-3774 GCA_001829505.1 Spirochaetes bacterium RBG_16_67_19 | reverse complement strand
GCTGACCGCCGGCCTGGTGGCCGCCCTCGCCGGGGCCTACCCCGAGACCAGCTTCACCGAGATGTTCTGCCCCGACTGGGAACACGGCACGGTGTACCTGAGCCACATGGGTGAGCTCAACTGGCGCCTGGTGGAAGGGAAGCCGCTCCTGCTGGAGATGGACTACCGGTGGAGCGACACCGCAAACCCGGTGTACCTGGCGGGACGCTTCAAGCCGGGGGACATCCTCCTGGTGAACCTGGCCCCGATGGCCCGCGGCTACCGCCTGATCCTGGCCCCGGCCCGGATGCTGGAGGTGCAGGGCGAGGACCGCATGGAACGCTCCGTGCGCGGCTGGTTCCGTCCTCCCCTGCCGCTGCCCGAGTTCCTGGCCGCCTACAGCAGGCTGGGCGGCACCCACCACCTGGCCCTGAGCTACGGGGCCTCCATCGAAACGGTGTCCGCCTTCGGGCGCATGATGGACTGGGACGTACGAATCATAGGAGGTGCCGCGTGAACCGCCGACCGATCTCCGCATTGCCGGTGCTGGTGCTGCTGCTGGCCGTCGCTGCCGCAGGGTGGGCAAAGGGCGTGCGAGAACCACAGCAGCCTGAAACGCAAGCGCAGCCGGCCGGCGCGCCGCGGAAGGCCGCCTTGGATTCCGAGGATCCCTGCCTGGCCTGCCACGCGGCCGGCACGCCCGGCCTGGTGGAGTCCTGGCGCCTGAGCCGCCACGCCGCCGCAGGAGTAGGCTGCGCGGCCTGCCACACCCCAAGCGCCTCGGACCCCTCCGGTGCGGAGCACTTCGGCGCCAAGGTGACTCCCGTGGTCTCGCCCCAGTACTGCGCCGCCTGCCATCCCGGCGAGGTGGCCCAGAACCGGCGCTCCAAGCACGCCTGGACCGCCTTCATCGGCAACCTCCGTCCCTACTACGCCGAGGCCCGCGCGCGCGGCCTGGACCCTTTCAGCCAGGAAACCGCGCGCCGGCTGGACCCGGACGAGATGGCCAGGCGCAACGTGTCAAGCATGTTCCCCGACAGCGGCGTGTTGAAGGCCACCGGCCTGCTGGAGCGGCCCGGCTTCAGCCACAACAACGTCAACCTGGGCTGCGCCCAATGCCACGGCACCTTCGTGGTCGTCCAGCCCGATGGGAAGCTCGCCGGCTGGCCGAACACGGGCATCGGCCGGGTCAATCCCGACGGCAGCCTGGGCTCCTGCTCCTCCTGCCACACCCGTCACAAGTTCAGCGTCGAGGAGGCGCGCAAGCCCGAGACCTGCGGGCAATGCCACCTGGGCCCCGACCATCCGCAGATCGAGATCTACGAGGAATCCAAGCACGGCAACATTTACGCCTCCAACGGCGAGTCCTGGAACTGGGACGCCCCATCCGGGAAGTGGGGGCCGGAGCAGGTGGAGGCACCAACCTGCGCCGCCTGCCACCTGAGCGGCTTCGGGGGCCAAGTGGCGGCGACGCACGACCCTGGCGAGCGGCTGTATTGGGAGCTGCAGCCGCCGAAATCCGTGCCGCAGTGGAAGAACGCCGAGCAGGTCAAGGACCTGGTGCTGGAGCGCGTGCCTGACGAAACCCAGGCGGCCGAGGGGCGAAAGCGGATGAAGAGCGTCTGCCTGCAGTGCCACAGCCCGCGCTGGGTTGACGGCTATTTCGACGAGTTCGACCAGGTCGTGGGGGATTACAACCTGGCCTGGGACTACGTGGACCGTCTCCTGCAAGAGGCCTACGCCCAGGGGCTGGCCGCCAAGGACAATCCCCTGGATGAGCCTCCGGAAATCTACCACTACCTGATCTGGCACCACTCCGGGCGTCGCTGGCGCATGGGAGCGGCCATGATGGGGCCGGATTGGACCCACTGGAACGGGGCGGTAGATACCCTGATGATCAACCTGGGTCTGATGCGCGGCGAGCTGGAGTCACGTCGCCAGTTACAGGAGCTGCGGAAGGCCCGCCGGTAGGCAGCCGGCGCGCTGCGCGCTTAGGGGATCGCCACCGCCGTCGCGCCCGCCTGGCGCACCCGCAAGGGGTGGCAGGAGTCAGCACCGAACAGCTCCCGCATCTTGGCCAGGTAGGCCGGCAGCAGGCCCTCCGGCACGAAGGCCTGGATGGTGCCCGCGAAACCCCCCCCATGCACGCGGCAGGCCCCTTGCCCGCCGAGCAGCTCCCGGCTCATGGCCAGAGCCAGGGGGATGCCCTGATCCCGCGTCGCCTCCGGCGGGTAGCAGTTCTGCAGCAGCATCCAGGAGCTGGCCCCGGACTCCCCCACCAGGCGCAGGAACTCCGCCACCTCGCCCCGGCGCAGCGCCGCGGCCTGGGCGGCCGCCCGGCGGTCGTCGTCGAAGAAGTGCAGCGAACGCAGGATGGCCCGGTCGCCCACCTCCGCGCGCAACCGGGCGGCCTCCGCCAGCAGGCGCTCCCGCGAGGCCCCGCGCAGGGTCTGGGCTCCCAGGGCGCGCGCGGTTTCCTTCATCTCCCGCTCGATCGCCGCGTAGTCCCCGGTCAGGTCCGCATGGTGCCCGCCAGTGTCCACGATCACCAGACTCATCCCGGTGGCGGCGAAATCCAGCTCGACCTTCTCCACCCGCGGGTTGGCGATGTCAGCGAAGTCGATGGACACGAACCCGCCCACCGCGCAGGTGGTCTGGTCCATCAGGCCGCAGGGCTTGCCGTAGTATTGGTTCTCGGCGTAGCGGCAGGCTTTGGCCAGCTCCACGGCGGGAATTCTGCCTCCATTATATAGCTGGTTGAGGATCGTGCCGATGGCCACCTCGTAGGCGGCCGAGGAGCTCAGGCCCGAGCCCTTCAGCACCCGGCTGGACAGGCAGGCCTGAAAACCGCCGATGCGCCAGCCCAGCTCCGACAGCCTGGAAGCCAACCCGCGCACCAGGGCCGCCGGCTGGAAGCGCTCGCTCTCGCGGGCTTCCAGGCGGTCCAGCTCCACGACCTGCGGCTCGTAGCCTTCCGAGTCGATCCGCGCAACGGGCTCCTCCCCCGGGCAGGCGCAGGCGATGATGTCCAGGTCCACCGCGGCGGCCAGCACCCTGCCGGAGTTGTGATCCGTGTGGTTGCCGCCGATCTCGGTGCGCCCCGGGACGCTGAACAGCGCCGCCCGCCGGTCCCCGGGGAACTCCGACGCGTGGCGCTCCAGCAGCGCCAGGAAACGCTGCCGGGCGGCCGGGGTTTCCCCCGGGCCGTACAGGCGTTCCAGCTCCGCGCGCCCGCCACCGGAGGCCAGCGCCTCGCGCAGCTGGGCGACGGGCCGCAGCACCCCCGGTTCCGTATCCTTGCCCTTCATGTCCGTGGGATTATCGCACGCGCCGTCGTAGGAGAAAAGTCCTCGCGGGCGCGGCAGACAAGGTCGAGGCAAGGCGCTTATATTGGAACCGCATGCCAGGTCCGCGTTCACTATTGCGGTCGGCCGGCCGGCGCCTGCGGGCCTACCTGGAGCTGACCAAGCCGCGCATCACCGCGCTCCTGCTGCTGGTGGCGGCCGCCTCCTTCCTGCTGGCCCGGCCCGGCACCCCGGACTGGGGGGGATTGCTGGCGCTGGCCGGCTGCCTGTGGCTGCTGGCCGCGGGGCTGTTCGCGATCAACCACTTCCAGGAACGCGAGCTGGACGCCCGTATGCTGCGCACCCGCAGCCGGCCCCTGCCAGCGGGGCGCCTGCGGCCTGCCGAAGCGCTGGGCTTCGGGGTGGGCCTGTCCCTGCTAGCCCTGGCCTGCACCACCCTGCGCTTCGGCTGGGTCGCGGGGGAAGTGGCCCTGTTCACCCTGGTTAGCTA
>MIBK01000105.1:10911-12171 GCA_001829505.1 Spirochaetes bacterium RBG_16_67_19 | reverse complement strand
TCCACGCCCAGCTCGGCGGCCAGGCGGCGCGCCAGCGGCGAGGCGTTCAGGGTCCCGCCCCTGGGCACTCTCGCGGCCGCCTGGACAGGCGGCGCCGCCGCGGGCGCCGCCGGCGCAGCCTCCCCTGCCGGAGGCTCCGCGGGCACCTCATCGTCCTTGTCGCCGATGTAGGCGATCAGGGTGTCCACGGGCACCTCCTGGCCCTCCGGGACCAGGATCTTCTTCAAATATCCGGCGTAGAAGGACTCCACGGTGTTGACCGCCTTGTCGGTCTCCACCTCCAACAGAGGCTCGTCGCGCTCCACGCGCTCGCCTTCCTTCTTGAGCCAGCGCACGATCGTGCCGGTCTGCATGGTGAGGTTGATCTTGGCCAGCTTCATGGTGCGGATCATGCGCCGTACCTTCCGTAGCGGTGGATGGCGTTGACCATGGCCACGTAGTTCTCCAGCGGGATCTCGTCGATGGCGGTGATGGTGCCGGCCACGAAGCGCCCCCCTTCCTTCATGGCCAGGACCACTTCCTTCACGTAGGCTTCGACCTGGGGGGGGTCCAGGCGGATCAGGGGATCCAGGTCCAGGACCCCGACCATGGTCAGGCGGCCGCCCCAGCGCTTCTTGTGCTCGCGGTAGTCCAAGCCGGCGGCGTCCACGGGAAAATGGGCCGAGCAGCCCAGCTCCACCATCATGTCCATGATCCGGGAGGGGTCCCCGTCGCAGTCGAAGATGATGGGCACCCCGGCGCGCAGGGCCGGAGCGTACATCTTCTCGGCGTGCGGGGAGTAGATCTTCTTGAACAGCTCCGGCTCCATGTAGGTCCCGGACTTGTAGGCCACATCGTCCCCCGAGAACAGGATGTCCAGACCCGCGTCCACCGACTTCGCGATCAGCCGGGTGAACCAGTCCGCGGTGACGGAGAGCATCTCCTCCACCAGCTCCGGGTCGTCGTAGACCAGGGTGAAGAAGTCGAAGCCGTTGAGGTTCACGTAGTGGGTGAGGAACAGGTTGCCGGTGCCCAGGGCCACGGCCACATTCTGCAGCCTGGCCTGCCGGATGTACTCCTGCAGGTAGCGCAGGCTCTCCTCGATATCCGCATCGGTCGGGCGGATCACCTTCTGCTCCCAGTCCCGGCGGTTCTTGATCCTGCCGTCGTTGACGATGGTGGGTCGTCCGTCATCGCCCAGCACGCGATAAGGGGCGAAGGCGGTCTCCATCATGATCACGTCCTGCCCGATGACCTTGCAGATGCGCAGCCAGTCCTGGG
>MIBK01000105.1:10233-10901 GCA_001829505.1 Spirochaetes bacterium RBG_16_67_19 | reverse complement strand
GATGCAGCGGCCGCCGTCCACGATGGCCCGCTGGTCCCCGCGGTAGGGGTCGCCCACCGCCGCGGCGGTGTTGCCGGCCGGGTAGCCCAGGATGTGCTCCACCAGTTTGGCCCCGATGTAGTTCTCGAAGTACGGCACGCGGTCGGTCTTCTCGCCCTTCAGGGCCCCGAGGATCCGCCGCTTGTCCGGGAGCAGGCCGCCGGTCTGGAAGATCATCCCCTGCGGCATCCTACAGCACCTCCCGGATGGCCCGCTCGATGTCCGCCTCCTGGGGCAGCACCGCGTCCTCCTGCTGGGAGGGGAAGGGGATCGGGGACCACTTGGCCCCTACCCGCTTGACGGGTGAGTCCAGGAAGCCAAAGGCCTCGTCGGCCAGGATGGCGGCGATTTCCCCGCCGAACCCTCCGGTGACGTGCGCCTCGTGCACGATCACGGCGCGGGAGGTCTTCTTCACCGAGGCCAGGATCGTCTCCTTGTCCAGGGGCACCAGGGTGCGCGGGTCCACGACCTCCACGGAGATGCCCTCTTTTTCCAGCTTCGCCGCCACGTTCAGGGACAGGTGCACCGTATAGGAGGTGGCCACCACGGTCACGTCCTTGCCTTCCTTCTTGATGTCCGCCTGGCCGAAGGGGATGCTGTACTCCTCCTCGGGCACCGGGCCCTTCATA
>MIBK01000105.1:0-10169 GCA_001829505.1 Spirochaetes bacterium RBG_16_67_19 | reverse complement strand
GTTGGGGTCCCGGAGGGCGGTGAACATGAGCCCCTTGGCGTCGTAGGGGGTGGAGGGCAGGACGGTCTTCAGGCCCGGCACGTGGGCCACCCAGGCTTCCAGGCATTGGGAGTGCTGCTGGGCCGCCCGGATGTAGCCGCCCATGGCGGTGAGCACCACCATGGGCACGTTCATCTGCCCGCCGAACATGTGGTAGAACTTGGCGGCCTGGTTGGCGATCATGTCCATGCACATGGGCAGGAAGTCCATGAAAGGGATCTCCACGATGGAGCGGCAGCCGGTCACCGCCGCGCCGATGCCGCAGCCCACGATGACCTGCTCGGAGATCGGGGCGTCCTTGACCCGCAGGTCGCCGAACATCTCGAACAGGTTGCCGCTGATGCGGTGCTCCCCGCCGTACTTGCCCACGTCGTAGGCCATGAGGAACAGGTGCGGGTCCTTCTTCATCTCCGCGGCCATGGCCTCCCGCAGGGCGTCCCGGTACATGATCTCGCGCATTCGCTTCCTCCGTACCTTTCCGTGCCTATTCGGCGTAGACGAACTTCATGGCGTCCGCGGCCGGCGCCTTGGGGGCGCCGCGGGCGAAGTCCACGGCTTCGTCCACCAGGGCCTGGATCCGCTCCCGCCGCTCGCGGATGCTCTTTTCCGTGGCCAGGCCGTCGCGCAGCATCCGCTTCTCGAAGTCGGCCACCGCATCATGGCTCTGGGCTTCCTTGATTTGCTGCGGGGTGCGCACGTCGATGTCCCCCTCGAAGTGGCCGTGGTGGCGGAAGGTCTGGCAGTTCACCAGCGTGGGCCCCTTGCCGGCCCGGGCCCGCTCCACCGCCTTGCCCACGGTCCGGTAGACCTCCACCACGTCCATGCCGTCGATGTTCTCCCCCGGGATGCCGTAGGCCACGGCCCGGTCGCCCAGGTTCTGCAGCACCTTGCACACCGAGGCGGTGATCGTGCCGCAGCTCATGCCGTTATTCTCCAGCACGAAAACCACCGGCAGGTCGAAGGAGGCGGCCATGTTCAGCGACTCGTGGAAGGTGCCCTGGTTGCTGGCCCCGTCGCCGAAGAAGGAGGCCACCACCTGTTTGGTGCCCCGCAGGCGGATGGAGTAGCCGGCCCCCACGGCGATGGGATTGCCGTCGCCCACCAGCCCGTTGGCCCCCAGCATGCCGATGCCGCGGTCGGCGATGTGCAGCGAGCCGCTGCGGCCCAGGCAGGCGCCCGGGGTGCGGCCGTACAGCTCGGCGAACATCTTCTTGAAATCCCCGCCCTTGGCGATCATGTGCCCGTGCCCGCGGTGCGTGCTGGTGATGAAGTCGTCGGGGTTAAGGGCGAGGCAGGCGCCCACGGCGATGGCCTCCTCCCCCAGGTACAGGTGGGTGAAGCCCTCCTGCTCCCCGGCCTTGAACAGGCGCGACTGAGTTTCCTCGAAAAGCCGGATGCGCAGCATGCCCTCGTGCATGCGCTCCACCAGGCCCTTGTCCAGAGCTTTCAGCGATTCCATCGCTCCTCCTTGCCCCTACATTTTCCAGACCAGGTGCTGCACGTTCTCGGGAAGCTTCGTGAGCACCTCCACCCGCGGACCGTCCTTGCCCAGGGTCCGCTCCACCACCACGTAGTCCAGCCCCGGGATGATCACCTCGTCCCAGCGGTTGCCCACGCCGCGGATAGCCACGTCCAGCATGGTCACGATGCGCCGGCCCAAAGGCTCGCGCGAATCCAGGGTAATGGCCCCGTAGAACTCCTGGCACTCCGTGTAGCCGGAGTTGTGCGTGCCGGTGTACGGCTTCTGGCGGGCCAGGTCCACCTTCCGGCCCACCCGGGCGGAAACTTCCGCCTCGCGGGACTGGAAGTAGTCCACCAGGGCCTGCTCCTGAAGGCGGGCCGGGAGGGCCTCCCGGGCCACTTTGCGGTAGGCCTCCAGGCCGACGCGGTAAGCCTCTTCTACAAACTCGAACCAATAGCGCTGCTCCGCGCTCACCCCGGCGGGGCGGCGCGTGCAGACCACGCTCAACCGCTCGCAGGCGTTGAGGCCGTCGCGCTTGGGGGCCACGCCCAGGTGCACGACCTCCCCCTCACCGATCGGCCGGTTCAGGGCCTTGCCGATCAGGGTGCGGTTGGCCTCGCCGGTGGTGACCATCACGTCGAAGCCCATCTCCTCGGCGCCCAGCTCCTCGGCGATGGCGTAGCCCCAGCCGGCCACCTGCGTTTCCAGGAGGCCGGGGCGCAGCACGCCCAGCATGCCCTCCAGCATCACGTCGCAGATGCGGCCGGCTTCGGCGATCAGCTCCATTTCGCGCGCGGACTTCTCGTACTTGATCTTGTAGTAGATTTCCTGGGCGTCCACGATGCGCCCGCCCGGGCCGATGTATTTGGCCAGGAACTCGTAGATGCCCAGGGGGAAGACGGCCCGCGGGGTCAGCAGGCCGATGGTCCGCGGCTTGCCGCCGGCGGCCGCCTCGATGACGTCCTCCACCCGCTCGGCCTCGATGGGGTAGTTCTCGTCGGCCAGCTTGAGCATCTCCACCTTGTGCACCGGGGCCCCGGAGCGGCCGGCCAGCTGCTCGGCCACGTAGCCGCCTTCCAGTCCGGCCAGCACATGGAAGCCGCCCCGGCCGATCACCCCGGCCACCGGTTCAATGGAGATGTTCGTGTTCCCGGCCAGGTAGGGCACGTCCCCGTTGTAGTGCTCGTCGGAGTACACGAAGGCCGCGTCGATCTGCGCCTCGGCCAAGGCAGCGATGAGCTTGCGCTGCCGCTCCTGGAACTCGGGCCGCTCGATGCGCAGGGCCTTGTTCACGGCCGGCGCCCTGCTCAAGACGCGGGAGACGAATCGGGCTTCCTGCAGCCAGCTTGCGCTTCGTGGTTTCATGCCTGCCGCCTCTTTCGTGATCGTAATGGCAACATTCTCATTAAACTGCCAAGAAACGTCATAAAAGAGCCTCTACGCTGACAACGTTCCCATTATTGTAGAGGCGGGGCTGGTTGTCAAGCTTTTTTTCGGCCTGATCTTGGCATCGTTGCCAAAAGGGGTTATTATTATGCTGCTGGCGCGTATGAGCTTACGCAAGAAAGTGACCATCCGGGAAATCGCCGAGGTGACCAACGTGTCCCTCTCCACGGTGTCGCGCGCCCTGCGCGGGGACCCGCGGGCCAACCGGGAGACCGCCGAGCGCGTGCTGCAGGTGGCCCGGGATCTGAACTACTATCCGGATTCCCTGGCCAAGAGCCTGCGCCAGAGCAAGACCAACACCATCGGCATCATCTTCAACGACCTGAACAACCCGTTCTACTCGGAAATCCTCGGGGTGATCGGGGCCACGCTCAACCGCGGCAGCTATTCGATGATCATCAGCTACTCCCACTACGACGCGGCCCAGGAGCGGGCCAACATCATGTCCATGCTCTCCAAGCGGGTGGACGGCATCATCCTCTCGCCGATCAACGACCAGACCGAGAACGTGCGCCTGCTGCAGGAAAACGGCGTGGAGTACGTGCTGATCGACTGCCTGCCCGGTTTCTCGGGCACCAGCTACGTGTACTCCGACCACGGGATGGGGGCGCGCATGGCCGTCGAGCACCTGCTCAGCCGCGGCCACCGCAACATCCTGCTGCTCACCGGCCCGCCCAGCCGCTGCATGCACAGCGCCTTCATCGCCAACTACCGCCAGACCCTGGAGGAGAACGGCATCGCCGTGCGCCCGGAACTCATCGTGCACGCGGATGACCTGTCGATCGAAAGCGGGTACCAGACCTTCAAGCGCCTGCTGGCCGGCAGCGCGGAGTCGCCCAACCTGGAGTTCACGGCGGTGGTCACCATCAGCGACCTGCTGGCCCTGGGCATCTACAAGGTGGCCAACGAGCTGAAGTTCCGCATCCCCGACGACTACAGTATCATCGGTTACGACAACATAGAGATCGCCGGGGTGCTCTCACCACCCCTGACCACCATCCACCAACCGCGCAAGCGCATCGGCCTGGAAAGCCTGCGGATGCTGCTGAACAACATCGAGCACGAGGAGAAGGAGCGCAAGTCGGTGGCCTTCCCCCCGCACCTGGTGAAGCGCGGCTCGGTGCGCAGCATCAGCTGAGGGCTACAGCTCGCACATCAGAAACCAGGCGTGGGCCCCCGGATCGTGCTTGAGCACTACAACGCCCTGGGCCGTGCGCACCTTGAAGTACTCCGCCGCCGGAAGACCCGGCTCCCGGGCTCCCTGGTACCAGCGGTCCAGGATCTCGCTCACCTCCCGGCGCTGATCGGCGACGTGCACCGCCAGGGGATACTCCTCGCCCTTGTAGCCGGCGCGGCATTCCACCGGCACGAGAACCGGGGCTAACATCCGGCCGCCAGGGCGCGCTCCCGCCCGCTCATACGCCCTTCCACAGTCGGCCCAGCGCGCCGCCGGCCCCCTGCACGGGATCCTGCTCCGGGTCGCCCAGGCCGGCGATGCGCCGGTCGGCTTCCGGCCGTTCCCCCGGCCTGCCGTAGCACATGTCCGGGCGCTGGCCGCGCGGATAGGCGCCGACCAGCCGGAAGTCGGCGTTGGACTCCAGGCAGCAATGCGCCACCCCGGCCGGGATGACCGCCACGTCCCCAGCCTGCACGCGCCGACGAAGGCCCTGGGGGCCGCCAAACAGGATCGTCGCCGACCCGCTGTAGACCCCCAGCGCCTCGTGGGCCGTGGAGTGGTAATGGTGGTAGGCGTAGACCCCGTTCCGCCAGGCGGGGGGCCAACCGTTCCGCTCGAAGAGGCTCTCGAGGGCCGAAGGTTCGGCGGGCACGGCCCCGGGGTACAGCAGCAGGGGCCGGCGATTGTTCGGGAAGGTGCCGTCGTCCGCGAGCAGGAGAGAAACTATCGCCGGGTCCACAATGGAAATAGTACCTTATCTGCATGGACCTGGTTCAAGAAAAATGCGTGCCCTGCCGGGGAGGCGAGCCGGCTCTCCGTCCCGAGCAGATCAAGGAATATCTGGCCGAGGCGCCCGAGTGGGCGCTAGTGAAACGCGACGGGGTGGACACGCTGGAGCGAACCTTCCGCTTCCGGGACTTCGCCGGCGCCCTGGCCTTCACGGCCATGGTGGGCGCGGAGGCGGAGGCCGAGGGCCACCACCCCTCCCTGCTCACCGAGTGGGGGCGGGTCAAGGTCACCTGGTGGACCCACAAGATCAAGGGTCTGCACCGCAACGATTTCATCATGGCGGCGCGAACCAACCGCCTGTTCGCGGAGGCTTCCGCCGCGGTGCCTTGACCCGGCTGCGGCGGTCATTCGCCGGAAGCCCTTGACTGGGCTGCCCGCCTATGCTATTGCGGAAGTTAGCCAAGTTGTGCAGCCTGCCCTGACAGCCAATCGCTCTTTCCAGAGGAGGACGCTTATGACAGGTACGGCTGATCGTATCGTGACAAGCTCCTTGTCCCAACAGGGAGAGGACCTTGTCGTTGCCAGAAGCGACATCGAATTCTTCGATACCGCAAGCGGATGCGTCAGTATACAGGTCAAGGTCCGCAACAGCAGTGACCGCCCATCACCTCCCCGATCGATGGCGATCTATTCTGCTCCGCTAGGTGCCTTTCTCCACCAGCGGCACCTGGTCACACTGACTGTTCCCTCGCTCCGGCCTGGCGCGAAGACTCTCGTCCAGACGACGGCAGCGCGGTCTCGCCCCATGCCCCTCGGGCGGATCGATCACATCCCGCCCGGCAGGCTGCTCAGGGCACTCGCGGAGGATGACGATGCTGCCGACAAATCCGGGCTGAAACGAATTACCCCCAGCATTTTTGATCTTCTCGCTCGCCCTGGCTTGAATTGGGTCGGCAACATCCATGTCTTGGTGAATGATCGCAGGGTAGAGCGTCACCTGGCCCGTGGACTTCCGGTTCGAGCGGGCAAGTGGAACAGGGCCTTTTTCCATGTCGGAAACAGCGGCCACGATTCATATGCCTTCCGCATCCTTGGTGACGGTATTGCCTGGTCGGCTCGCCTGTTCACCATGTATTCTCCCGCCATGATCGAGGAAGGATGCTGGATCCCAGGCTCTCGAGCGCGGTCGGTGAATCTTCAATTCTATCCACCGGTGAATTCCAGCCGGGGCAAAATCGACGTAGAGGTGACGCAGCGTTCGACAGGGCGCAAAGCGGTAGTCGAGTTCTCTCTCGACGCTGCAGCCAAGGGTCCTGCTTAATACACCACGCGGCCGGAGCGCACTCCCTCGATCTCCTGCTGCTGCAGGCTGCGGGCCATCTTCCATAGTTCCGCGGCCAGCTGGGGCTCCAGGTGCTGCGGCCGGGGGCGGCCGAGGATCCTGCGGGCCTGGACCGCGGCCCGCTGGCGCATGTCCTGCCCGCCGGCGGCCATCCAGGGGTCCCATTTGGACCGATTGGTCAGGCCGGGGAACCAGGTCACCTCGCGCAGGTGGCGCACCGTGTGCTCCTCGGCCAGGTAGTTGCCGCCGATCCCGACGCGCTTGATCAGCTCCAGGGCCAGGGTCTCCCGGTTCACCTCCAGCCCGCGCACGATGCGGAAGGCGGCGCCCAGGATCTCGTTGTCGATCAGGCACTGCTCGTAGCTGGCCGTGAGCATCTGCTCCAGCATGCCCACGGAGAGGTGCACGAAGTCCGCCCCGGCCAGGGCGCAGGTCAGGATCTGCAGGCCCCGCTCGTAGCCGGCCTGGGCGTCGGGCAGGGTGGACTCGATGCCCGTGCCGGCCTGGCAGGGCAGGTTGAAATAGTGGGCCACTTGGGCGGTGGCCGCGTGCAGGATCTGGGTTTCCGGAGCCCCGCCGGAGTAGTTGCCCGTGGCCATGTCCATGATGGCGGAGGCGATGGAGTAGATGCAGGGCAGCCCCGGGCGGATCATCTGGGCCAGGCAGACGCCGGTGAGCACGTTGGCCGTCTGCTCCACCAGGGTGCCGGCCAGGGTCACCGGGGTGGTGGCCCCGGGCATGGCGTCCGCCTCGATGTACAGCGGCACGCCCTCCTGGGCGCAGGCCATCAGCTCCTCCAGGCGCAGGCGCGGGTGGATCAGGGGGCTCAACATGCACAGCACGATGCTGAAGAACGGCCGCCGGCGGAAGGCCTCCAGCCCCCCGGCCACCAGGGCGGCCATGGCCACCTGGTCGCGCACCCCCTGGGCGCCCAAGGCCTGGGAGTAGTAGTTGCGGGAGGTGTTCTCCATGATCGCGGGGAACAGAATGCGGTCGAAGCCTTCCTGGGGGATGTCCTGCGGATTGACGATGCCGTGCATGACGTGCAGGTTCTCCAGGGCGTCCTGCAGGCGGGTCAGGTCGGCCAGGTCCCGCAGCGTGGCCGGCCGGCGCACCCCGTCCAGGCCCAGCACGAACAGGGCCGAGGAGCCGCCGATGGTGTACACGCTGCGCTGGTCCAGGCGCACGTCCCAGGCCGGGTCGCGGGCGTACAGGGTGAAGCCGGAAGGGGCGGTGGCCAGGCAGGCCCGCAGCGCGTGCTCCGGGATGCGCACCACCGACTTGTCGAAGTCCACCCGGCAGCCGTGGGCCTCCATCACCTCCAAGGCCGGCCGGTGCTGCACATTGACCCCGACCTCCTCCAGCACCTCCAGCACCGCGGAGTGGATTTGGCGCAGGTCCTCATCGCTTAGAAAACGAAGCTGCCCGCCGCGAAGCTCCCGTATCGACATGTCTTGCGCTCCTTGTCCGGTTTACTTGACCGCCCCGGCGACCAATCCCTTGACGAAGTACTTCTGCCCGGCGAAGTACAGGGCCAGCATCGGCACGGTGGCCAGCGCCAGGCCGGCCATGGTCACGGGGATGTCCAGGTTGTAGCGGCTCTTGAAGATGGTCAGGCCCACCATCAGGGTTTTCAGCTCATCCTTTTGTAAAAAGATCACCGCGATCAGCAGCTCGTTCCACACCCACAGGGCGTTGACCAGGATGATGGTCACCACCGCGGGCCCGGACAGGGGCACGGCGATGGAGCGCAGCACCCGGATGTCCCGGCAGCCGTCCATGCGCGCCGAGTCGATGATCGCCCCCGGGATGGTGCGGAAGAAGCTGGCCAGCATGTAGATCGAGAACGGCAGGGTGAGCCCGGCGTAGATCAGGATCACGCTGGGGTAGGTGTTGAGGATGTGCAGGGCGATCATGATCTTGAACAGGGGGATGACCATGACCACAGGGGGCACGATCATCAGGGTCAGGATCACGCTCAGGATGGCGTCCCGGCCGCGGAAGCGCATCTTGGCGAAGGCGAAGGCCGCGAACAGGGCGATGACCAGGCTGGCGGCCACCGAGCCGGAGGTGAGGATGATGCTGTTCAGGAACCACAGCAGGAAGCGCCGCCCTCGAAACACGGTGAGGAAGTTGCCCACCACCGGCTTCAGGGGCAGGCCGAAGAGGTTGCGGAGATACTCTCCTTCGGACTTGAAGGCCGTGGCGAACAGGTAGTACACGGGAAAAAGGCACAGCACGGTGAACACGGCCAGCAGGAGCTGCTTCCAGGCGTTCTGGGCCAGGCGCTGGCCCCAGGTCCCCGATGGTTTCATTCCAGCTCGATCCTGCGGCTGATGTTCAACCGCGCGAGGATCAGGGCCACGGTGATGGCCAGCAGCACGATGGAGGCGGCCGCCGCCGGGCCCTGCAGGTTGTAGCGGAAGCCCATCAGGTAGATGTAGAGCTCCGCCACCATGGTGCTGTTACCCGGGCCCCCGGAGCTCATCACGTACACGTAGTTGAACACCCAGGAGAGCATGGTGATGATCATGATCACCACGAAGAACTCGATCACCGTGGCCAGCTGCGGGATGGTGATGCGGAACAGCACCTGCAGCCAGCCGGCCCCCTCGATGCGGGCGGCCTCGAACAGCTCCTCCTCCACGGACATCAGGCGGGCCAGGAACAGCACCACCCCGAAGCCGAACTCCTTCCAGACCACCACCCCCATGATCGTCCACAGGGCGAAGCGCGGGCTGCCCAGCCAGTCGGCGGCCAGGATGTTCAGCCCGACGGCCCGCAGCAGGGTGTTGAGGATGCCGTTCAACTGGAAGATGTAGCTGAACACGATGCCCACCACCGGGATGGCGATGACGTAGGGCATGAACAGCACGCTGCGGTAGAAACGCCAGCCGCGCACCCCCTCGAACAGCAGCACCCCCAGCAGGCGGGCCAGGAACAGCACCACCCCGAAGCCGAACTCCTTCCAGACCACCACCCCCATGATCGTCCACAGGGCGAAGCGCGGGCTGCCCAGCCAGTCGGCGGCCAGGATGTTCAGCCCGACGGCCCGCAGCAGGGTGTTGAGGATGCCGTTCAACTGGAAGATGTAGCTGAACACGATGCCCACCACCGGGATGGCGATGACGTAGGGCATGAACAGCACGCTGCGGTAGAAACGCCAGCCGCGCACCCCCTCGAACAGCAGCACCCCCAGCACCAGGGCCAGGAACAGCATCACCGGCACGGCGATCAGCAGCAGGCCATTGTGCCGGATGGCGGCCACGAACACCTCGTCCTGGAAAAGGGAGCGGTAGTTGCCCAGGCCCACGAAGGTGGTCCGGCCGGAGGCGATGCGCAGGAAGGAGGTGCGCAGGACCTCCACCACCGGGTAGAAGAAGATCAGCGCGATCACCAGCAGCGCCGGGGCGATGTACAGGTAGGGCTTCAGTCGTTTCATTGGGCCAGGTAGAGGCGGCGCCCCCTCGCGGGAGCGCCGCTTGATCAGCCGTTCGCCTTCAGGTCGGCCTTACCGCTTGATCCACTTGCGGAAGTTTTCCACCGCCTCCGGGCTGTCCTTCCGCCACTTCTCGATCACCGTCTGCTGCAGCTGCGCGCACTCGGCGGGGGTCTTTTCCCCGGCAAACAGGAGCTGGCAGCCGGCGAAGTTGCCCTGCTCGTCCAGGATCGAGGGGATGAAGTTCTCCAGGTTCGGGCCAGCGTCACCCTTGATCCACTGGAACACCTGCTTCATCTGCGGGATGGTCACCTTGGAGGTGTCAAAGCGGTCGTCGGCCGGGAACACCCCGGTGTCCGCGTACCAGGCGTCCAGGCGGTCCTTGGTGTGCATGAACATCAGCACGTCGGCCGCCGCCTGCTTGTTCGCGCACCAGGAGGTGATGCCCAGGCCCTGGGCGGTGACCGTGTAGGTGGAGGCCAGTTTGCCCTTGCCCCAGGCCGGGATCTTCATGACCCCGAAGTTCTCCTTGCCC
>MIBK01000104.1:46650-47113 GCA_001829505.1 Spirochaetes bacterium RBG_16_67_19 | reverse complement strand
AACACCCGCCTCATCCCCGCCCGGTTCACCTACCACCGCCCCGCGCGCCTCCAGGAGGCCCTGGAGCTGCTGGCCCGCCTGCCGGCGGCCCGGGTGCTGGCCGGAGGCACGGACCTGCTGATCCAGATCAAGACCGGGGAAACCAAACCCGAGGCCGTGGTGCAGGTGCTGGACATCCCCGAGCTGGCCGTCTTCCGGACGGCGGGCGGCCTGGTGGTGGGCGGCGCGGTGCCTCTGTACAGGCTGGAGGAGGAGAAGCTTCTGGCCTCCCGGTACACGGCCCTGCACGAGGCCGTCCGCGCCCTGGCCAGCGTGCAGATCCGCACCATGGCCACCCTGGGCGGCAACCTGTGCAACGCCTCGCCCAGCGCCGATACCTCCGGCCCCCTGATCGTGCTGGGCGCCGAGGCGGAAATCGCCGGCCTCTCCGGCGGCCAGGTCGCGCTGCGGCGCGTGGAGATGG
>MIBK01000104.1:46507-46593 GCA_001829505.1 Spirochaetes bacterium RBG_16_67_19 | reverse complement strand
CGCTGCACGTGCCCGAGCCGCCCTCCGGCTCCGGCTCGGCCTTCCTGAAGCTGGGAAGGGTCACCCTGGATATGGCCAAGGTATCC
>MIBK01000104.1:44043-46353 GCA_001829505.1 Spirochaetes bacterium RBG_16_67_19 | reverse complement strand
GGCGCTGGTCCAGGAGAGCATCTCCCCGATCGACGACGTGCGCTCCACCGCCGAGTACCGCCGGCTCATGGCCCCGGTGGTGTTGCGGGACGCGATCCTGACCGCCTGGCGCCGCGCCGGCGGGGAGGTGAAAGAATGACCATCACCCTCACGGTCAACGGCAGGCGGCACGAGCTGGAAGTCCAGCCCAACGAGCTGCTGCTCAACCTGCTGCGCGACCGCCTGCAGCTCACCGGCACCAAGTACGGCTGCGGCCTGGGGGAATGCGGGGCCTGCACCGTGCTGCTGGACGGCCGGCCGATCCTGTCCTGCCAGACCCTGGCGGTATCCGTGGCCGGCAGGTCGATCACCACGATCGAAGGGGTGGCCGGGGAAGCCGGCGGGCAGCACCCGCTGCAGGAAGCCTTCCTGGAGGAAGGGGCCGTGCAGTGCGGCTACTGCACCCCGGGCATGATCCTCTCGGCCAAGGCCCTGCTGGACCGCAACCAGGACCCTTCCACCGACGACATCCGCCACGCGCTGCGGGGCAACTTCTGCCGCTGCACCGGCTACGTGGGGATCCTCGCCGCCGTGAAGGCCGCGGCCCGGAAGATGCGCTCGGCCCAGTCGGCAGAGCGGAGGTAGGAATGCCCGGCAAGAGGTTTTGGGGGTGCTTCGTGGCGGGTCTCAGCGGCCTGCTGGCCGGGGCCGCGCTCATGCTTCTGCTGGCGCCCGGTCGGAGCGAGACCGGCATGCCGGCCGGCTACCCGCTCGACCTCGCTCCTGCGGGGATGCACAGTCACAGGCAGAAAGAGGTCCCCGCGGGGGAAGTCCCGCCCACCCTGAGCCTGGAGGTCCTGGCCGACCCAATGAAAGAGCGCACCTATTCGCTGCGCCTGCGCACCGGGCATTTCCGTTTCGCCCCCGAAGCGGTCAGCCGGGCCCCCGTTTTCGGCGAAGGGCACGCACACTTGTACGTGGACGATGTGCTGCTGGGAAGAATCTATGGGTCCTGGCACCACCTGCCCCGGCTGAAGCCGGGGAAGCACGAGATCCTGGTCACGCTGAACTGGAACAATCACGATGAATACGCGGTCGGCGGCAGTACCATCGCAGCCAGGCAAGCCCTTGAAGTGAAGTGACAGTCCGCTTGGACCCGGGTTTCACCCTGGCGTAGAGTCGACAAATCCGCTAAAGTAAAGCCAATGCGGGCCGTGATCATCGGGAACAGCGCCGCCGCCCTGGCCGCCGCGGAGTCTTTCCGCCTGCTGGACCGTGCCTCCGAGCTGACCCTGCTGTCCGTGGAGCCGGGCCCCGCCTACTCGCGCGTGCTCCTGCCCTACTACCTGCGCGGCTTGCTCCCCCGCGAACGGCTGTTCATCCGCGACCGGGACGACTACCAGGCCCTGGGGGCGCAGACGCGTTTCGGCTGCGCCGTCACCCAGGTGGACGACACCCGGCGGACCGTGAGCCTGGCGGACGGGGGCACGCTGCCATGGGACCGCCTGCTGGTGGCCACCGGGGCGCGCCCCGTGCTTCCCCGGGTCCCGGACCTGGAAGGCCCGGGCCTCCACACCCTCTGGACTTTGAAGGACGCCGACGGTCTCCTACCGGAGCTCCTGCCCGGCCGCCGGGCCGTGTTCATCGGCTCGGGCTTCGTGTCCCTGCAGGCCGCCTGGGCCGCCAGCGCGCGCGGCCTGCGCGTCACCGTACTGGAAGCCTTGCCGCGCGTGCTGCCCAAGGTGCTGGACGAAGCCGGCTCGGCAATGCTGGAGGCCGCGATGCGCGCGCACGGCGTGGACGTGCGCTGCGCCGTGGGCATCGAGCGGGTCGGGCGAAGCCCGACAGGGACGTCGGCGCGGCCGGAAGCCGCCGGCGCAGCCCCGTTGCGCGTGGTGCTGTCCTGCGAGGATCCGAACCTCGACGCCGACCTGGTGGTGGTGGGCGCCGGGGTCCGGCCGGACCTCTCGTTTCTGGCAGGCACGGCGGTGCGCTATGAAGCGGGCGGCATCCCGGTGGACGAGCGCATGAGCACCGGCGTGCCCGGCATCTACGCGGCCGGCGACGCGGCCCTGGGCCCCAGCGTGTTCGGCGAAGCCCACGCGGCCCATGCCCTGTGGCCCACCGCGGTGGAACAGGGCAAGGTGGCGGGGGCCAACATGGCCGGAGGCGCTCGCGCCTATCCCGGCAGCCTCAACATGAACGTGGCCGAGCTGTTCGGGCTGACCGTGGCCTCCATGGGCAGCTTCCAGGAAGGCGGGGACCCGGCGGAGGAGGCGGTCGTGGAGCAGGACCCGCGGGCGGGCCGCTACGTAAAAATACTGTACCGCG
>MIBK01000104.1:12501-44020 GCA_001829505.1 Spirochaetes bacterium RBG_16_67_19 | reverse complement strand
GTGTTGGGCAGCCCGGAGGACCTGGGCGTGCTGGCCGCCCTGCGGCCGCGCATCCGGATCCGGGCCGGCCGGCCGGAGCGCCTGGAGCCCGCCCACCCGTTCCGCGGCCTGCACCGGACCCTCGCCCTGCAGGGCCTGAGGAGATAGCTCATGCGCATCGTCACCATGGATCCGGCCAGCTGCGTGGCCTGCCGCAACTGCGAGTACGCCTGCGCCTTCCAGCAGGGGCGGACCTTCGAGCGCCGGGACTCCCACATCCGGGTGAGCTTCTACCCGGAGGATCGGGTGTGCATCCCCGGGACCTGCCTGCATTGCGAGCAGCCCTGGTGCCAGGAGGTCTGTCCGGCCGCGGCCATCCGGCGGGACCCGGTCACCGGAGCCGTGGTGATCGACGCCGAGCGCTGCGCCGGCTGCAAGATGTGCCTGCTGGCCTGCCCCTACGGGGCCATCCGCTTCGACTCCCGGGCCCGGGTGGCCCGCAAGTGCGACCTGTGCGGCGGGGACCCGCAGTGCGTGAAGTTCTGCATCTCCGGGGCGCTGGAGTTCGTGGAGGCCGAGGAGGCCTTCGCCTTCCGCCGGGAAGGCTTCGACGCCAGGCTCAAGGAGCTTGTCAGCCAGGCCAGGGGCGGCCGGCGATGAGCCCCCGCCAGGTCTTCCAGACCCTGTGCCGCATGTGCGACGACCACTGTGCCCTCAACGTGTACCTGGAGGAAGGCCGGGTCGTGGACATTGACGGCTACCAGGGGCACCCCTGGAACCGCGGGCGGCTGTGCAGCAAGGGACGGGCGGCGGTGGACCTGGTGTACCATCCGGACCGGCTCTGGAAACCCCTGAAGCGCACCGCTTCCGGCTGGCAGGAAATCCCCCTGGAGCAGGCCCTGGACGAGATCGCCGAGCGCCTGCGCGCCATCCAGCAGCGGTACGGGGAGCGCGCCGTCGGGGTCTGGAAGGGCGAGGCCGTGGGCTTCGCCCAGCAGGAGGACCTGGCCCGGCGCTTCATCCACGCCATCGGCTCCCCGAACTACTTCTCCAACGACTCCCTGTGCTTCAACGGCCGCTGGATCGGCTACAGCACCGTGCACGGGGCCTGGAGCGTGCCGGACTACGAGCACGCCCGGCTGGTGGTCCTGTGGGGGGCCAACCCGCCGCACGCCCACCCCAACATGACCCAGATGATCATGCGCGCGCGCCGCCGCGGGGCCAGGCTGGTCGTGCTGGACCCCCGGCTGTCGGCAGTCGCCCGCCAGGCGGACGTGCACGCCCCGTTGGCCCCCGGCACGGACGGTGCGCTGGCCTGGGGGCTGATCCAGGCCCTGCTGGAGCGCGGCGCCTATGACCGGGAGCTGGTGGAAGGATACTCGGTGGGCTTTCCGCAGCTGCGGGCGTACGCGGCCGCCTTCACCCCGCAGCGCGTGGAACGGGAGACGGGCGTTCCCGCCGCGACGCTGAGCCGGATCGCCGCGGCCATGGCCGAGGCCTCCCCCGCCGTGGTGAACTACGTGGGCAACGGCCTGGAGCATCACGAGAACGGCATCAACAACATCCGGGCCGTGGCCTGCCTGGACGCCCTGCTGGGCGCCCTGGACCGCAAGGGCGGCAACCGCCTGGCCGAAGGCTTCCCCTCCAACCGCCTGACCCTGTACCGGGAGAGGCCGCTCACCGCGCTGAGCCCCATCGGCGCGGAGCGCTTCCCGGTGCTGTACGGGATGCGCCGGGAGTGCCACACCATGACGGCCATGGACACCATCCTCAGCGGCCGGCCCTACCCGCTGAAGGCCATGCTGCTTACGGCGGCCAACCCGGCCATGACCAACCCCAACACGGAGAAGGTGACGCGGGCCCTGGGGGCCCTGGAGCTGTTCGTGGTGCGCGACCTGTTCCTGACCGAGACCGCGCGCCTGGCGCACTACGTGCTGCCCGCGGCCTCCTTCCTGGAGCGCTCCGAGCTGCACGTGCACGCCATGTTCCAGGTGGTCACCCTGAGCCGCAAGCTGCTGTCCTTCCCTGGAGTGCAGGACGAGTACCGCTTCTGGCACGACCTGGCCCACCGCCTGGGGGCCGGAGCCTATTTCCCCTGGAAGGACGAGGAGGAGCTGACCCGCTGGCTGCTGGAGCCCTCCGGCCTGAGCCTGGAGCGCCTGGCGGAGCACCCCGAAGGCTGGCCTTACCAGCCCATCCGCTACGAGAAGTGGCGCGAGCAGCCCCTGGCCACGCCCACGGGCAAGGTGGAGTTCGCCTCGCGGTACCTCAAGGACCTGGGCTACCCGGAGATCCCGGAGTACCGGCCCCCCGCCTACCGCAGCGCCCCGGACCCGGAATACCCCTTCGTGCTGGTCACCGGGGCGCGCAAGCTGCTGTTCTACCACAGCCGTTACCAGAACATCGAGCGCTTCGCCCGCGCGGGACGCAACCCCGAAATGGAAATGCATCCCGACGACGCGGCCCGCCTGGGCCTGGCCGACGGGGAGCCGGTGCGCGTGAGCTCGCGGGTGGGGACCATCCAGCTGCCGGTCACGGTCACGGCTTCCAACGAGATCCTGCCGGGAACCGTGCAGATCACCCACGGCTATCGCCAGGCCAACGTGAACCTGCTCACCCCCGACGACGTGTTCGACCCCATCAGCGGCTTCCCCCTGCTGAAGGCCTTGCAGGTGAAGGTGGCCCGCGCCGATTCGGCGGCCGCCCCCGGTTAGACCCGGTAGGACACCGCGAGGGACTCGCGGGCGGGGGTGAGCTGCCGGCAGGCCACCCCGGCGCTGTCGAACATGCGCCGGGAGGCGATGACCGCATCGGTGTCCCGGTACTTGTCCGACAGGTAGACCACCTCCGTGATGCCGGACTGGATGATCACCTTGGCGCACTCGTTGCAGGGGAACAGGGCCACGTACAGCCGGCAGCCGTAAAGATCGGCGCTGATCTTGTTGATCACCGCGTTCAACTCGGCGTGACAGATGTAGGGGTACTTGGTCTGGAGGAATTCCCCTTCCCGGTCCCAGGGGTACTGGTCGTCGGGGCAGCCGGTGGGAAAGCCATTGTAGCCCACCCCTACGATTTTGTTCTTCTGGTTCACGATGCAGGCCCCGACCTGGGTGTTGGGGTCCTTGCTGCGCT
This sequence comes from Spirochaetes bacterium RBG_16_67_19, assembly GCA_001829505.1. Lineage (GTDB taxonomy): Bacteria > Spirochaetota > Spirochaetia > SZUA-6 > DRHE01 > MIBK01. Next base: position 40,909 of record MIBK01000104.1, on the reverse strand, counting down.
GGGCGGACAGCAGCGCCACGCCCATGAAGTACTCGTCCCAGCTCAGGTAGTCGCTCCGCTTGGTGGTCATTGGCGGAATTGTATCAGCCGTGGAAGAGGATTCCAACAATTGAAATCCTTCTCCGGCCTCGCGGGGCCCCGCGCTTGACAGTTTCGCCGCGCGGCCGTATTGCTGTGACATGAACTTCACCGGTCGCGACATCCTCTCCACCGAGGACCTTTCCCGCGAGGACATCCTCCAGATCCTCAAGGTCTCCGCCCGCATGGAGAAGCTGGTGCGCGCGAAGCGCATCGCCCCGCTGCTGGCCGACCGCCTGGTGGCGGTGATCTTCCTGGAGCCTTCCACCCGCACGCGCCTGTCCTTCGAGACGGCCATCCAGCGCCTGGGGGCCCGGCCCGTCACCGTGGCCGACCCGAAGAGCTCCTCCGCCGCCAAGGGCGAGTCGCTCACCGACACGGCCCGCACGGTGGAGGGTTACGTGGACTGCATTGTGATCCGCCAGCCGGAAACCGGCGGCGCCCGGCGCGTGGCCGACGCGGTGGCCGTCCCGGTGATCAACGGCGGGGACGGCTCCGGGCAGCACCCCACCCAGGCCCTGCTGGACCTGTATACGATTGTAAAGGAAAGGGGCAGCCTCGAGGGGCTGACCGTGGCCATGGTCGGGGATCTGAAGTACGGCCGCACGGTGCACTCCCTATCCTACGCCCTGGCCCCCTTTTCGCCGAAGTACGTGTACTGCTCGCCGACCGAGCTCGCGATGCCCGAGGCGGTCACCCGGGATGTGCGGGCGCGGGGCATCCCGGTGGAGGAGACCACCGACATCCGCGCGGCCCTGGCCCGGGCGGACATCGTCTACATGACCCGCATCCAGCGCGAGCGCTTCGAGGACCCGGCCCAGTACGAGCGACTCAAGGGCAGCTACATCCTGAACCGGAAGCTGGTGGAGCAGGGAAAAGCGGGTCTCACCGTCATGCACCCCCTGCCCCGCGTGGACGAGATCGCCGAGGAGGTGGATGCGTTGCCAGGGGCCGCCTACTTCCGCCAGGCCCACAACGGGGTGTTCCTGAGGATGGCCCTGCTGGCCATGGTCCTGGGCAAGGCCTGAGCGGACCGCCCTCTATTAGGGCTCCAGCAGCACCTTGATCGCCTGTCGGCTCTGCATCAAAGCGATCCCCTCCTGGATCCGCGACAGCGGCAGCCGATGGGTGATGAGCGGCTCCGTGCGGACCCGCCCGCCGGCGATGAGCCGCAGGGCGTTCTCGAAGTCGATCCACCGGTAGTCGAACGAGCCTAATATCCTCAGCTCCTTGAAAACCACCGAGTTGGGTTCGATTTCGGTGCGCTCGTGGTAGATGCTGACCAGAGCGATCCGCCCTCCCTTCGAAGCGACGGCCAGCGCCAGGTCCAGCGCCGCCGGGTTGCCGGTAGCCTCCACCACGACCTCCGCCCCCCGGCCGTCGCTCGCTTCCAGGATCCCGGGCAGGCAAGCGGTCATGTCGGCGCGGTCGACCTTGAAGGCGCGGTCCGCGCCCAGCTCGCGCGCCTTTTCCAGCAGGTGCGCGCGCGTTCCGATCACGAAGATCTCGCGCGCACCCTGGAGGCGGGCGAGCTGGCAAGCGTACAGCCCGATCGGCCCGGGACCCAGGATGGCGACCCGGTCTCCCGGCCCGACCCCCGCCTTCTGCACCGCCGCCAGGGCGGAGGTGAGCGGGTCGATGGAGGCGGCGGCCTCCCAGGACATTCCCTCCGGCAGCGGATGGCAATTGCCGGCCGGCACGCAGGCAAACTCCGCAAAGCCGCCATTGGAATGGAAGCCGATCAGGTTGGGGTCCAGGCACAGGTTGCCCTGCCCCTTCCTGCACTGGTAGCAGTGCCCGCAGTTACGGACCAGGTTGACGGCGACCCGTGCACCGATCGGCAGCCCCTGAACCTCCGCTCCCCTCTCCACGACCTCCCCGGCGAACTCGTGCCCGGGGATGACCGGCAAGCGCAGGTCCTTTTCCCGCCCGTCGAAGATGGCCAGGTCGCTGCCGCAAATCCCGATCCGGTGCACGCGCAGCAGGACTTCCCCGGCAGCCGGCCCCGGCCGCGCAACCTCCCGCAACGCCCACCCTTCGCCGGGCTGCTCCTTCACGACCGCCAGCATCGCCTTACTCCAGGGCCGCGTCCGCGATGCCCTCTTCGGCGTAGTATGGGTTGTGTGCTGCCCGGCGCCAGGGGTTGGGCGCCAGAGCTTGCCGCAGGGACTCGCCTAGCGCGTGAATCGCGCATTCCCAGGCGTGATGGGGATCGCGACCTTTCAGGAAATCCACGTGCACGGTGCCGGGGAATCCCTGGCAGAACCCTTCCACGAAGGCAAACAGGTCTTGAATTTTCATGTCTTCGACCAGCTCCCCCTTCACCGCCGTGCATTGCTCCTGCACCGAGAAGAAGGTGTTTCGCCGTCCCTCCATGCTGACCATGACCCGGGCCAGGGCTTCGTCCAGGCCGGCTACGCTAGACCCGTTGATGTTGACGCCCTCGTCCCGGGCTCGCTTGGCGACCAGCCGCTTCAGGCCGGTGCCGATGGTGATCCCCACGTCCTCGGCGATCGTGTGCGTGGACCGCCACTTGCCCGTTTCCACCACGCAACCGATCGAAAGGCAGGATCCCCAGGAAAGAGTCTCGATGATGTGGTCGAAGAAGTCGATCGTCGTCGCCACCTTCAGGTTCTTGAACTCGCTGGCCAGCTCGACCGTGATTTTCAGTTCCTGGGTGTCCTTGCGGATCTTCAGGTAACCGGGCTTCTCCTCGACCATGGTAAAAAGCTTGGGCATGTCATCCCCTCCTGATTACGAAACGGCCCGCGAGCTTGCTCCCGCGGGCCGTACCCCCCGGAGGCGGGCTATTTCTTCTTTGGTTCCACGTTCATGAAGGAAGGCGGCTGCCAGCCTTCGGGAGCCCAAACGTGAAAGCGCGGGAACGTGTTGATGCTTTCCCGGGTCATGTCCAGACCCGGAGTCCAGACGTAACGCGGTACCTCCGGCTCGCCGTTCAGGTTACGGATGATCATGTTGACCAGAATGCGGGCGTTGGTCAGCGAGTAGCCGGTGACCCCGTAGTCCACCGAGCCGTCCCGGACGTAGGGGATGGTCTCCTGGAACGGATAGACGGCGACGCAGGCCACCTTGTCGGTGAGCTTGCGCTCCTTGAGAGTGTTAGCCACCCCGTGCACCTGGGCTTCGACCACCAGGAAACCGTTCAGATCCGGCGTGGCGTTCAACAGGTTTTCGGCCAGTTCCTGCCCTACGGCCGGATCTTCGCTGTCCCCCCATTTCTCGTCTGCCAGTTTGACATCCGGGTAGTTTTTCAGTGCGGCGCGGGCGCCCTTGTTGATGCTCTCGGTGTAGGTGTTGCCCGCCGGTCCGGCCAGGATGGCGATCTTGCCCCTGCCTTTGAGGTTGCGGCACAGCCAGTCCATGCCCCGGAAGCCCAGATCGTAGTCGTTCTCGCTGGCGTAGCCGGTGAGGTTCTTGGTGTGCGCGGCCTCCCCGAGGAAGTAGACCGGGATCTTCTTCTGAATCGCTACGTTGACGATCGCGGCGATGCCCTCGGCGCTGATCGGGGCGATGGCCAGCGCGTCCACCTTCTTATTGATCAGGTTTTCGATCTGGCTGACCTGGCCCTGCAGGTCTTCATAGCCTTTAGCCGCCAGGATGGTGACGCCCACCCCGGTCGCCTGCGCTTCGGTCAGGTAGCCGTAGACCTGGTTGACGAAGTAAGGGCTGCCCAGGGACGGGATGCTCACCCCGATCCGGTAGGGCTTCTTGGGAACCACCCTCTCCCAAGGCTCCCACAGGCGTTTGCCCCAGGGGTAGATGCTTTCGGCCATGATACCTTGCCAGTCATCGTTGTAGGCCTGGGCGGCGACGAAGGCCGGCGCGATCAGGGCGGCCAGAACCACGATCAGTAATGGAATTCTTACACTGCGCATCTGCAACCTCCTTCAGATTTGCCCCGCGGTAAGGCGGGGCCTTGCTCTCGAGAAGCCTCCTCCTTTCCACTTCCTATTTCTTGTACTTGTCGAGCACCACCGCCACGATGATGATGGCGCCCACCACGACCTCCTTCACGAAGGAGGACACCCCGATCAGGTCAAAGCCGTTGGAAAGGGTGGACAGGAATAAAACCCCGATGACCACCCCCCCCAGGTTTCCCACCCCGCCCTTGAAGGTGACTCCCCCCACCACGCAGGCAGCGATGGATTCCATCATCAGGGACTTGCCCAGATTGGGCTGCCCGGAGTTGATACGGGCGGACAGCATCGCGGCGGCGATGCCGGTCAGGATGCCGGCGCCTGCGAAAGCCCATAGCATCACCCGCCGCACGTTCACTCCCGCCAGTCGCAGGGCCTCGCGGTTGCCGCCGACCGCGTAAACGTAGCGCCCAAAGCGCAGGCGGTACAGCACGAAATACATGACCACCAGCACCGCGGCGGCGATCAGCACGGGCAAGGGGACCGGACCCAGATTGATATAGGCCAGGCTCTGATAGGACAGGGGCAGGTTGTAGATGGTCAATCCCTTGGAGATGATCAAGGCCAGGCCGCCGCTGATCCCCATGGTGCCCAGGGTCACCGCGAAGGAGTCGATCTTGAACCTGCCGACCACGAAGCCGTTGAGCAGCCCGATGCCGCCCCCGACCAGCAGCGGCGTGATCCAGCCGGCCACGGCGCCGAACTGCTTCGACACCATGGCGGCGATCACGCTGCATAGCCCGATCATAGCCCCCAAGGAGACGTCCACCCCGGCGGTCAGGATGACCAGCATCTGCCCGGCGGCCACCAGGGCCAGGAAGCAGGCCTGCCGTAGCACCGTGACGCCGTTGATGAAGGTGAAAAACTGCGGGTTGATGACGCCCATCAGGGCGATCAGGGCGACCAGGACGAAGAACAGCATCCCGACGCTCTTGTAGAAGCGCTTCAGACCCCCCGCGAACACTCCGCTGCCCGACACGGCTGCCTTTTGCATGCTCTAATTCCCCTCTCCCGGCAGCGCCCTGTCGCCGCTGCCAAAGGCGTACTTCAAGATCTCATCCTGGCTCGCCTCGGCGCGCTGGAGCTCCTTCACGATCCGCCCCTGGTACACGACCATGATCCGGTCGCTCATGCCCATGATCTCCGGAAGCTCGTAGGACACCAGCACGATGCCCGCCCCCTGTGAGGTCAGACGGTTCATGAACTGGTATATCTCCACCTTGGTCCCCACATCGATCCCCGCGGTCGGCTCGCAGAACAGGAAAACCGAGCCTCCCCGGCAAAGCGTCTTGGCGATTACCACCTTCTGCTGGTTGCCCCCGCTCAAGGTCTCGACCAGGGTGTCCAGCCCCGGCGTCCGGATATCCATCAGCTCCTTGTACTTCTTGACTTCCTCGTTGAGCCGCCGGCGATCGATCATCCCGAGCAGGTTGGCCGAGAACTTGCGGAAGGAGGGGATGGCGATGTTCTCCCTGACCGACATGGGCATGATCAGGCCTTCGTTCTTGCGGTCGCGCGGGATGTAGCCCAGCTTCAGGTCCAGGGCCGACTGAGGGCTGTCCTTGCGGACCGGCTTGAAACCGCCCCCCTCGAACATCGCCACCGTGCCCGATTCGTAGGTCTCGGCCCCGAACACGGAGCGGAAGATCTCCTCGAATCCGCAGCCCACCAGCCCGAAAAAGCCCAGCACCTCCCCCGCGCGCACTTCCAGATCGACGTCGTAGAAATGACCTTTGCGGGTCAGGCCTTTGACCTGCAGCAGCGGCCGGCCCACCTGCACGGGTGCTTTGGGGAACTTGGTCTTCAGCTCCTTACCGATCATGAGCGGGGTCAGGGCGTCGATGCTGGGCACGTCCTTGAGCTGCAAGGTGTCGATGTACTGGCCGTTGCGCAGCACCGTAACCCGGTCCCCTATGGATTTCAGCTCCTCCAAGCGGTGGGAAATGTAGATGACGCCGGCCCCCCGCTCCCGCAGCTTGCGGATATTCTCGAACAGGATCCCGCTCTCCCTGTCGGTGAGGGAGGCCGTCGGCTCGTCCAGGATCAGGATCTTCACCTCGTTGTTCAGCACTTTGATGATGCTGATCATCTTCAACTCCGCTATGTTCAGGTCGGCGACGATCCGGCGCGGGTCCAGGCGGTAGTTGAAGCTGGCCAGCAGCTGTCCTGTTTCCTCGATCTGCCGGCGGCGGTCGATCAGACCGTTCTTCCGCAGTTCCCGGCCGAGGAACATGTTATCGGCTATCGACAGGTTGGGAACGGTGCTGATTTCCTGAAACACCGTAAAGATCCCGTGGGCCTGCGCCTGGTGAGGATCGGCGATCTCGATGTCCTTGCCTTCCAGCCGGATGCTGCCCTGGTCCTTGATATATACACCAGCCAGCAGCTTGATCAGGGTGGATTTGCCTGCCCCATTCTCTCCGACGAGGGCGTGCACCTCGCCTCGGCGCAGGTCAAACCGTACGTCGTCCAGGGCAAGTACGCCGGGGAACGCTTTGCGGATACCGCGCATGGAAAGGAGGGTTCCATCTTCAGCCGGCATGCATACCCTCTCCGATAAAAATAGATTGATTGAATAATTAAACAACTATCAAAGAACTGTTGTCAAGAAGAAAAGAAGTGCTCGTATGGAATAGATTCCAGTTGTTGAGAAAACGCCCTACGTATTGCGATAATCCAGCCAGCAGACCTGCCAGCGCGGACGCTTTCCACGCGCCAGATCGTCGAACGCCAGAAGCAGGCGGGCGAAGAAAGGCCGACGAAGGGCCCGGAAAAAAAACGGCCGATGGTGGGCGCGATTGAACCAGGAATCGGGACGATTGTAAGGGCACACGGCGATGCACATCGAACAGTCGTCCCATTTCTCCTTGTTAGTACCCCAGAATCCCAGGCATTTTTTTTGATTGATCGCCCATTTACGTGCGCCCCGCACGACGATCTTGTCCCCCCGGGGAATGGCGCCACTGGGGCAGTTCTCGGCGCATTTCCGGCAGAGGTCGCAGACGGTCTGCACGCCGATGTCGATCGGCTCATCCGGAAGCAGGGGTAGATCCGTAGTTACGGTGGAAATCCGCACCCGCGGTCCCCACTCCGGGGTGATCAGCATTCCCAGGCGCCCCAGCTCGCCCATCCCCGCCTGGACCGCGATCGGCACCTGCAGTACTTGTTCCTCGCGCTCGTGGTGCGCCCTGGCAGGGAAGCCCAGCTCCCGGATGTAGGCTGCCAGCTGGCAGGCGGTTACGGCCGCCCGGTTGTACTGCAGCGTCCCATCAGCCCCGTCAATGTAGCTGTGGCCGGCTTTGACCAGATCAAAGTCCCGCCTGAACACCAGGGAAACGGCGTAGCGCTGCCGCAGCCGGATGGGCTTGGCCGGTTTTCCCCGCCCGGCCAGGTACTCGTCCCAGCGATGGCTGGCGATGTACGCCTGGTTGAGCTCGCACACACCCACCCGGTCAGCCCCGAAGAAACGGGCGACCTCCTTGATTTTCCAGGTTAACCGTGCCGGATCGTCGACGGGAGTCTTCTTCTCATTTGTCGGCCCGTCCACCGCTGAAACCAAGTGGTAGGTCAGGCAATTCTCGGAGCGGGGGATGCCCATGAGCGCGCCATAGATGGGGTCCGGGGTGGGCACGTCGTACCAGCGCCGCACCCGCCGGTCCTTCTCCAGGCCCGCGGCCGTACGCGGGAAAATGGAATCCCTCTGGTCGAACCTTGTCTGCTCGCCGACGATTTCGGTGGTGATTTTCATTATCCCCTCGCTCCGCCTGCGGCCGCGGCCGCAGCGGCGGCCTGCATCCTGCGGACGTGGATCAGGTACCGCTTGCCGTAGGGGTCCCGCCCTAGCAGCAGATCGCTGGCCAGCACTGCGCCCGCCAGCTTCTCCGCATCGGTGATCACGCAGCTGGCGCCGGCCCCGAAGGCCAGGGCCAGGAAGGCCTGGTTGACCGTCTGGCGGTCCGGCAGGCCGAAGGAAACGTTGCTGGCCCCGAGGTTGATGTTCACCCCGAACTCCCGGCGCACCAGGGCGATAGTCTGCAGGGTCACGGCAGCGGCCTTCTGATCGGCCCCGACCGAAAGCACTAGAGGGTCGATCAGCACATCCTCCGCCGGGATGCCGGCTTTGGCCGCCCGCTCGATGATCTTGCCCGCGATGGCCAGGCGCGCTTCGGCGTCAGCCGGAATGCCGGCGTTGTCCATGGTCAGCCCGATGACCGCCGCCCCGCGGTCCTTGACCACCGGCAGGATATCCCGCAGCTTGCCCTCCTCCCCGGAAACCGAGTTCACCAGGGGCTTGCCGGGGGCGACTTCCAGGGCCGCGGCCAGCGCCTGGGGGTTGTTGGAGTCCAGGCAGAGCGGCAGCTGCGTGTGCGCCGTCAGGAATTTCACCACCGCCGGAAGTAGGCTCTTCTCGTCCAGACCCGGAACGCTGACGTTGACGTCCAGCACGTGCGCGCCGAAAGCCGCCTGCTGCAGGGCCTGCTGCTTGACGTACTCGAAGTCGCCAGCCTGCAGCGCGGCGGCCAGCTTCTTGCGTCCCGTGGGGTTGATTTTTTCTCCGATCATGACGATCGGCCCGTCCATGCTGACGACGACTTCCTGCGACTGGCTCTTCAACACCGTCTTCATGGTTCGCTCTCCTGGTAAAAAAAAAGAGGCAAGGGCCGGGGGCCCCTGCCTCCAACCGCTACCTGGCGAAGAACGGATACTTCAGCCCGTACGAGCCGACTTCCTTCTTTACCTTCTCGTACAGGTCCAGATATTCCTTGGTCGGCTCCACCGTTTCCATATTATAGCATTCGCTGATGGTCTTGCCGATCGGGGCCTTGGAGATGTCCTTCTCGTATTTCGGCAGAATCTTCTTCACGATCTCGTTGGCCTGCTTGCGCGTCATGCCCATGCGGGTGGCGGCGTGCGCCGCCTCCGTGCAGATGCGACCTTCCATACCGGTTGCCCTTTCCGGCATTTTGTTGCGGGCCACGGCGGAGGGCGACAGGTCCGCCCCGGAGACAGCCGAGGTGATGCCGAAGTTAATCAGCTCATAGGCGGCGAACTCGGTGCAGGGCCCCGCCGCAATGAAGGCGTTGGAGAAATGCAGCAGGTGCGTGTTGCGGGACAGGGCCTGGTGCGAGGTGCTCACTAGCCAGAGCATGCGCCGGGTGGTGTTGCAGGTTTCATGGATCTCGATGGGGAAGCAGCAGGAGTACTCGGTCTGGAACACCAGGCGTCCCAGAAAATGGTGGGCCACCAGGACCATGCTGGTCCCCTCGGGCCCGCCGGCGTAGCCGCCCATCAGGGGGCCGTACAACCCGCCGATGGTGTAGGTGGTGCGCAGCAGGAAGGGCACCTTCTTCATCCGATCGTAGTCCACTTTCATTTCCGCCACGGCGCCGCACAGCATCGCGTCGCGGGGCAGGGCCCCGAACTCGGGGCGCGCGGCGGCGATCATGGCGTCGGCGTGCTCGGCCGCGGAAACCATGGTGTACATGCCCTTGCCGGGGTGCCCCACCCGCCGCGCGGCTTCGCGCCGCTTGCCGATGTCCCAGATGGCGGCCTCCACTTCCATGGGGGAACCGGAGCGCACCTCCACCCCACCCAGGGTGTGCAGCAGGGACCCGGCGGAGAAGCAGTCGGCCAGCGGCTCCTTGGCCACGCTCATGGCCGCCTGCAGGAAGGTGGCCTCGGAATACGGATTGCCCACCAGGGTGTAGTTGCTGAATACGGGCCGGGGGTCCTCCACCTTGCGGGCCTTCTGGATCTTCTGGTCGCGGCCTTCGCCCCAGACGATCTGGTCCACCGCCGACTCCAGCGAGTCGAACAGCTCGTTCTTGCTGAACTTCATGACCCGGCCGGTGGAGGTGCAATACACGCCCGTTTGCAGAAAGAAATCCACCGCCGCGTCGAACAGCCGGTCGGCCAGGGCATCGTCCGCGCAGACGACCTCCTCCGGGTTGTACTTGATGCTGTACTTCTTGATCACCTCGGCGGACACGCGGCCCACCCGCCGGTTGAACTCCTCCTCGTGGATCTTCTCGCCCGTTTCGGACCGCTTGACGACTTCCCAGAAATCGATCATCGCTTTCTCCTTTCTCAACCGACCAGCTTCTTCGAGACGCTCACGGCCTGAACGGCGTTCTCCCCGTACCCGTCGGAGCCGATCTGCTTGGCCCAGTCGGACAGCACGGGCGCCCCGCCGACGATCACCTTCACCTTGCCGCGCAGCCCCTCGGCCTTCAGAGCCTCGATCACGCGCGGGATGTTCTGCATGGTGGTCGTCATCAGCGCCGACAGGCCCAGAATGTCGGGTTTCAGCTCCTTCACCTTCGCCAGGAAAGTGTCGTCGGGAACGTCGTGGCCGGCGTCCGTGACGTCGAAGCCGGCGCCCTCCAGCATGATGCGCACGATGTCCTTGCCGATGCGGTGCACGTCGCCGCTAACCGTGCCGAGGACCACGCGCCCGACCTTCTTTTCCCCGCCGGCAGCCGCCAGGAGCGGCCGCAGGATCTCGACGCCGGCGGCCATGGCATCCGCGGCCATGATCATTTCTGGGAGGAAGATCTCCAGGGTTTCGAATTTCTGTCCGACCTCTTCCATTGCCGGCCGCAGCGCCTTCTCGATGATCTCCATGGGCGCCACTTTGCTGGCCAGGGCCTTCTTGATCAGCTCCTTGAGCTTCTCGGCTTCGCCCGCCTGCACCTGCTCCTTCATTTGCTTGAAATCATCACCCATCGCCTTCCTCCATATATTGATGATTCTATCCACCAACGGGGATATTTAATATTTGATCATATATCAAATTAGCCGTCAAGTACCCTCTGCCCTTCACCGGCATGAATTGCGCCTTAGAGCCCTAAAAAGTGCCTCTTGATTTCCGGGTTCGCCGCCACATCCTGTCCGCTGCCCTCGAGCACGATCCGGCCGTTCTCCAGAACGTACGCCCGGTCCGCCAGCTCCAGGGCGAAGTTCGTGTTCTGTTCCACCAGGAGCACCGTGAGCCCCTTGGCCTTCAGGGCGTGCAGGCGATCGTAGATTTCCTCCACCAGTTTAGGGGCGATCCCCAGGGACGGCTCGTCGAGCATGAGAATCTTCGGGCTGGAAACCAGGCCGCGGCTGATGGCCAACATCTGCTTCTCCCCCCCGCTCAAGGTCGCGGCGTACTGCCTGCCGCGCCGCTGCAGGATCGGAAACAGGGTGTAGATTTCCTCCAACAGTCCGGACTTGAGATTCGCGGGGGTGGCGAACGCGCCCATGAGCAGGTTTTCACGCACGGTCATGTTGGGGAAAAGCCGCCCGCCTTCGGGCACGTAGGAGATTCCCGCCCGCGCGATGTGGTACGACGGCCGGCCCGCCATGTCCCGACCGTCGAACAGGATCTGACCGGAATAGGGCCGGATCAGCCCGCAGATGGTCTTGAGCAGCGTGCTCTTGCCGGACCCGTTGGGCCCGACCACGGCCACGACCTCACCGCCGGCCACCAGCAAATCTACCCCTGCCAGGATGGGGACCTTGCCGTAGCCTGAGCGCAGGCCCTGGACGCGCAGCGCGGTCACCGCTTGCTCCTCCGGCCCAGGTAGGCCTCGATCACCTTCTCGTTTTTGCTGATCATCTCCGGGGTGCCCTCGGCGATGAGCTCCCCGTAGTCCAGCACGATGATCCGCTCGCAGAGGCCCATGACCATCGGCATGACGTGCTCCACGACGCACAGGGTCATGTCCCGCTTGCGGCGCAGGGTCTTGAGCATCTCCATCAGCTCGGCCAGCTCCGAAGCGTTCAAACCGGCCCCGGCTTCGTCCAGCAGCAGCAGCTCGGGGTCCGTAGCCGCCGCCCGGGCCACTTCCACCCGCTTCAGGGGGGCCAGGCCGAGATCCGAGCACTTCCAGTCCTGGATCTTCTCCAGGCCGAAAAAAGCCACCGTTTCCCGGACCTTGGCCTCGACCCCCCTCTCCCCATGGCGGTTGTACGCGCCGATGCGGATGGCCTCGGCCACGCTGAGGTGCTCGAAGGCTTGGGTCACCTGGAAGGTGCGGGACATGCCCAGTTTGCAGATCGCATGCGGCGACAGGCCGCCGATGCTCTGGCCCTTGAAGGCCACCTGCCCGCCATCCGGGTGGTACAGGCCGGAGATGGTGTTGAACAAGGTGGTCTTGCCCGCGCCGTTGGGCCCGATCAGGCCGAGTATCTCCCCCGGGGCGATGTGGAAGCTGACCCGGTTCAGGGCCGCCAGGTTGCCGAAGGATTTGCAGAGCTCGCTCACCTGGAGGATCGGCTCGCCGCTCATCGCCTCTCCTTCCTCCAGGCGCCGAGCAACGACGCCAGGCCCCGCGGGCGCAGCAGGGCGATCAGGATCAGCACCACCGCGTAGATCACCAGGTAGAGGCTCTGCAGCCGGCCCCCCAGGCCGGCCCGCAGCAGCTCGCGGCCGGTGACCAGGATCACCGTGGCCAGGAGAGGCCCATAGATGATGCCCAGGCCGCCCACGATGCCCAGAATGGCCACCTCCATGCTGATGGTGGGGGAGAAGAAGCTGGTGTGCACGAACCCGTAGATGCAGGCGTACAGGCCCCCGGTGATCCCGACCAGGAAGGCGTAGATCACCAGGGCCTTCAGCTTGCTGCCCCGGGCGTCCACCCCCAGGACCTCAGCCGCGTCCTCGTTGTCCCCCAGGGCCAACAGGTAGTAGCCCAGGCGGCGGGTGCGGATGCGGTAGGCGATGAACAGGGTGGCCAGCAGCAGGACCAGCATGATATAGTAGTAGGGCAGGTAGGACTGGAAGCGGAGATTGTACAGCGAGAAACTGGCCGAGGGCAGCAGGCGCTCCATGGGGCCGCCCACCTGCTTCCACAGCAGGAACACCACCTGCAGGACCACGACCAGGGCAGAGGAGGACAGGGCGTACCAGACCTCCCGGATGCGGAAGCGGAACAGCGGGAAGCCCACCAGGAAGGCGAAGCCCATGGCCACCACCCCGCCGGCAAACATGCCCACCCAGGGGGTGATGTTCCAGCGCAGCAGCAGGGTGGCCGTGGTGTAGGCCCCCAGCCCCAGGTAGGCCCCGGCCGACAGGTCCAGCTGCCCGGCCATCCCGCCGATGATGTTCCAGGCGCTGGTGAGCACGCCGTACAACGCCACGGTGGTGAGCAGGATGAGGTTGTACTGGTTACGCAGGAAGGCCAGGGGCAGCGCCGCGGCGACAGCGGCGAGCGCGATCGCCAGCAGCCAGGAGCCCCTGCTGTTCCTTCTCACTATTTCCTCCCGAACAGTCCTCGGGGCCGCAGCCACAGGATCACCACGAAGATCAGGTACACGATCAGGGAGCGGGCTCGCGGCTCCCAGTAGGCCACGGTCAGGGCCTCGGCCACGCCGACGATCACCCCCGAGATCAGCAGCCCGGAAATCGAGCCCAGGCCGCTCAGGGCCAGGATGCACCAGCTCAAGAGGCCGAAGCGCAGCCCCATGGTCGGGTCGACCTGCTGGAAGGTCATCAGCAGGCCGCCGGCCAGGGCGGTCAGCGCCGAGCCCATGGCGAAGGCGAAGGCGTAGGTCCAGCGGATGTTGACTCCCATCAGGGAGGCGGCGTCCGCGTCGTCGGAGGCCGCCCGGATGGAGCGGCCCAGCCAGGAGTACTTCAGGAACATCGCCACTGCGACCACGGCCACGATGCTCAGGGAGGCCGAGATCAGGCGGGAGAGCAGGACCGTGAACGGCCCGAGAGGGAAGTTGCCCTGTATTATCGAAAACTTCAGGGCTCTGGGGCGGGCCTCCCAGACCAGTTGGGCGAACGCCCGCAGGAAGGTCATCAGCCCGACGGTGACCGCGACCTGCACGACGAACCGTTCCCGCAGGGTCTTCTGGATGATCGAGTAATAGATCAGCACCCCCAGGCCGAAAAGCAGCGGGATCGTGATCAACGGGGTGAACACCGCGTCCAGCGACAGGTAGGTGCTCGCCCAGAAGGTCAGGTACATGGACAGCATCACGAAATCGCCGTGGGCGAAATTGACGATGTTCAGGACCCCGAAGATGAGCGACAGCCCCAGGGCGATCAGCGCGTAGACGCAGCCCATCAGGGCCCCGTCCGCCACGCTTTGCAGAATGTTGACGATCATTGAAAATTCTCGAGAAAAGGCCGGCCGGGGGTCACCCGGCCGGCATCCTTTACATTGCTAGTACTTGCTGGCGTCCGGGCGCGGGAATACTGCCTGCGCCTGGGCGGTTTCGAATGGCCACACCACTCTGGTCTGGCCGTCCAGCACCTGCATGACCACCGCCTTGGCGTCGGGATTGTCGCCCGTGCTGTTGAAGCGGATGGAGGCGCTCGGGAAGGTGTCCACCGCGGGGCCGGAGGTGATCTCCAGCTTCAGGAAGGCTTCCCGCAGGTTGTCGGGTTTCAGCGGGTCTTTCGGGAACAGCTTCCCGGAGAGCTCCAGGGCCTCCTTCAGCACCCACATGGCGTAGTAGTTCATGCCCGGGGCGTCCGAGGGGATGTGCCCGGTCTTGGCCTTGAAATCGGCGACGAACTTCTTGTTCGCCGCGTTGTCCTTCTCCGGGTTGTAGCCGTAGGTGTTGGTGTAGAAGTTGTCCGTGTCGCCCATGGATTCGATGGAGTTGGCGTCGGCGTAGCCGCAGGCCCCCATGCCGGCCACGAACTTGGGTATCCTCCCGCCCTCCCGGATGGTCTTGGCGAACAGGATGGCATCCATGAAGTACGGGCAGTGGAACACCACGTCCGGCTTGGCGGCGACGATGTCGGAGACGATCGCCGTGGCGTCGGACAGGTCGTAGGGGTATTCCTTCTGGTACACGATGGTCAGCTTGTTCTTCAACGCGGCGTTCACCGCCCCCATGGCCACGCTGTGCCCGAAGGAGGAGTCCTCGTTGATTATCGCGACGCGGTTGACGGCCACGCCCTTCTTCTTGGCGATGTCCACCACGAACTCCACGGCCGAGGCCCCGTACTGCCCGGCGTTGGCCGAGGGCCGGAACAGGTAGCGGCGGCCGATCTGGGTGAGGTTGTCGGCCAGGGCGTCCGCGACCAGGATGACCTTGTTGCGGTCCGTGACTTCCGATACCGGAATGGTCAGCCGGCTGATGTACAGCCCCAGGATGGCCACCGGTTTATTCTTGCTGATCAGGCTCTCCGCGCTGAGTTTCGCGGTGTCCGGCGACTCGCCGCAATCCTCGGCCACGAGCTTCAGCGTTGCGCCGCCCAGGGACTTGATGCCGCCGGCGGCATTGATGTGCTGGATGGCGATCTCCATCCCGATTTTGGCTTCGGTGCCGAACACCGCGTACGAGCCGGTCAGCGGCTCGAGGCAGCCCACGACGAGCTGCTTGGGGGCGGCGAAAACGCCCGAGACCACGACGAGAAGGCCCAGCATCAGAACCAGAACCAGACGACTTCTGCTCATAGGTTCCTCCTTGAGAATCGGTCCAGCCTAACCGCTGCCGTTCCAGCCGTCAATGGAATTTTTCTTGTCTCCCTGACGGCCATTCTCACTATTTGGAATCAACAGAAATCACCGTTTCCGGGCAATTGGATATTTGATCAATACCTGTTATCCTAGGTGACAGAGGAGCAAAGCCACGTGTTGGATCAGCTGAATTCGGTAACACATTCAACCCTGGAAAAGAAGGTCTACAGCGAAATCCTGCAGGCCATCGTCTCCGGCAAGCTCTCTCCCGGGTCCTCCGTGACCATCACCGAATTGGCCGAGGGCCTTAACGTCAGCCTGATGCCGGTGCGCACGGCATTGAAGGCGCTGGAGGCCAAGAACCTCATCCACATCCAGAAGAACCGGCGCCTCACGATCCGCAACCTGTCGATCGAAGATCTGAAAGAACTTTTCGAAATCCGCATCAAGCTCGAGGTGGCCGCGGCCCAGGAGGCCGCGAGGCACTGTCCGCCGGAAACGCTGGAGAGCCTGGGGCGGACGCTTGGCGAGATGAAGGCCTGCCAGGATCGCGAGTTGTACTTGGAGAAGAATCTGGAGTTCCACCGCGCCATCTACCAGAGCGCCGAAAAGCCGATCCTGTGCGAGATCATCGACGACTTGGGGCACCGGATCAGCCCCTACATGTACCTCTACCTGAAGATCGACGTGCACACTCACGACCCCTTCCACGAAGGGCTGTTGGCCGCGCTGCGGGAGGCCAATCCTCAGGAAGCCGGCAGGTGGCTGGAGTGCGACCTGTCCAGCTCGGCCCGCGAGCTGGCCGAGCGCCTGCAACAACGACCCGGAGGGTGAACCGGCCGCTCTATCTCAGATAGCCGGCCAGCCCCAGCTCCTGCAGCACCTTCATGGGCGGCAGGCCGGTCTTGGGGTCCGCGCCCAGCAGCTCCTGGTATTCGCGCACCATAGTGTCCAGGTCGACCTGCACGCCCTTGGTTTCGCCGGCCGCCAGCGGCGGCTTGCCCAGCGCGCGCCCCGGGAAGCTTCCCTGGCCCGCGACGATCCCCGCCCGGGCATTGAACAGGAAGCGGGCCATGGCGATGCGCAGGCCCGCCGTGGCCAGGTCCTCCACGCTCCAGGCGGCGCCGTCGGCGGCCGTCAGGAAGTCGGGCACCGCCTTGTAGTCCAGCATGGCGTAGCCGAACAGGCAAAGCCCAAGGGCGTTCAACGCATGGCTGAGGTTGGCGTTCTCGTGGTGCTGTTTCGCCAGCCCGGTGCACTGGTGGGGGGTGACCCCCTCGACAGCATACCCGGCTAGCGGGAAGGCCAGCGAACCCTGGCAGTGCCGTGCCGGCGTCGGATCGAAGTAGTAAGTCAGTGCCAGGCTGGCGTGCCAGCGCGGGTCGTGGGCCGGCAGGCCCTCATTGCGTACGGCCATAGCGTACGGGGCGGTGGCCTGGCCGAACACCCGCACCGCATCCTCGAAGCCCTTGGCCAGGATCGCGCCAATGCCCTCGGCCTTGCCGATCAGCTCGACCAGGGCGATGATCCCCGCTGCGTCGCCCCAGGCCAGCTTCAGGCCGCCGGTCTGCCTCGTGGTGATCAGCCCCCGTTCAAAGCACTCGATGGCGTAGGCGCACAGGCCGCCGCAGCCGATGGTGTCCATGCCGTAGCGGTTGCACAGGTCGTTGATGCGGATCAGCGCCTCCGCGTCGTCTACCATGAGATTTGAGCCCATGAGGCCCATGGTCTCGTACTCCACCTTGTGCACCGCCGTCTCGGTACGGAAGGGCCCCTCCTTCACCTGCACGTGCCCTCCGCAGCCGATGGGGCAACCGTTGCAGGCGTAGCGCTTGAGCTGGTACTCCAGCACCTTTTCCGCGGTGACCTTGCAGTTCGGCAGCGCCTCGATGGACTCCGACCAGTTCCTGATCGGGGTGTCGCCCACCTTCAGGCAACCCTCGTAGAACATCGGCGTGCCGTACTTGGTGAGGGTGGCCCCGAAGTCCCCCTGGAACGCGGAGAGGTGTTGCTTGCGCAGCTCGCGCATCCTCTGTCCGTTGGCCAGCGCGATAGGCAGGCTGCCTTTGACGACCACCGCCTTGAGCTTCTTGGAGCCCATGACCGCGCCCAGCGCCGAACGGGCGGCGAAACGGCCCTTGTCCGTGGAGATGCCCGCGATCGCCGAAAGCTTCTCCCCCGCCGGGCCGATGCAGGCCACCTGGCAGTCCGCGCCATGCCTCTGCTTCAGCGCGTCCTCGGTCCGATAGGTGTCCTGGCCCCACAACTCATCCGCCTTTTCGATCGTGGCCTTACCCTGGTCCACCAGCAGGTAGACCGGCTTCCTCGACTGCCCGAGAAACAGGATCGTGTCGTAGCCCGACTCCTTCAGCTTCCTGCCGAAATGGCCGCCGCAGTTGGCGTCCCCCCAGCCATGCGTAGAAGGCGACTTGCCGAACACCATGAAGCGCGAGGCGATATAGGCTCCGGTGCCGGTGAGGTAGCCGGCGGCGAAGCCCAGGATGTTGCCCGGGCCCAACGGATCGCAGGCCGGGTCCATGCGCTCCAGCAGCAGCTTCACGCCCAGCCCGTAACCGCCCAGGTACTCCCGGTACAAGTCCTGAGGGAGCTCCTCCGCGATGCAGGCCCCCTTGTTCAAGTCCACCGAAAGCAGTTTTCCGGTGACCGCGTCCATCAGAGCATCCTCTTAATGGCCTTGAGCACGTCCTCGGTGATGCCGAGGGTGTCGTCGATGTCCTTCTCACTGTGGGCGGCCGAGATCGAATACTCCTCGAACCAGCCGCTGCCCATGGGGATGACCCCCTTGCTGAGCATGCCGTACCAATACTCCCGCCACATCATCCGGTTGTAGCGGTTGGCCTGCCGGTAAGTGTGCGGCTTCTCCGGCACGAACTGGATGCCCCCCAGCGGTCCCTCGTGGGTCACGCTGGCCGGGAGGCCCAGGTTCTTGATGATGGACTCCAGGCCCGCCGCGTACTTGGCGCCCAGGCGGTCCATCTCCTTGTACTTGTCCTTGGTCAGCACCTTGGTCAGGCAGGCCAGGCCCGCCGCGCAGCACAGGGGATTGGCGTTGTAGGTGCCGAAGTGCACCGCCGGTCCCAGCGGGGTGATCAGCTCCATCAGGTCGCGCCGCCCGCCGAAGGCCCCCAGGGGCGTGCCCCCGCCGATGGCCTTGGCCAGGGTCACCAAGTCCGGCTCGATGGCGTACTTCTCGCAGGCCCCACCGGAGGCGATGCGGCAGCCGATCTTCACCTCGTCGAAGATCAGCAGCACGTTGTACTTGCGGGTGAGCTCGCGCACCTTCGCGAGATAGCCGGGGTCCGGCGGGATCACCCCGCCATTGGTCATGCAGGGCTCCAGGATGAAGCAGGCGATCTCCCCCTCGTGCTTCTTGAGCTGGTACTCCAGGCTCTCGAGGTGGTTGAACTGCACGACGTAGGTGTGCTGGGAGGCCCCGGGCGGGATGCCGGCGCTCTCCACGTAGGAGGAGGGCAGCCACTCCGGGCCGGCCGGGGTGTTCTGGGGCACCGCGCAGCTCACCAGCAGCATGTCATTGGCCCCGTGGTAGGCGCCCTCCACCTTGAGCACTCCCAGCTTCTGGGTGGCGGCCCGGGCCAGGCGCACGGCGTACATGGTGGCCTCCACCCCGGACTGGGTGAAGCGCAGCATGTCGATGACCGGGTAGCGGCGGTGGATCTCCTCGGCCAGATCGGTGGCTCCGGCGGCGGGCAGCCCGTACAGAGTGCCGTGTTTTGCCTGCTCGGTGATCGCGGCGGCGATGACCGGGTCGGCGTGCCCGGCCACCATGGCGGCGTAGCACATGCAGTAATCGATGTACTTGTTGCCGTCCATGTCCCAGACGTACGGCCCCTTGCTGTCCTGGACGTAGATCGGGTAGGGCTGCCAGAACTGGATGGCGCTGCCCACCCCGCCGGGGATGATGGCCTGGGCCCGCTTGGCCTCCTTGGCGGAAGCCGGTGTGCGGGCAACGTAATCCTCGAAAAACCCCATGTGCTCCTCCTATTTTGGTGCAGGCACCGCGGCCTGCAGGTTCCGCCAGATGATCTGCCGCACCCCGTCCGCCGCGTCCCGCAGCTCCCGGGTGTCGCCGTACACGACCTTGTAGAGGTACAGCCCCTCGAAAAGGGCAATGATCTGGATGGCCTGCAGGTCGGGACTCAGGTCCCTGATGCCCGCCTCCGCGGCGTAATCCGTGAGAAGCCGCGAAAGCACGGCCCGGTCGTGGTCATAGACCCTGCGGAAGCTTTGCCGAACGCGCTCGTCGCCGATGGAAAGGTAGAAGGCGCCGTAATACACTTTGTTGTCCACCGCGTCGGGAAGCTCGAAGCTCAGATTCTTCTCGAGGAATAGGTCCAGCCTCTCCCTGGCGGTGGGAATGTGCCGCATGCGCTCCAGGAAGGTGAAGTCCATCTTCTGGATCATGAAATCGACCAGCGACTGGATCAGCTCCTCCTTGCTGGCGAAGTAGTGCATCAGCAGACTGGGCGCTACGCCCATTTCCTTGCCGATGCTTTTCAGGGTCGCCCCCTCCAGACCTTTCCTGGCTACCACCTGGTAGCAGGCTTCCAAGATCTCTTTGCGCCGCTCCTCGGATTTGTCTTTTCTGCCCATTTTTGTTTGATTGATCAAACAATCATATATCTGCTCACGGCATCTGTCAACTGCTTTTCACGGCTCGCCTAATGGGCGCCTCAACTCGGTGCATCGTCCACCTTGCCGGCGAGCGGACGCTGTTCGCCGCTCCGCGGCCGCAGTACATTCAGTCGTAGCATGCGCGTCCTGGCGGTGGCCGATTTCGCGGCTCCGGCGCCTTCCGCCGGCGTGGACCTGATCCTCTCCTGCGGCGACCTGCCCCCGGAGCACCTGGCCCAGCTGGCCCGGAGCCTGGACGCGCCGGTCTACTATGTGTGCGGCAACCACGACCTGCGCCTGCGCGAGCGGGAGCCGGAAGGCCTGCTCAACCTGCACTGCCGGCTGGAGCAGTTCCGCGGCCTGCGCCTGGCCGGCTTCGAAGGATCCCGCTGGTACAACGGCGGCCCGCTGCAGTACACCGAGGCCCAGATGCGCGGGCTGGCCCGGCGCATGGGGAGTTTCTTGCGTGCGGGGGTGGACGTCATGGTGACCCACGCCCCGCCCCGCCGCATCCACGACCGCGAGGACCCCTGCCACCAGGGCTTCCAGACTTTCCGGCGCCTCATCCAACGCTACGCCCCCGCCTACTTCCTGCACGGCCATGTGCACGCCAGCTTCGAGCGCCCTGAAGAGCGGATCACGACCGTTGGCGGCACGCGCGTGGTCAACTGCAGCGGCTGCTTCCTGTTCGAGATCGGCAATGAGAGCCGGCCGGCCTGACCCGCGGCGGGCGCGCAGCTTCAAGGAGGCGCAGGCCCGGGAAGGGGCCTTCGCCGCCCGGGACCGGGGGATCCAGACGGTGAGCCTGGAGCGCATCGTGGGCAGCGTCTCGCGCTACCGCGACTTCGACGCCCGCTTCCGGCTGAAAAAGAACCTGCCGCGGGAGCGCCTGCAGTTCATCCGCGGGGCCATGCGCGAGGGCCGGCCCCTGCCGGCGGTGGAGCTGTACCGGATCAAGGACGAGTACTTCGTGATGGACGGCAACCACCGCATCGCCGCGGCCAAGGAGCTGGGCTTCCGGGAGCTGGACGCCCGGGTGATCGAGTTCCTGCCCGCGCCGGACACGCCGGAGAACCTGTTGTACCGGGAGAAGCGCGCCTTCCAGGAGCAGACCGGCCTGGCCCAAGCCATCGAGCTGACCGAAGAGGGACAGTACGCGGTGCTGCTGGACCAGGTGCGCGGGCACCAGGGGTACCTGGCCGGGGAGGGGCGGGCGGTGAGCCTGGCCGAGGCGGCCGCGGACTGGCACCGCACCGTCTTCGGCCCCCTGACGGCGATACTGGAGCACAGCGATCTGCCCCGGGGCTTCCCGGGGCGCACCGCCGCGGACCTGTACGCCTACCTCAGCGTCCACCAGTGGGTCCGGGGTCATGCCCGCCGCTACGGCTCCGGCATCGACGCCTTCCTGACCGCGAATATGGAGGAGTTCCGCATGAAGATGCAGTCCCGCGCAGAGCGCGACTACCCGGAGATGCTGCGGCGTTTCCCCGTGTTCGTGCTGATCAACATCAGCGCCCGGCAGGAGGCCCGCATCCTGGAGCGCCTGTTCCAGATCGAGCAGGTGCGGGAGGTGCACTCGGTGCACGGCAGCATCGACGTGGTCCTCAAGGCGGTGCTCACCCGCGACCTGCTGTCCTCCGACGCGGAGGTGATCAGCCGCTTTGTGCAGGAGCAGGTGCGGCGCATCCCCGGCGTGCTCTCCACCCAGACCCTGATCCCGGGGCTCTCCCGGGTCAAGGAGGATGCGCCTTAGTACGCAGTAGCGTGTTGGCGGCCGCGGCAGCAGCGCGCTTCGCGCGCCGTCGCTGCTCAGTCTATCGGAGCCAGCCTGCCCACGCCGGTGATGCGGCTGTCGATGCGGGGGTTGCCCCGGTAGCGCACGCTGCCCGCCCCGCTCACCTCCGCCTCCAGGGTCTCGGAAGCCTGCACCCGGCATTCCCCGGCGCCGCTGGCGCGGATGCGCACGCGGCGGGTCTCGAGGCGCTCGGCCTGGACTGCGCCGGCCCCGCTCAGGCGGATCTCCAGCTCCCCGGCGGTGCCCGAAAGATCCACGGCCCCGGCCCCGCTCAGGCGCGCCAGCACCCGCTCGGCCGTCAGCTCCAACAGCAGGCGTCCGGCCCCGCTCAGGCGCAGGTCCAGGTCACCCACGCGCAGGGGCCCCTCGCTGCGCACCTGGCCCGCCCCGGAAAGCCGGATCTCGCGCAGCTCCGGGACGGTGACCCGCACCACCACGTCGGCGAGCTCGGGCACCCGCAGCAGGGCCCCCAGCCACCAGCGCAGCCCGATCATCAGCACCCCGCCCTGCACCTCGGTGCGCACCCGGGATTGCAGGTCCTCCTCCGCCTCGACCTCCACCTTCTGCTCCGGCCCGCTGGCCAGCACCACCCGGCCCAGGCTGCGCAGATCCACGCTGTGGAACTTGGAAAGCTCCCGCACCTCGGTCATTTCTTCCCCCTTCCTTTGCCGGCCTGCGTGGGCAGGAAGCGGCCCCGGCCGCTCTGGCCGAGAAACTCCTCGCCGTCCACGAGCAGCCGTCCGCCGGCCAGCACTTTCTTCACCCGGCCGACCACCTGCCGGCCCTCGAACAGGCTGTAGGTGGCCCTGGTGTGCTGCCCGGAGGCGGTCACGGTCCAGGGCTCGGCCGGGTCGAACACCACCAGGTCCGCGTCCGCCCCCGCTTCCACCCGTCCCTTGCGCGGGGCCAGCCCGAAGATGCGCGCGGAGTTCTGCGCCAGCAGGGCGGCCGCGGCATTGGAGGTGATCCGGCCGGCGTTCACCCCGTAATGCCAGACCACCGGCAGCATGGTCTCCACTTCCGGCGAGCCGTAGGCCGCCTTGAAGAAGTCCTCCTCCACGGTCTTGGGCTTGGGGGCGTGGTCGGAGCCGATGGTATCCAGCAGGCCACTTCCCGCGGCTTCCCAGAGGGCCAAGCGGTCGGCCTCGGTCTTGATGGCCGGGCCCACCTTGCCCAGGGCTCCGCGCCCCTTCAGCTCCTCCCAGGTCAGGCCCAGGTACTGCGGGCAGGTTTCCGCGTACAGCCTTGCCCCCCGCTGCCGCAGGAAGCGGATGACGGCCAGACCTTCGGCGGAGGACACGTGGGGGATGTACACCGGGCAGCCCATCAGCCGGCCGATGGAAACGGCGCGGAAGATCCCCTCCGCCTCGGCCACGTCCGGGCTGGTCTCCAGGAAGCGCTCGGCGAAGTCGGCCTTCTCGGCCAGCAGGCGGTCCTGGATGTAGTCGATGGCCAGCCCCGTCTCGGCGTGGATGCAGGCCAGGCCGCCCTGGCGGCCGATCAGGTCCATGGCCCTGGCCATGGCGTAGTCATCGGTCATCCACTTCAGCTTGGCGTAGGCCATGAACATCTTGAAGGAGGTGACCCCCAGCGCGAAGGCCCCGGGAATCTCCTCGGCCTGCTTCATCGTGTCGAACAAGCCCCCGTGCAGGGCGAAATCCGAGCAGGAGCCCGCCTCCCCCTCAGCGCGCATCTTGCCCAGTTCCGCCAGGAGGCTCTGCCCGGGCTTGGCGTAGGCGTAGTGGACGATCGTGGTCACCCCGCCGTAGGCCGCGGAACGCGAAAGGGAAGCGATGTCGTCCAGGTAGACCGGGTGGGTGTGCGGATCGATCAGCCCCGGAAGGACCAAGCAGCCCGAGGCGTCGATCATGCGCTTGCCGGAAAGCTCGCCCGGTGCTGCCACCGCCGCAATGCGTTCCCCGTCCACGGCCACGTCGGCGCGCAGGGTCTTTTCCGGGTAGACCACCAGGCCGCCGCTCACCAGCAGATCGTGTTTCATCGCTCCAGATCATAGAGGCGCCCGCGGGGGCTGTCAACGCGCGTGGCAGGCCCGCGTTTGACAGCGGCCGTGCCGGTGGGCGATGCTTGGCAGGTACGGTAAAAAGGAGGCTCGCCATGGCCAGGAAGACTCGCAAGTTCTGGGTGATCGCCGCGGCGGCGGTGCTGCTGGTGGCCGCGACTGTTTTCGGGGCCTGGCTGTGGCTCACCCGCCAGCCCTACCCGCAGACCCGCGGCCGGATCCGCCTCCAGGGGCTCACCGCCCAGGTGGAGGTCCTGCGGGACCGCTACGGAGTGCCGCACATCTACGCCCGCAGCGCCGAAGACCTTTTCTTCGCCCAGGGCTTCGTGCACGCCCAGGACCGTTTCTGGCAGATGGAGTTCTGGCGGCGCATCAGCTCCGGGCGGCTGTCCGAGCTGTTCGGCAAGTCCACCCTGGAAACCGACAAGTTCCTGCGCACCCTGGGCCTGTACCGGGTGGCCCAGCGCGAGGTCGAGCTGCTCTCCCCTGACACGCGCCGGTACCTGGAAGCCTATGCCGCGGGGGTCAACGCCTACGCCCTGAAGCGCCGGCCGGCACGCCTCGGGCTGGAGTTCGCCCTGCTCGCGCTGCAGGGGGTCAAGGTGCGCATCCAACCCTGGACCCCGGTGGACTCCATCGCCTGGGGCAAAATGATGGCTTACGACCTGGGCGGCAACCACGAGACCGAGCGCCTGCACCTGGAGGTCCTGCGCTCCGCCGGCCTGCGGGGCTGGGCCTCCTTCTTTGCCCCGTATCGGCCCGACATGCCCATCACCGTGAGCGATGAAGAGCTGCGCGGGTTGCTCGGGGCCGCGCTCGGGCTGGGCGGGGCTGCGCCTGCCACGGGCACGGGCCTGGTGGTGGGCTCGAACAACTGGGTGGTATCCGGCCGGCGCACCGCGAGCGGAAAGCCTCTTCTGGCCAATGACATGCACTTGGGTATCCAGATGCCCTCGATCTGGTACGAGATCGCCCTGCACGGCGTGGCCGAGGACGGTACCGTGCGGCGCACCGCGGCCTGTCCCTTCCAGGTGCGCGGACTGTCCTTCCCCGGGGCCCCCGGGGTCATCGCCGGGCACAACGACCGCATCGCCTGGGGCCACACCAACCTGGGCGGCGACGTGCAGGACTTCTACGTCGAGCGCCTCAACCCCGACAACCCGGACCAGTACGAGGTGAACGGGCGCTGGGTGGACATGGAGGTGCGCGTCGAGGTCATTAAAGTGCGCAAGGCCGTCGAGCCCGTGCGCCTGCGCGTGCGCACCACGCGGCACGGTCCGGTCCTGAGCGACCGGGCGCTGTGGTCCGAGCTGGGCGGCTACACCGTGGCCCCGGGCCGCGAGTTTCCCGACGGGGTGGGGCTCACGGCGGTGGCGCTGCGCTGGACCGCGCTGGAGCCGGGGAGGCTGTTCGAGGCGGTGCTCCGCCTGGATCAGGCCTCCGATTTCCGGGAGTTCCGCGAGGCCCTGCGCTACTGGGACGTGCCGGCCCAGAACATCGTGTACGCGGATGTGGACGGCAACATCGGCTACCAGGTCCCCGGCCTGCAGCCCATCCGGGCCCGCGGGCACGGACTGGCCCCCGCGCCCGGCTGGACGGACCAGTACGAGTGGACCGGCTACATCCCCTACGAGAAACTGCCCTATCTGTTCAACCCCGAGGTGGGCTACATCGTCACGGCCAACGCCCGCATCGCCGGCCCCTCCTACCCCTACTTCCTGGGCAGCGAGTATTCCTTCGGGGAACGGGCGCGCCGCATCCGCGAGCTGATCGAGGCCGACTGGGACGGCATCACCATCCAGGACCTGCAGGGCATCCACGCGGACGTGTACGACCAGTACGCCGCGGAGTTGGTCCCGTACCTGCAGCGATTGGACCTGGCCACCGGCCGGAAGCCCGACGCGGAAGAGGAATCCGCGAAGGAGCGCGGGAAGCGCGAGCAGAAGGAGGCCAGGGAACTGGAGGCCATGAACGCCGCCCGGGAGCGCCTCCTGGCCTGGAACTTCCAGATGCGCCGGGAGAGCCCCGAAGCCGCTCTGTTCGGCTTCTTCTGGATGGCTTTGGTGGAGGAAACCTTCCAGGACCAGTACCCGGAGAAACGCTGGCCTCCGGAAGGCTCCGGCCGCCTGCAGAACTCCTTCTATTATCTGCTCCACGATCCGCGGAATCCCTGGTGGGATGACCTGGGAACGCCCGAGCAGCAGGAAGAAAGGGACCTGATCCTGGCCAGGGCTTTCTTCAAGGGCTACCGCGCGGCCGCCAAGGAGCTGGGGGACAAGTTCCAGAAGTGGCAGTGGGGCAAGGTGCACACGGCCGTATTCCGCAACCAGAGCCTGGGAACATCGGGGATCAAGCCGCTCGAGGCCATCTTCAACCGGGGACCGATCCCCTGCCCCGGGGGGAATACCACGGTGGATGTAACGGCCTGGGACATGAAGAAGCCCTTCAAGGTCAAGCACATCGTATCGCAGCGCTCGATCATCGACCTGGGAAACCTGGACGGCTCCCTGATGATGCATACCACCGGGCAGAGCGGCCATCCCACGCACCGGCACTACGACGACTTCATCAAGCCCTGGCGGGACGTGCGCTACCACCCCACCCTGTGGGACCGGGCCTCGGTGCGAGGCGCATCACGGGAACGGCTGCGCCTGCAGCCCGCGCCGTAAGGCAGCCTTGGCAAGGAGAGCCCTTTTGCGGTAGCATGCGGCTACCGAAACATGAACGAAAACCCCGAAACAGCGGCGCCGGCGCTGCCGGCCACCCAACGTCTCCTGTCCCTGGACCGCCTGCGCGGCCTGCTCATGGTCCTGATGGCCCTGGACCACGCCGTCTTCTTCGTGACCCGGCTGCACACGGTCGGTGAGTTCTGGGGCGGCCCCTACCCCGCCTATGACGCGGCGCTGCCCTTCCTGGTGCGCTGGGTCACGCACCTGGCGGCCAGCGGCTTCCTGTTCCTGCTGGGCGTGGGCCAGGGCCTGGGGGCCCGCGCCCGCCGCCGCCAGGGCTGGGGCTGGGGCCGCATCACCTGGCAGTTCCTGCTGCGCGGGCTGCTGCTCATCGCGGTGCAGCTGGTCCTGGTCAACCGGGCCTGGGAGCTGTCCCCCTCCGGCTGGGTGGTGAAATGGTACTTCGGGGTGCTCTTCGCCCTGGGCGGCGGGCTGATCCTGACCGCCCCCCTGTCCGGGCTGAAGCCCTGGCTGCAGAGCCTCCTGGCCCTGGCCGCGCTGCTGGCCTGCGCCTGGTTGGGCCCGCGCCCGGCGGACTGGCAGCACTGGCTGCCTGTCTGGAAACGCTTCGCCCTGGTGCCCGGGGGCAGCCAGACCCTCTGGGTCAGCTTCCCGGTGCTCTCCTGGCTGGCCCCGCTGGCCTTCGGCCTGGCCTTCGCCGGCTGGCTGCAGGCCGACGTCGGGCGCGCCATGCGGAAGGCCTGGATTCTCGGCCTGGTGTTCCTGGCGGCCTTCGCCGGGCTGCGCCTGGCGGACGGCTTCTTCAACATCCGTCCCGCCAGCTACCGCGACTGGATCGACTACTTCAACGTGGTCAAGTATCCGCCCAGCATCACCTTCCTATTGTTGACCCTGGGCATCGACCTGCTGCTGCTCTCCCTGTTCCACGCCCTGCGCCGGGTGCGCTTCGCCGCCATCCTGCCGGTGTTCGGCCGCGCGGCCCTGTTCTTCTACGTGGCCCACCTGTTCCTGTACATGGGCATGGGCCACCTGGTGGGGAAGCGGGGAGTCTCCATCGACCGGATGTTCCTGCTTTGGGTCCTGGGCCTGGCGGTCCTGTACCTGCCCTGCCTGTGGTACGGCAAGCTGCGCCAGCGGCAGCCTTCCGGGTCGATCCTGCGCCTGCTGTAGCGGCTTACCTGGCCTCGCGGGCAGGCCGCACTGCAGCGGCGGCAGCTTACCTGGCCCCGTGGGCCGGCTGCGCGCGCAAGCCCTGCTCCAGCCCCACCCGCTCCAGGGCCTGCTTCAGGGCGGAATTGATCGGCAGAGGATTGGCGCCCAACGCCGGGTCCAGACGATAGGCGGCCAGGGACCAGTCGCGCATAAGAGGGGCGCGCAGTCGGCCGGCCAGCACCGCCGCCGCTGCCGCCCGGGTGCGGTCCGGGAGCGCGGCGCGCATCCGGCCGCAGACGGCCAGCTCGGGGCGGCCCTCCGGGCCCGCCACCGCGGCAAAGCCGAACAGGCGGCACAGCAGGGGCCGCCAGGGGTACACCGAGCAATGACCGCCGAAAGCGCCCAGCGGGGCCGGGCTGTAGAACAGGCAGGGCCGCGGCGGCTCCCCCCCGGGCCCCAGCCGGGCCAGGGTCGGCTCCACCAGGCCCCGGCGGCGCAGGTCCAATGCCAGCGGCAGCATCTCCAGCACCGTGGCCTCCACCTCCGGGGAAAGACAGCACTCCCCGCAGCCCGGCGGGCAGCCCAGGCCTGAGACGCGCCGGAAGGAAGTGATGCGCCGGTCCAGGCGGCGGTACAGGGCGCGCACGGCCGCCGCCGGCCGCGCGTAGCGGCTG
>MIBK01000104.1:10193-12357 GCA_001829505.1 Spirochaetes bacterium RBG_16_67_19 | reverse complement strand
GCAGCACGTGCGGGTCTTCGACAGGCAGAAGCAGGGTGGCGAAGCCGGCCAGCACGTCGCGCAGGGTCTGCCCCGGCGCGGCGGCGGCCGCGGCCCGGGCTACCGCCCCGGAGAGCAGGAGGGGGTGGCCCTTCTTGCCCCGGTACTTGGCAATGACCGCGTCCACGGGCGGGGCCTCCAGGAGCCGCCGGTAGGTGTCCGGCGAAACCAGGGGCATGTCGGCCAGGGCCAGAAAGAAACGCGGCGTGCGCACGACGGCCGCTCCGCATTGCAGCGAGGAGAGCATCCCCTCCTGGAAGCGGGGGTTCACCGCCACCTCCACCCGCTCCCGGTCCCGGAACAGGGCGAGGATCTCCCCAGCGCGGAAGCCGGCCACCACGATCACCCGCGCGCAGGCGAACAGCGCCGCGGCCGCGCTGGCCTCGACCATGGTGGCCCCGCCGCAGGGAAGCAGCATCTTCCAGTCCGTGCTCCGGCTGGACAGGCCGGCGGCCAGCAGCACGCAGTCGCAGGGTTCCACGCCGCTCACGCTACCAGAACGGGAGTGAAAAAGCTATTGACATCCGGCGCGGCCTGTGTCATGCTTCCTCCAAGCTATGATTCCACGGACGGATCGAACACAAACACTCCGGCGACGCCGGAGTTTTTTTTTAATCTTTTTTAGGCCGAGAGGACCAGGGTGCGGGAGCCGAGGGGCTCCCGTTTTTTTTCCCGCCAAGGGGAGCCGAGAGGCTCCCATTTTTTTTGCCCAGGAGGGGGGAAGGCCATGAAGACGAGCGCGAATCAAGGATTCTTCGCCAGGCTGGAAAAGTCCTGCCGCGACAAGGGCAGCCTGTTGTGCGTGGGGCTGGACCCGCGCCTGGGGGAGGCGGAGCGCCGGGACCCGGCCGCGGCCATCGAGGCCCAGAACCGGAGGCTGATCGAACGGACCCTGCCCTACGCCTGCTGCTACAAGCCGAACATCGCCTTCTACGAGGCCTTCGGCCCCGCGGGTCTGACCGCCTTGAAGCGGACCCTGGAGATGGTGCCGCGGGACACGCCTGTGATCCTGGACGCCAAGCGCGGGGACATCGGGGCGACGGCGGAGGCCTATGCCGAGGCGCTGTTCGGCTGGTACGGCGCGGATGCCGCCACGGTGAACCCGTACCTGGGCGGCGAAGCGGTGGAGCCCCTGCTGGCCCGGGAAGGAAAGGCGGTGTTCGCGCTCTGCCGCACCTCCAACCCCCGGTCCGGAAACCTGCAGCGGCTGCGGGTGAGCGGCACGGGCCGGGAGCGCACGGAGGAGGCGCCGCTGTACCTGCAGGTGGCCAGGGAGGCCTGCTCCTGGGGACGTGAGGTGGGCCTGGTGGTGGGGGCCACCGACCTGGAAGCCCTGGAGACCGTGCGCCAGGCGCTGCCCGCGGTCTGGGTGCTGTGCCCCGGCATCGGCCCGCAGGGCGGCTCCCTGGAGCAGGCGGTGCGGGTCGGCCGGCGGGCCGACGGGCTGGGACTGCTGGTGGCCGCCAGCCGGGCCATCGCCGACGCGCCCGATCCGGGGGAGCTGGCGCGGGAGTACCGCGACCGCATCCAACGGGCGGCCTCCGGCCCTTCCGCCGGGGCAACGCCCGGCCTGCTGGCCGGCGCAACGTCCGGGCCCACTCCCGGCGCGCTGCTGCGCGGGGAGCTGGCCAGGCTGCGCCTGCTGGAGAGGCTGCTGGAGCACGGCTGCCTGCAGTTCGGCGAGTTCCGCCTGAAGTCCGGGCAGGTCTCCCCGTACTACCTGGACCTGCGCCGGATCATCTCCAGCCCCCCCCTGCTGGCCCGCGTGGCCGACGCCTACGCCGGGCTGCTGGAGCGCATCGACTTCCAGCGCATCGCGGCCATCCCCCTGGCCGCCCTGCCGATCGCCGCGGCCGTCTCCCTCCGGTTGGGCGTGCCCTTCGTCTACCCGCGGATGGTGGCCAAGCAGCACGGCACCGGCAACAGCATCGAGGGGGACTTCCGCCCCGACGACCGGGTGGTCCTTCTGGACGACGTGATCAGCACGGCCCGCAGCAAGCTGGAGGCCATCGAGGTGCTCACCGGCCAGGGCCTGCGCATCACCGACCTGGTGGTGCTGGTGGACCGGGAAAGCGGCGGGCGGGAGGAACTGGAGCGGCACGGGGTGCGCTGCCACGCCTACGCC
>MIBK01000104.1:9578-10096 GCA_001829505.1 Spirochaetes bacterium RBG_16_67_19 | reverse complement strand
GGTGACCCGGGGCGAGCTGCTGCGCCGGCTGAAGGCCCCGGGCCTGAAGCTGGGCACCGTCTCGGGGGTCCTGACCACCCGCCCACGGCTGATCGAGTGGGCGGACGCCAACCTTCCGGAGCTGGAGCTGATCACCACCAAGAGCTACCAGGTGCGGCCCAATCCCGGAAACCGCGAGCCGATCCTGGTGGAGCCGCGGGCCGGCTGCTTCGGCAACGCGGTGGGCCTGCGCAATCCCGGGCTGGCAGAGGGCCTGCGGGAGCTGGAGGCCCTGCGGCGCGGGAGGAGGCTGCGCTGCCTGCTGGCCGTGTCCCTTTCCGCGGACTGCATCGAGGACTTCGTGCTGCTGGCCCGCCGCTTCGCCGGCGTGGCCGACCTGCTGGAGCTCAACTTCTCCTGTCCCCACGCCAGCGCGGGGTACGGCTCGGCCATCGGCGCCGACCCGGGCGTGGTAGGGCAGTTCCTGGCGGCAATCCGCCGGGCCACCGCCGCCCCGCTGTTCGCCAAGCTCACCCCCA
>MIBK01000104.1:0-9482 GCA_001829505.1 Spirochaetes bacterium RBG_16_67_19 | reverse complement strand
AGCCGCTCAGCGGCCTGCCGATACTGTCCAACCCCAACGGCCACAAGGGCGGCAAGTCCGGGCTGTGGATCCGGGAAGCCGCCCTGCGCGCCGTGGCCGAGGTGCGCCGCGCCGTCGGACCCGAGATGCCCATCCTGGGGATGGGCGGGGTGGCCACCGGTGAGGACGCCCGCGCCTTGAGCG
Source organism: Spirochaetes bacterium RBG_16_67_19 (assembly GCA_001829505.1). GTDB lineage: Bacteria > Spirochaetota > Spirochaetia > SZUA-6 > DRHE01 > MIBK01. Next base: position 9,299 of record MIBK01000104.1, on the reverse strand, counting down.
GCGCCGGCGCCGACGTGGTCGGCATCGGCAGCGCCCTGGCCCGCGTGGCCCGCCAGTCCCGCCTTCCCGCCTACCTGCGCGCCTTGCGCGCGGACGCGTTGGGCGGGAGCCGGGAAGCCGAGAGCTTCCTCTCCCGCCGCCCGAAGATGGAGTACCGCGCCCACCGGGTGAAGGAGGCGCGCGACCTGTCCGGCGGCCTGCGCCTGCTCGTCCTGGACGGGGCGCTGGGCGCCCGGGCCGGGGAGTTCGCCTTCCTTTTCCTGCCGGGCATCGGGGAGAAGCCTTTCAGCGTGGCGCGCCCCTCCCCCTTGAGCTTCCTGGTGCGGCGGCGCGGCGAGTTCACCCAGGCCCTCTTCGGCCTGGAGGCAGGAGACCGGCTGTGGGTGCGCGGCACCTGCGGAGCCCCCGCCCCGTTGAGCGCGCGCGACCGGGCCTACCTGGTGGCCGGCGGCACGGGACTGGCCGTGATCCCCTCCCTGGCCGCCATGCTGCGGGAGCGCGGCAAGCGCGCCGAGCTGTACTATGGGGTGTCCGAAGCCGAGGAAGGAGCCGCCCTGGAAGCCCTGGGCCTGGGCGGGGACCTGCCCAGCCTGGTCGTGCCCGACAGCGGCCGGCCGGGCCGGGTGCTGGAGGTCATGGCCGAGGAGTTGGGGGGGGCGGCCGGCGGGGCTGGCGGCGAGGCGGCCGGCGTCGGAACGGGCGGCACCGACAGCCGCGCGGCGACCTCCGCGGCCTTCTACAACGTCGGCCCCCACCCCTTCATCGACAGGGCCATGCGGATCGAGGAGGAGCTGGGCGCCTGCCCCGCGGACATCTACGCCTGCCTGGAGACCCCCACCATGTGCGGGGTGGGGCTGTGCGGGGGCTGCGAGTGCGGCGGCCGCCTGCTGTGCAAGGAGGGCACCTTCGTCAGCCTGCAGTACCTGCGCGCCGCTGGGGTGAGCCTGGCCGAGCTGGACGCCGGCAGCCACGCCCCCAATCCGGCCCCGCGCCCAAGCGCGATCCCGGCTCCGGCTACTTCAGCACCGGCAGCGGCAGGATCTTCCCGCCGAACAGCAGGAAAGCCAGCAGCAGCGTCCACAGCACGTTGAAGGCCTGCGCCGCCAGGAAGGCCAGCGCCGGCTTGCCCTTGCCCATGCCCACCAGCTTGGTGAAGCGGGTCTCCAGCCCGATGGACACGAAGGCCAGGGCGAACCACACGGTGCGCAGGCCGCCCAGCAGGCTCTTGGTCTGCTTGACCAGCCCCGGGGACAGCACGAAGGAGAACAGCAGCGACATCAGCAGGAAGCCCAGCACGAACTTGGGGAAGCGGTCCCAGATCACCCGGGCCTTCGGACGCTTGACCCCGCTGCCGTTGCCGTTGCCTCCCTTGCTGCCCTTGCCGCTCAGGCTCCACCACAGGGAGAGCACGAAAGCGGCCACCCCGATCAGCACGTTCTGGGAGAACTTCACGATCGTGCCGATGCGCATGGCCCTTTCGCTGATCAGCGAGCTGGCCGCCACCACGGAGCCAGTGGTGTCCAGGGTCCCGCCCATCCAGGCCCCGGCCACCGCGTCCCCGAGGCCCAGCAGGCGGGCGATCCAGGGCATGGCCACCATCATGGGCACGGCCACGATCAGGGTCAGGGAAATCACGTAGGACAGCTTCTTCTTGTCCCCCTGGATGGCCCCGCAGGCGGCGATGGCCGCCGACACCCCGCAGATGGAGACCGCCGAGGAGAGCATGGCCGCGAACTCCTCGTCCACTTTCAGCTTGCGGGCCAGCCAGTAGCAGGCGTACCAGACCACGAACACCACCGCCAGGGCCTGCATGATGCCCAGCGCGCCGGCCTGCAGGATCTCCGGGAACAGGATGCCCGCCCCCAGCACCACCAGCCCGGTCTTGATGTAATACTCCGTGCGCACCGCCTCCTTCAGCCAGGCCGGAACGCCAAGCACGTTGCTGATGAACAGCCCCAGGCCCAGGGCGAAAATCACGTATTCCAGGCCCAGGTAGTTCAAGCCGGAATTGCCGGCGATGAGCTGGGCCAGCCAGGCCAGGGCGTAGACCACCGGGAAACCGGCCAGGAACGGCAACAGCTTGCCGCCCAGCAGCCAGACCCCGATGCCGGCCAGGACCATGAAGGCCAGGCCGATGTACAGGGAGGACAGCAGGTTCTTGGCGGCGAACACCCTGCCGATGCGCAGGGCCGCGGCGTCGCCGGCCGCCTTGGCCAGCCCCGCCGCGCTCTTGCCGATCGGCTCCTCGCCCAGGGCCTTGCCGGCCGCGGCCAGCTCCCCGGCGGCAACCGCGGTTTCGGAACGGTCGGCGGCCGCCAGGGCCGTATCCAACCGCCTTCCGGCCTCGCCCAGCTCCGCCCGGCCCAGCGCGTCGGCCTCGGCCGCCAGCCGCACTGCGGCGGGCTGCAGCCTGCCGGCCGCGGCGGCGAATTCCGGACCGCTCTGCCACTTGAAGGCGGGCAGGGCCAGGCGGGCGCCCAGCAGGACCAGGAGGATCATCAGCCCGCCGACGATGACCGGCAGCCAGTCCTCGTCCACCCGCGCGGCGGATTTGCCGGCGGGGACCTGAACGGGTACCTGCTTCGCGGGAGCGGCTTTCTCGGAAACGGTTTTCACGGGAGCACCTCCAGACGGGCTTGTGCGAGAGCCTTCATATTCGCCCCGTAACGGCCCGGATTGTCAAGGGAAATGGCCCAGGAATCGTGGAATCTTGCACTTTATTAATCGAATATTTGAAGAGAATATTCGATTCGTCCAAAGTGCGCCCGCACTTGACAACCCCGGCGGCGGCCGGCACCCTGGGGCATGAACGTGCTGGTGGTCGGCTGCGGCAGCCTGGGCGGGGTGATCGCCGTGCGCCTGGCCGGCCGGAAGGGCCTGCGCCTGGAGGTGCTCAACCGCAACCCCCGGATCGCCGAGGCGGCCTCCGGGCAGGGCCTGCGCCTGCGGGCCGGCGGCCGCTGGCATACGGCGCGCGTTCCGCTGGCCGCGGCGCCGCTTCACCCGCCCTACGACGCGGTCATCCTGGCCCAGAAGGCCAACGGCCTGGAGCAGACCTGCCGGGAGCTCCTGCCGGCGCTCGCTCCCCGGGGCTTCTTCCTCACTACCCAGAACGGCCTGGTCGGGCTGGAGCTGGCCCGCAGCCTGGGCGAGGAACGGGTCGTGCCCGGCTGCGTGCTCTGGGGGGCTTCCATGACCGCCCCCGGGGTCTACCGGCTCACCGCTTCCGGCCCTTTCCTGCTGCAGGCGGGGGAGTCCCAGCCGTTGAGCGAAGCGCGCGCGCTTCTTTCCCGGGTCTTCCCCGTCAAGCCCTGCCCGGATATCGCCGCGGCGCTGTGGTCCAAGCTGGCCATCTCGGCCTCCTTCACCTCCCTGGGGGCCATCAGCGGCCTGCGCTTCGGCAGGCTGGCCGCCGCGGCGGAAGGCCGCCGGCTGATCCTGGCGATCGGAGAAGAAGTCCTGCGCGCGGCCCGCTCCCAGGGCGTGGAGCCGGGGGCCCTCGGCGGCGGACTGAACGTGCGCCGCTTCCTGCAGCCCGCGGAGGAGGGAGGCTACCGGGCGGCCCGCAAGCACCTGCTGCTGCGCCTCCTGGGCTGGAAGCACCGGCGCACCGAGAGCTCCATGCTGGACTCCCTGCGCCGGGGCCGGCCCACGGAGATCGATTTCCTCAACGGCCTGGTGGTGCGGACCGCGGAGCGGGCGGGGCTGCCCGCGCCCTGGAACCGGGCCGTCTGCAGTCTGGTGGGCGAGATGGAGCGCGGGCAGCGGGAGCCGGGGGAGGCCAACCTGGCCGAGCTGGCCGCCCTGGCTGGAGCGGACGGCCATGCGCGTTGACCGCAAGCGGGCCCTGTTGGCCGCCGGCGTGGAGCTGTTCAGCCGCCACGGCTACCGCGAGGTCAGCATCGAGGAGATCACCCGCGGCGCCGGGGTGGGCACCGGCAGCTTCTACACCTATTTCTCCGGCAAAGAAGAGTTCTACGAGGAGATCCTGGACGGCATCGAGGAGCAGGGCCGGCAGGAGGTCGACCGCCTGGTGGCCTCCTTCGAGTCGCCGCTCAACCGGCTGAAGGCCCTGTATCGCTTTGCCACCCTGGGAATCCGCAAGAGCCCGTTGCTGCTGGGCGTGCTGACCGGGACCAAAAAGTACGCCTTCCCGGGGCAGGCCGCCCGCCGCGAGCGCGGCGGCACGCTGCGCAACCACATCGAGGAGAAGATCGGCGAGATCCTGGCGGCCGGAGCGCGGGCCCTGGAGATGCGCGTGGGGCTGTTCCGCAATCCGCGGCGCCTGGCCCTGGCCCTGTTCGACGCAATACTGCTGAAGCTGGAAAGCGAGAACGTCGAGGAGCTGATGGACGACGCCCTGCGCCTGCTGGAGCGGGGCCTGGCCCGCCGGCTGCGGCTGCGCGTGGGCCGGGAGCGGCGCGAGCAGCGCCGCGGCGGCCGGCAGCGGCGCAAGTAGGCCGCGGAACCCCTGTCGGGCTAGCGGTTCTTCAGCGAAGGTTTCTGGCTCAGGTCCAGCTTCATCCGGTCGCGCATCTGGCGAAAGGCTTCGATGGTCTGGTCCACGTCCTGGTCGCTGTGGGCGGCGGTGGGGATCATGCGGAACATCACCACCCCCGGCGGCACCACCGGGTAGGTGACCGCGGAAACGAAGATCCCGAAGTCCTCGCGCAGCAGGCGCATCATGCTCATGGCCATCTGCTCGCTGCCGGTCGGCACGTATACGGGGGTGATGGGCGAGGCGGTATCACCGATGTCGTAGCCCAAGGCGGTGAGGCCCTTCTGCAGCCGGCCGGCCACCTCCCACATGCGCCGGCGCAGCTCCGGCCGCTCGCGCACCTCCGCCAGGGTGGCGCTCAGGGCCGCCACGTAGACCATCGGCAGGCTCTTGGCGAACACGTTCGTGCGCGCGTTGTACTTGATCCAGCGAATCGGCTGCTCCTCGCCGGCCGTGACCCCGCCGATGGCGGCAAAGGCCTTGGCGAAGGTGCCGAAGTACAGGTCGATGCGCTCCTGCACCCCCAGGTGCTCCCCGGTGCCGCGGCCGTTTTCCCCCATGACCCCGAAGCCGTGGGCATCATCCACGTACAGCCTGGCCTCGTAGCGGTCCTTCAGGTCGCAGATGCCCTTCAAGTCGGCCAGGTCGCCACGCATGCCGTACACGCCTTCGGTCACGATCAGGATGCCGCCTTTGCGGGTCTTGTTGACGGCCTTCAGGTGGTTCTCTAGACTGTCCAGGTCGTTGTGCTTGAAGGGGTGGAAGCGGCGCCCGGCGGAGGCCAGCAGCGTGCCGTCCACGATGCTGGCGTGGCTCAGGCGATCCATGACGATCACGTCGTCGGGCCCGACCAGAGAGCTGATCGTGCCCAGCACGCCCAGGTAGCCGTAGTTGAACAGCACCGCGGCGGGCTTCAATAGAAAGTCCGCCAGCTCCTTCTCCAACCGTATATGGTGTTCGGTATTCCCCGTGAGCATCAGCGAGCCCATGGGCGTGAAGGTGCCCCAGCGCTCCAGGGCCTCGGCCGCGGCCTGGCGCACCCGCGCGTTCCCGGTCAGCCCCAGGTAGCTGTTGATGGCCCACATTATCACCTCGCGCCCCTGGAAGCGCATGCGCGGCCCCGCCGCCCCATCCAGGATCGGCCGGGAGAAGTAGGTGTCGTCGAGCTTCCTCAAGGCTCCGAAGTACCCTCCGTCGCCGTAGCACTTCTCGAAGATGTCCGTCATGAGCGCACTCCTTGCAGCAGATTCAGGGATTCGGCCAGTTGTCCCTCGCCGATGCCCGGGCCGGCGATCTCCACGTCCGGATGCACGCGGGTGCGCCGGCGCTCCCGGATCAACCGGCGGGCCCCGCCGCCGGTGAGGTTGAGCAGCACGCTCTCCGCGCGCCCCACCTGCCCCTGGGCCACCGCCCGGATCAACCCGGCCAGGGCCACCTCCGCGGCCGCGTCCAGGTCGCAGCCCTCCAGGGACTCGAACAGCCTGCCGGCCTGGCCCGCCTCCTCGCAGCTCACCGCGTAGGTCTTTCCCGCGCTGTCCTGCAGCGCGTCGAAGACGCCCCCGTCCAGGGCGTAGGGAGGATGGCGGTTGCTCAGGACCGGCGAATGGATGCGGGCGATGCGCCGCTTGGCCTCCTGCTCCTCCACCGCGGGCAGCTCCCGCGCTCCCCTGTCCCAGGCGTCCCGCATGATGGCGAAGGGCTCGCTCTGCACCAGGTGCAGCCGCGGCAGCCAGTCGCCGAAGCGCCCGTCCTGCCGCAGCCGCAGGCTCATCTCCCAGGAGGCGATGCCTCCGGTGCCGCTGCCCACGGCCTGGAAGTAGTGCCGGGGGGATTCCCCCAGCGCCTCGGCCGCGGCCAGCATCACCGTGCCCATGCCGTCCCGGCGGGCCACGTTGCGGGCCCCGCCTTCCGGAAAAAAGCCGGGCAGGGAGGCGATGCGGTTGCCCACCTGGATGGCATCCGAGTAGTCCCCACCGCCGCGCACCACGGCCAGGCGAACCTCGGGGTGCCGGTCGCCGGTGATCCACATGTGGGGAAGCGCGTTCTCCGGCACCACCACCAGGGCGGGCTGCCCTTGACGGGAAAAGGCCTGCAGGAAGGCCCGCCCGGTGTTCCCGGCGGAGCTCACCACCAGGGTGCGCCGTTCGCCCTGCGGCAGGCGGGCCCCGACCGACAGGGCCTCCAGCTCCTTGAAGCTGCAGCTCTCCAACGCCGCGCCGCGCTCCGGCCAGAAGCCGCTGAAGGCCAGGAAGAGGGCATCCAGCTTCAGGTGCGCGGCCAGGGCCCGGCTCTGGAAGACCACCGGATTGCCGGCCGCCGGCCAGGTCTGCCGGATCGGCAGCCACCGGCGGTAGCGGAACAGGCCCGGCTCCTGCGCATCCACCGGCAGGCGCTGCTCCGCATACAGCGCGCGCAGCAGCGCGGGCGGATGGTTCTCGCCGCAGCCCAGCAGGAACGGCTCCTGGGGATCGTCGAAGAGTTTTCCGCAGTGCAGGCACGTCAATCGATAATGACTTCCCATGGGAACCTCCGCTGGCGGGCTGGCCGGGATCGCCCTACAGTGCCCGCGGGCGGGGCTTTTGTCAATCCAAGGCGGGGCGGCGCTGCGGCCTTTCGGCGGGTTTTTTTCCGAATATTTGAACGATAGATTCGATTAATCCGGACCTGCCGCCATTGCGGCCCTCAGCACGGCTATTGCCGTACCCGGTTCAGGGCCAAAGCGGCCAGCAGACAGCGCGGGAGCCGCTTTTCCGGCGGCCGGCGCCGCAGGTCCAGGAACCAGCCCAGCTTGCGCAGGATCGCCAGGCGGTAGGTCTCCACGAACTCCACCAGCGTGCCGTCCGGGTCCTCCACGTAGGCGAAGCGGCCGGAGGCCTCGCCCATGACGAAGGCCTGGGCGCTGTCCACGGTGAACGGGAAGCCGGCCCGGCGGCAGCGCTCCTTCAAGGCCTCCAGGCCCCGCACGTCGAAGCACAGGTGGATGAAGCCCAGGTCCCCCCAGAACCGTCCGCCGTAGATCTTTCGCGGCTCGCGCTCCAGGGCCTGCACCAGCTCCAGGCGGCCGGGTCCCAGCAGCTCGCTGAAGGCCCCCCGCCGCGCCGCGCTGTGGGCCAGCAGGACCCGCCGCACGGGCTGCCTGCCGCCCGGCAGGCCGGCCAGGTCGGGGAACACCCCCTGGCGGTCATATACCAGGCGGTCGAAGCCCAGGATGTCCCTGTACAGGGCCAGGGCGGGCTCCAGCCGGGTCACCCCGAGCATGGCCCCGCTCACCCCGCCGGTCGCCGAGGCATTGGGCCGGCCGCGCGCAAACCAGCCGTCCCCGGCCACGACCTGGAAGATGTTCCCGTAAGGGTCGCGGGCGAAGAATCCGGGCTCCCCGGCCGGATCCGCCTGGACCGGCCCCAACAGCTCCACCCCCTCGGCCTGGAAGCGCGCGTAGGCCGCCGCTACGTTCCGGGCCTTGATGCGGGCGGCCAGGATCCCCAGATCCCCCGGCTCCGGGGTGAACGCCGCGGCCAGCGGTGCGCGCCCGGCGTACTGCCAGACCTCCAGGCCGCCGCCGCCCTGCAGGTTGACCGCCAGCACCGCCTGGCGGGCCTGCGGCTGCCCGCCGGTGTAGGGCAGCATCAGGGCCGCCTCCCCGTCGTCCCGGAACACGGGGATGTCCAGGCCCAGATGCCGGCGGTACCAGCGCCAGGCCTGCTCCAGATCGCGTACCCCTACCCCGACCTGCTGAATGCCGCTTATCAAGTAGCCGTCCATGGCGGCTACCATAGAGGGGCGGCCGCCTGGCGTCAAGCGGGCCCCGGGGCTATACTCCCCTGCATGATACGCGCGCTGCTGCACCACGCCGATGGGAGACTCACCGAGCCCGGCCCCGCGGAGCTGCCCGCGGCGCTGGTCGAGCCCGGCGGTCTGCTCTGGCTGGATCTGGCGGCCGAGCCGCCGGAGGTCTGCGAGCCAATCCTGCGCGAGACCTTCTCCTTCCACCCCCTGGCCGTGGAGGACGCGCTGGCCGAATCCCACGTGCCCAAGCTGGACGACTGGGAATCCTATCTGTACGTCGTGCTGCATTCCGTGCACGCCCCGCGGGCCGAGGCGCTGCACACCCACGAACTGGACCTTTTCGTGGGGCCCGGCTACCTGGTCACCCACCGCGAGGAGCCGATCGAGGGGCTGGACAGCACCTGGGCCGCGGCCCATCGGGACCCGCGCATCCTGGGGCGGGGCTGCGAGCATCTGCTGTACCGGCTGGTCAGCGAGCTGGTCGCCAGCCACCTGCCCGTGATCGAGGGCATTGACGCGGAAGTGGAGCGCCTGGAGGATGAAATCCTGGAGGAGCCGGGGCGACGCGCGCTGGGCGAGGCCCTGCAGTGCAAGAGGGGGCTGCTGCTGTTGCGGCGCATCCTGGCCCCCCAGCGCGAGGTGCTCAACCGCCTGGCGCGCGATCAGCTCGGCGTCATCGGCGCGGAGCATCGGGTGTATTTCCGCGACCTCTACGACCACCTGGTGCGGCTGTACGGGATCACCGAGAGCGTGCGCGACCTGGTGGGCGGCATCCTGGAGATGTACCTTTCGGCCATCAACAACCGCATGAACCAGATCATGAAGACCTTCACCCTGATCACCACCCTGTTCATGCCGATCTCCTTCGTCGTGGGTTTCTTCGGCATGAACTTCTTCGGCCCCTCGGTGGCCCTGCCGGCCTGGACCGGGCGGCCCGCCCTGTGGGCCACGCTGGGCGCGCTGGCCCTCACCCCTCCCCTGATGTACCTGTGGCTGCGCCTGCGGCGCTGGGTCT
>MIBK01000103.1:5679-21162 GCA_001829505.1 Spirochaetes bacterium RBG_16_67_19 | reverse complement strand
ATCATCACCAACGGCATCGACATCGCCGCGGCCCTGCGCGGGAAGCCCAAGGCCGAGGTGATCCTGCTGGGCGGGGCCGTGGACTACGCCCACAACACGCTATGCGGCCCGCTGGCCCTGAAGAGCCTGGAGCACCTGCACGCCGCCCGGCTCATCTCCGGAGCGGGGGGCATCACCGAAGAGAAGGGCGTCACGATCTACCCGTATCTGGTTTCCGCCTACTACCAGAACATCGTGCGCATGGTGAGCGAGGTGATCCTCGTGGCCGACCGCTCCAAGCTGGGGCGCAACGCCCTCGTGCAGGCCACCGCCCTGGAGGAGGTGGACCTGATCATCACCGACAAGGTCGTGCCGCCCGAGCACCTGCGGATGTTCAAGCGGCACGGCGTGCGCTGCGAGCAGGTCTAGCCGCGGCCAGGAGGGAACGTGAAAGCAGCCGTGTATTTCGGAAAGAACGACGTGCGCCTCGAGGAGGTGCCGGAACCCGCCTGCGGCCCGGGGCAGCTGCGCGTGCGCATCGAGGCCTGCGCCGTGTGCGGCTCGGATCTGAAGACCTTCCAGAGCGGCAACCCGCGCATGAAGCCGCCCATGACCATGGGGCACGAGTTCTCGGGCCGCCTGGATGCGGTGGGCCGGGGCGTGCGCGGCTTCGCCGTCGGCGAGCGCGTGGTGATGGCCACCTCGGTGTCCTGCGGGGAGTGCTTCTACTGCCGGAAGGGCTGGAGCAACCTGTGCGCGAACCTCAAGCCCATGGGTTTCTTCTTCCCCGGGGGCATGGCCGAGTTCCTGGTCATCCCGGAGCTGGCGGTGCGAAACGGCCACGTGGTCAAGGTGCCCGCCCCAACGGGTGAGGGGGCGCTGGCTCCCGAGCACGCCGCCCTGGCCGAGCCGGTGAGCTGCGCTGTGAACTGCGCCGAGCTGTGCGGCATCGGCGAGGGGGATTCGGTCGTGGTGGTGGGAGCCGGCCCCATGGGGCTCATGAACCTGTTCGTGGCCCGGGAGTTCGGCGCCCGGAAGCTGATCCTGGCCCAGCGCCCGGGCAAGCGCCTGGAGCACGCCCGGGCCTTTGACTGCGGCCGCCTGGTGGACACCGGCGCGGAGGACCTCCGCCAGGTGGTACTGGAGGAGACCGGCGGCCTGGGCGCCGACTGCGTCATCGTGGCCGCCCCCTCGGCGGCCGCCCAGGCGGAGGCCCCGGGGCTGGTGCGCAAGCGGGGCACGGTCTGCCTGTTCGCCTCCCTGCCGGTGGGCTCCAACCTCCTGTCCATGGACAGCCGCACCATCCACTACGGCGAAATCCGGGTAGTGGGCGCCAGCGATTCCACCGCCCGGCAGGTGCAGAAGGCGCTGGCCATCCTGGCCAAGCCCGGCTTCCCGAAAGAGAAGCTGGTCAGCCACCAGCTGGGCCTGCGGGATTTCGCCCGCGCCTTCCAGATGATGCTGGACCGCGACGGCCTGCGGATCGTGCTGCGGCCCTGAAGGCGGGCGCTACCCCCGGAGAAGGCGATCGCGCTGCTCACCGCTAGCTTGACCGCCAGGGCCAGCATGGTGCCGGCGGAAACTCCCCAGCCGGCTTGCAGCGCCTGGCCCGACATTTTTCCGGCTAGCAGCTCGCCGAGCACCGCTCCGGCGAAAATGCCCAGGATCGCGCCGAACGGGGGGAACAGGAACATGCCGACGACCATGCCGATGATGGAGCCCCAGATCCCGCCCTTGCCCGCGCCCCATTTCCTGGCCATGAGCACCGGGCAACACGCAGCTCACGATCCCGGCGGCCAGAAGCAGGAAGCCCAGGATCACCAGGGCGGTCATTAAGGGCGCAGATCAGGAAGCCGGTTTTTCAGACATTCCAGACTCTCCCGAACCCAGCGATCCGGATCGTCAACATGTCTCCCCGGTTCTCCCATCTCAATATCCACAACTGCCGGAACACCTGCTTTCCTGCAATTAGCCTCAATCCCCAGCTCCTGCAGTTTGCGGACATAGGCTGGGAAGTCCGCCCGGCCGCGGCCAATGATGCTATTGGTATGCTCGAACGTGTCGGTTTCGCTTATGTGGGCATGGAGAATCCGGCTGCCTATTTTTTCCAGAGCTTTCGGCGCTTCCCGGGTAATGCAAAGGTGGCCAATATCTATATTCGGGAACAGATTCGGCAGGTCGACTGCTTCCAGCATTTTCACTATTTCATTCAGATTGTTCAGTACGAAATAGACGTGAGGATCCAATTCCATTTCCACTATTATGCCCTTATCGCTGCACCAGTCCGCGAACTCGCGAACGGCTTCCACCGATAACAGCCAGGTCTGCTCGCGGCTGACGCCGGCCTCGTAGACCCCCGCTCCCCAACAGATCAACACCTGCCTGCCCCCCAGCTCCAGTTGAAAATCGGCGCAGGCCTTCATGTAGTCCTGGACCTTCGTCCTGATCTGGGCATCGGAACTGGCCACTTCCCGAGTGTTGATCATCAAGAGCTGCGAAGAGCGCAATCCCAAATCCTGAAAGAGCCGTACGATTTCCTGGCGATCCCCTCTGCTCATCGCCGTGGGGTCTCCGGAGCGCCAGGCGTTGAAGTCGATATAGGTAAATCCAAATTCCTTGGCCTTGCTCAACATTGTTCTGGCACCTACGTCCCCGGCCTCGTATACCATGGAATTAAGCGCCAGATGCACAGCGGTCTCCTCGGATCTTGCCGCGGTCGAGAGTTGCGATATGCCGGAAGGCTGGCGCCAGTCTCGCATACAATTCCCGATAAATATCGAAGGCCTTCGCGTATACAGCGGTCGTCTCCAGATCAGGCATTTCTTTACCGCAAGCCTTGATTCCCTCCGCCGCCTCGCTCACATCTTTCCAGAGGCCGACACCGACCCCGGCCAGCAGTCCTGCTCCAAGGGCGCTCGCGTCCTGACTGTTGTCCCTGGTAACGACTTCTGCGGCAAAAACATCCGCCATGATCTTGCGCCAAAGCCTGCTTTCCGCCCCGCCCCCTGACAGGATCACCTTTCGCTGACCCTTTTCCCGGCTGCCGATATGCAAAAAGACATCGTAAAGACTGAAAACCACCCCCTCCATGATGCTGCGCACGATATCGGCCTTTCCGCTCCGCAGGTTCAGGCCGATGAAGCAGCCGCGAGCGTGCGGATCCGTGTGCGGGCTGCGCTCGCCCTGCAGGTAGGGCAGAAAAAAGAGACCGCCGGCGGATGGGCTGGATTTCTCGGCTTCCCGGGCCAACAGCTCGAAGGCGTTGCCCGCGGCGGCCATCGCCTGGGCTTTTTCCTCAGCCCCCAAGGCCTCCAGGAACCACTTCAGGGAGTTGCCAGCGTTCAAGGTGACACCCATCGCCACCCACTTTTCCGGCAGGACATGGCAAAAAACCTGCGTTGTGGAATCGGGATTTCGCGGGCAAACCGGCATGGAGAGGGTGATATTTCCTCCTGTGCCGATCACCGCGAGCATTTCATCCTCCGCGGCGGCACCGGCGCCTATGGTCTGCACGACGGCATCGCCTCCTCCGGCAATTACCCTGGTATTCTCGGAAAGTCCCAGGTCTTGCGCCGCCAGCCTGCTGACGGTTCCTACCACCTCCGTAGCCTGGCAACAGGAAACCAGCCACTCTGCGGGGATGCCGAGGATGGACAGCAACTCCCCCGACCAGGCCCTGTGCCTGACGTCGAATAGCCCGGTGCCTGATGCATCCGAGAAATCAGTGCCCAAGGTTTCCGTGAGCTTGTAGCGGATGAAGTCCTTTGGCAGAAGCACCTTGTCGATCTTGGCGAACACCGCCGGTTCGTTATCCCGAAGCCAGAGTATTTTCCCGCCGGTATAGCCGGGAAGCATCGGATTGTTCGTGAGGGAAAGCAGCTTCTCCCTTCCTCCGACCAGACGGTAGATGTCCTGGCAATGCCTTCCAGCGCGCTGATCGTTCCACAGCATTGCCGGGCGAAGCACTTTCCGGTCCTTATCCAGAGCCACCAGGCCGTGCATCTGCCCGCTCAGCCCGATGGCCCGAATATCGTTCTTCTGCCTGTCAGCCACCAGGTGCTGAATCGAGCTCTTGACCGCCGCCCACCATATTTCCGGATCCTGCTCCGCCCAACCGACCTCGGGTATCGAGAATGGATAGTCGATTATTCTCTTCGCCAGAATTCTGCCCCTGCAATCGAGAAGCAGAGTCTTGCTGTTTGTCGTGCCGACGTCGATGGCCAGCACCATCTCCCCGTCCATACCTATATTTTCCGGCACGATTTTCGAATAATGAGGCTGTCTCGCAGCAGGATACGCTGGGGCGGAGCCCGGCGATGTTCGATGAGGTCGATCAGCAGCATGATGGAGTTTCTCCCCACTTCAAAGCTAGGTTGAGCGATCGTAGTGAGAGACATATACGAAGAAAGCGGTACTTCGTCATAGCCGATGATGGACACATCCTCGGGGACACGCAACCCGGCTTCTTCGACCGCTCGCCAGGCACCGAGGGCCATCAGATCGTTGGAGGCAAAGATCGCCGAAAAGGGGACCTTGCGGGACAAGAAGTCCTGAGTTTCTTTAAGCGCCCCCTCGTAGGTCGTATCGCCGTGAAGGACCAGCTCCTTCCGAACTTTCAGACCGTGCTCCTCCAGGCCTTTGGCGAAGCCCTCAAAGCGCGTGGAGGTGGTGCTGAAATGCGCCGGGCCGCAGATGAAGACGATGTCGCGATGGCCCAGGTTCAGCAGGTAGGTTGTAGCCTGATAGGCTCCCTCCACGTTGTCGGAAGAGACCAGGCAAATGTCTTCCCGATCCAGCGCGCGGTCCAGGAACACGAGAGGAAACTCCTTTTCGATGAGATCCAGCACGAGCGGATCGATTTCCGGCGCGAAGGGTATGTAGATCACCCCCTGTACGTTGCCATGGGCGATCCGGGAGAAGAACTGCTTTTCGGTCTGGAGGTTTTCATCGGAGTTGTAAATCAAGATGTCAGCGCCCGTGACCAGGGCGCTGTTGGAAATGCCTTTGAGCAACAGAGCATGGAAGGGATTGGCGATGTTGGGGAGAATTATCGCAATGCGGTAGGGTTCGCGGCCTTTTCTGCTGCCGATCGAAGACGGCTTGTATTCGTAGCCCAAATCCTTGATGGCTTTGTCCACGTCCCTCTTCAGGTGGGCTTTGACGAGGGCGTTGTTGTTAAGGACCCTGGACACCGTAGCCACGGATACATTCGCCCGGGCGGCAACCTCCTGTATGGTGATGGCCTTGTTCTTTTTTCTCATTACCTTCGACCTATGCCTTCTTCTCCCGGAACCTGTCAATCAGCACCGCGGCGATCACGACCGCCCCGATGATCACCCTCTCCCAGTAAGGAGAGATGTTCATCAACACGATTCCATTCGCCAACACGCCCATCAGAGTCGCTCCGATGATGGTGCCGATCATGGTCCCTTCCCCGCCGCTGAGGCTGGTTCCGCCCAGGATCGCGGCAGTGATGGATGGCAATAGCCAACTCGGTCCGATGGTCGGTTGACCGGCGTTCATCCTGCTCACGAACATCATCCCAACGAAGGCTGCCAGAAAGCCGGACAAGAGATAGACGCTGAATTTCACCTTCTTCACGTCAATCCCGGCCAGTCGGGCCGCAGACTCGTTGCCGCCGAGAGCATAGATGCTCCGTCCATAGGGCATCCGATTCAGCACAAAGGTCAACACCAGCGCGATCACCAGCATCGCGATCGCCGGCACAGGCACGAAGCCCAGCATGCCTTGCCCCAGCACTCTGTAGCTCTCCGGAATGCCCGTAACCGGATAGCCTCTGGTGACCACCAGCACTAATCCGGCAAACACCTCGCCCGCAGCAAGGGTCACAATGAAGGGATTCATTTTCAGGTAGGAAATCAACACTCCGTTGAGGCCTCCCAATCCCGCGCCCAGGAGCGTGGCCAGTAATGCGCACAGGTAAGGATCGAGTTTGGTGGACACCATGAGCAAGGAGCCGATGATGCTGCAAAGACCCGCCAGGGTACCGACAGACAAGTCGATTCCACCCGTCAACAGCACCAGCGTTTGGCCGAGGGCGATGGTCGCCACAAAGGCGATCTGCCGGACCACAATCCCGAGGTTGTAGGGAGTGAGGAATTTATCAGTACCCAGGGTAAGCAGCAGGCACAAAAGGATCAAAGCCAGCAGCACCCCGCCTTCCCGAAAACGGAGCAGAGGCAGCAGTCTTTCCTTTATTCCTGAGCGTCCAGCGGTTGCTACGTTAGGCATATCTTCAGGATCTCCTCTTGCGAAGTCTGCTTTGGATCAACCTCGCCCTTGAGCCTACCTTCATGCAATATGAGGATTCTATCCGCATTCTCGATGACCTCTTCAATCTCCGAGGAGATGAGAATGATGCCCAGCCCCTGATTCGCCAGATGTTTGAGAAGATTATGTATTTCCGCCTTGGCGTTTACGTCGATTCCCCTGGTGGGCTCATCGAGGATCACTATTTTCGAACCTATAAGCAGCCAGCGGGAGAGAATGACCTTCTGCTGATTGCCACCGCTGAGGTTGCTGATCTTTTCCCTCAGATCCTTGGTCTTGATGCTGAGCTTCTCCACGTACTCTCTGGCCAAGGCGGTTTCTTTCCTCTTGTTGATCCCCATTGCAGAGACGATCTGTCTCTGCATCGGCAGGGTCATGTTCTCGCATACTGTCAGCAGGGGGAAGACTCCAAGCCTTCTGCGCTCCTCGGGCAGATAGCCAATGCTGTTCTTGATGCCGACCTTCGGCGTTCTGGGAATGATTTTTTTCGACCCAACGTAGATATCGCCATGGCTGGCAATGGAATCGCCAAAGATGCACTTCACCAACTCCGTTCGTCCGGCCCCGACCAGCCCAGCGATGCCGAGAATCTCCCCCTCATGAAGCTCGAGATTGACATCATAGAACTCCCCCGCCCGGGTAAGGTTCTCCACCCGCAGCAGCGTCCGGCCGGCTCCACGCTGGTATTTTCGAGGCTCCTGACTCCTGGCAATTCCCTTTCCGACCATTTTTTCGATCATGTCGTGCACGCTGGCGGTTTTCGGGCTCAGCTCGGTGACTTTCTTGCCATCTCTGAGCACCGTCACCCGGTCAGCGATTTCTTTCATCTCTTCCAATCTGTGCGAGATATAGAAAGCCGCGCCGCCCTGCGACTTGAAGGTCCTGATAATCTTGAACAGGTTCTCGGTTTCCCTGATGGTGAGGCTCGCCGTCGGTTCATCGAGGATCAGCACCTTGGACTTGAAAGCGAACGCCCGGGCGATCTGTATCAGCTGCCGCTGAGCGGTCGGCAGGTCCTTGATCTTGTGTTTGGGATTGATGCTTTCGCCCATCCTCTCCAGCAGCGCGCTTGCTTCCCGTTCCGTCCTTTTCCAATCCACCATCAGTCCCCCGAGCGTCCTCGGTTCGATACCCAGGTATATGTTCTCCATGACCGAGAGCATCGGCACCAGATTGATTTCTTGGGGAACGATGGCGATCCCCATTCTCTGCGCGTCGATCGGGTTGTGCAGCACGACCTTCTTGGAGTCGATGAAAATATCGCCTTTATCCGGCTTGAGCAGGCCGATGAGAATGCTCATCAGGGTGCTCTTGCCCGCACCGTTCTCGCCGACGACCGCGTGAATCTCCCCTGCGGCGAGGGAGATGTCGACCTCGCTTAACGCTTGAACGCCGGGAAACCTCTTGCTGATTTGCACCGCTTCCAGGAACACGCCCAGACCCCCAGCAGATTTGCTACAGTTTCTTCAAAGCCTTGTTTCGAATCGCGACAGCCCGGATCGGGCTGGCATCCAACTCCGCTATCGGCAGCGGGAAGACGAAAACCGTATAGCCACCCCCCAGGAGGGCTTCGAGGTTGGTCAGCGACTCAATCATGGGGATGTTGGCCTTGAAAAGCTCCGTATGCACGGGCTGGTAGTCTGTTCCGGGAACCTCCATGTTGGCGGCATCACTCCCGAAGCAGGCAATCTTCTTGCCGATCAACCACAGAATGGCCTCTTCGGTTACGTACGGGGCTTCCTGCCAGCGACTGGTGCCGTAGAGCCTGTCCATGCCGGTACGTATGAAAACAAAATCGCCCTCGTGAATCTGGCGATCGTATTTCTTGATCTCCTCCAAATGGATCGCTTCCTTGTCCTTTTTTTCGCTGAAATCCATGACCAGGCAACTGCCTACCAGCTTATGGATGGGCACATCGGCGACTTTTACCCCCTCCCGCAGATGGTGATAGGGCGCCTCGATATGAGTCCCGATGTGCGTACTGAAGGTCACTTCGCTGGAAACATACCAGATGTCCTGGCGATGCTTCACATCCGGTTCAATGGTCGTGACATCGATGAGCTTGGTTTCGAGCTTGAAGAACTCCCTGTCCTTCACCACCCGCTGGCTCAGATCGACGATGTCTTCCTTGTTCATCAGCTTCTCCTCTGAAGAAAATGCCGTCACCCTTTGACCCGGGTGACGGCAGTTTCGTTTCAGTCTTTTACTTCAGGATCCCCCACTTAACCAGATCTTCCTTGGTGACGAGCATGGCCCCGGTTTCGTGAGCAACCGGAACAGTGTGATTTTGATTCAAGGCGACCATGTACTTCACGGACCAGTAGCCGATGTCCCACTGCCGTTGCGCATTGCCCATGTAGATCACCCCGTCCTTCATGAACTGGATCTGTTCGGGCATCAGCGAATCAGCAACGATCACAACCTTGCCGGCCAGCCCGGCGTTCTTGACTGCCCTGGGGGTGCCGATGCCATTGGCGGCGTTGTTGCAGTAGATGCCTTTCAGGTCGGGATGGGCCTGCAGGGCGCTCTCGGTAAGGTCCATGGACTTCTGGATGTCGTCGTTATCCGGGGCTTCGAAGACGATATCGATGTCCTTGTGGGTGGCCATGGCAGCCTTGAATCCCTTCACCCGGTTCACATGGTTGGGCGCGCCCAAGGAGCCGACCATGATCCCAACCTTGCCCTTGTTGCCGATCTTCTTGGCCATCACTTCCGCGCAGCGGTAGCCGTCATCATAGTCGCCGTTGTGCCCGACATAGAGAATTCTCTTGCTGTCGGGAGCGTCAGTATCGAAGGTGATGACGTTCAGCCCGGCCGCCACCGCGTCATTGAGCACCTGGGTGTTCGTGGCCGGATCGAGGCAGGCCACGGCCAGGCCATCGGGCCGGCTGCTGATGTTGGCTTCGATCTTCTTCACGTGCTCGTTGATGTCCGCCACCGCCGGCGAATCCCATTTCATCTCGACCTTGATGCCCTGTTTCTTGAGCTCGTCGATTGCCGCCTGCGCCCCAAGCTCTACGTCCTTGTACCAGGGATGGATCAGCTTGGCGATGAAGACGAACTTCAAGGTTTTAGTGACCGGCTTCAGCAGCTTCGCCTGGTCGAAATAGTAGCTCTGGGAGAAAACGCCGGCTGCCACAAAACCCAATACCATGACGGCAACCGCAATCTTCACGAAGGTCTTGTTCATCTTATTCCTTTCAATTTCTCTTGACGTCTGGTTCGCAAGTGCTCGGCTTGCCCGAGCGTTTCCGCTCTCCTGTCGTGATTTCGTCGCAGAACCGCTGGTTAGGTCATTGTAGTCCTCCTTCTGATTTTCGCAAGAAGTTGGCGGGCGGCCCCGGTTATGGCTTCTACGGAAATGCCCGCCTTGGCCCTGAGCTTCTGGTACTCGTCGGATTCCGTGAATATGTCGGGTATCCCGATCCGCACCACCGGCTTGCATAGGGCAGCGGCGTACGTCTCGGATACGATGCTCCCCAGCCCACCGAAAATGCTGTGATCCTCGATGGTTATCGCGGCGCCTGTATCCTCGCCGTGCTTGATGATTTCCTCGTCAGCCAGAGGCTTCAGGCAGGGCACGTCCACCACCCTCGCTGCGATGCCTTCACGGCCCAGGGCGTCTCTCGCCGCCATGGCCATATGGACCAGGTCCCCGGTGGCAAAAAGCGTGAGGTCCTGGCCATCCGCCAGGCGCTCCGTCTGGCCTACCTTGAACCGGTAGTCTCCGGCATGAATCGTCGGGACCGTTGCCCTGGTGAGCCGCAGATAGACAGGCCCGTCCAGTCCGGCCATGACGGGGAGCATGGCCCTGACTTCGACGCCGTCGCAGGGACTCAGGATGGTCATGTATGGCAAAGCCCGCAGCGCGGCGATGTCCTCCAGGGTGTGATGGCTCGGACCCGTATATCCCATGGACTGGCCGGCGGCATGGGCGACGATCTTGACGTTGGCCCGGTTGTAGCACACCGACTGGCGGATCATGTCCAGCCCTCGGGTGGCGGCGAAAACGGCGAAGGTATTGCAGAACGGGATCTTCCCGCACAGAGCCAGGCCCGCCCCAACGGTGGGAAGACTCTGTTCGGCGACCCCAAGGTCGAAGCTGCGTTCAGGAAATGCCTTGCGGAACTCCTCCGTGCGGCAGGAATCGGCGATATCCGCGTCCAGCACGATGACCCTGTCGTTGTGCTTGCCGAGCTCCACCAGCGCAGCACCGTAGGCTGCGGTCAACTCTTCGCTAGGCGCTTTCATGCCGTATCTCTTTTTCCGATCCGTCCAGCGCCGCCAGCGCTTCCTCGTAGTGCTTCTTTTCGAGCTGGAAATTGGACCTGGTATCCGTGCCTTCCGCCCAGGGGATTCCCTTGCCCTTCACCGTGTGGCAGAGCAGGACCGAAGGCTTCCCCTTCGTCGATTCGGCGCGGCTCAAAGCCGCAGAAAGGGACAGGTAGTCATGCCCGTCGCATTCGTAGGTCGCCCAATTGAAGGCTTCCCACTTCTCAAGCAGCGGCTCGACGTCGTTCCTGTTTTTCATGGAGCCGTAGGAGGACTTCTTGTTCCAATCCACGATGGCGATCAGGCGGTCCAGGCCCAGGTTCGAAGCGATCAGAGCCGCTTCCCAAATGGAGCCTTCGTTGCATTCCCCGTCGCTGAGACAAGCGTAGACCCTGCAATTCCCCTGGTCGATTTTCGAGCTCAAGGCCATGCCGCAGGCGACCGGAAATCCCTGCCCCAGGGATCCGGTGCTGCAGTCGACCCCTGGCGTTTTGTTGCGATCCGGATGCCCCTGCAGTCGGCTGCCAAGGGTTCGGAAGGACGCAAACTCGCCGATCCCGAAGAAGCCCGCAAAGGCCAGAGCCGCATACAAGGCGGGAGCCGCGTGGCCCTTGCTCAGTACGAATCGGTCACGCTCTTCCCATTCCGGCTTCTGCGGATCAAGCCGCAGCCAACGGTCGTAGAGCAGCACGAGAATCTCGACGATGCTCAGCATCGCCCCGTAGTGCAGCCGGATGCCCTTCTCGAAACCCAGATTCAACAGGAAGCGCCGGACCGCAATCGCCCTCAGCTTCAATTCCTGCAGTGCTTTGGCGTCCTGACTCCGGTCCAAAGGCGTTTTAGCAGGATTCGTCTGCATGCTGAAAAGACAACCACACGCCAGATCAAATGTCAAGCAAATTTTGTAATTATTTCTTTCTTACAGCAATTATTGTAATTTTTACAGCACCGTTCTTTCGCTGCTGCTTCTATTGTTTGCCTCAGCCAATTCCACTATCGTGAGGACAGCTATGGGCGCAGCCAATCCAGGGGTCCTGGCAATCGATCAAAGCACATCCGCTACAAAGGCCATCCTATTCAACGACGTAGGTCGGCCGATTCATCGCGTTACCATCAAGCACCGCCAGTATTACCCGGGACCAGGCCGCATCGAGCACGACGCGCTGGAGATACTGCAGAATGTTCAGGAGGCGATCCAGCAGGTTCTCCGCGAGAGGGGAAACACGATCGTCCCGGCGGCCCTGGCGATCACCAATCAGAGGGAAACCGTGGTTGCCTGGGACGGCCCCTCGGGTCTTCCCTTCGGCCGGGCCATCGTCTGGCAGGATCAGCGGGGAACATCGCTTTGCGAGCGCTTGCGCCAGGACAGGATAGACGGCATCATCCGGGAAAAAACCGGGCTGTTCCTGGATTCCTACTTCTCAGCCAGCAAGCTGGCGACTCTCGTTCGCGAAAATGAGGAAGCCGCCTCTGCCTTGAAAGCCGGAAGGCTCATGGCGGGGACCATCGACAGCTGGCTCATCTGGAATCTAACAGAGCGACAAGTCTTCCGCACCGATTACTCCAACGCCAGCAGGACAATGCTCTTCAACATTTTCAACTTGAGCTGGGATCCGGAGCTCATCGAGATCTTCGGCCTCAAAGGGCTCCGCTTGCCTGAGCCACAATGCTCTGACGCAAGCTTCGGGAACGCGAAGCTCGTCCCGCTTGGCGGCCGGCTTCCCATCGCCGGGGTGATGGGCGACTCGCACGCAGCCTTATTCGGTCACTGCGGTTGGAGCAAGGGAGATATCAAGGCTACCTACGGCACCGGCACGTCCATCATGATGAACGCCGGCGAGTCTCCCCTACCTCCCGCGGCGGGGATCGTGGTTTCTTTGGGGTGGGGCTTTCAGGAAAAGCCCGTCTATGTATACGAAGGCAATATCCATTCCACGGGCGATACCATCAGCTGGCTGAAGGACAACATCGGCCTTTTCGATTCCTATGAACAAGCGGAGAGCTTGGCGGCTGAGCTTCCCGACAACGACGGAGTGTACCTCGTGCCTGCGTTTGCCGGGCTAGGCGCCCCCTACTGGGTGCATGGCATCGGAGCCCTGATCACCGGCCTGAGAAGGAGCTGCACACGCAGTCATCTGATTCGAGCGGGGATGGAATCCATTGCCTATCAGGTCCGGGATCTCGTGGAGACGATGCGCGCTCCGGTCTCGCCGCTTGCCTGCCTGCATGCAGACGGCGGGGCCATACGAAACAGGTTCCTCATGCAATTCCAGGCAGATATGCTGGGAGTGCCCGTCATCGCTTCCGGCATCGAAGAGCTTTCAGCTTTGGGCGCAGCCATGATGGCGGGAGTATCCACGGGTGTCTTCGCAGATCTGCAGGCGATTGCCGCCTGGCCTGTAGAGTTTTCGGAATATCGACCTGCCATTGAGCCGACAAAACGCAAGAGTCTCCTCGAGGGTTGGGAAGCCGCCTTACGACAGGCGTTCGCCGGCAGGCTCAGCGCGCCTCGTTGAACTCCACCCCGGGCGAGGGGTCAAGCGTGATCAGACCCACCAACAGGTCCTGCTGGTTCATGGGGGAGAGGCTTCCGGAATAGCGGCCGGCTGCCAGCTCGATGCGTTCACCACCGGTGACGCGCAGCCAGGACTGTCACCCACAGCCCCGGCCGGTGAAGGAGAAATGCACCGTCCGGGCCGGGCCCCCCGCCTCGGGCTGGAGGGCGAGCTCGAGCCGGATTTCCCGCTCCGATTCGCCGCGTACCAGAAGGCGGACCTGGTAGCTTCCGGGCTCGCGGATGTCGACGGCGAAGCGGACCACGGCGGAATTGGCCGGGTCGGCCGCGAGCTGTTCCTTCTCGACCCACACGGTCTGGGCGCCGGCCGCCACCTCCGCGAAGCACAGGGCCGCCAGCGCCAGTGTCAGGATTCGTCGCATGTCTTACCCCACCAGTAGATTCTGCAGCAGCGCCTTGTCCAGCTCCCCGGCCTGCAGCGGCTCGCGCCCGGAAGGCTTGCCCAGCCCGGATAGGAAAGCAGCCCGCGGCAGGGGGATGAACAGCTCGGCCTGGCCGGGCTGCGCCCCGGCAGCCAGCCCCCAGCGCACGGCCGCCTTCCCATCGGCGGACAGGCCGGCATCCAACAGCAGGTCGTGCTGCGCCTCCGGGCCCGCACCCTTGCGGCCCAACGCCGCCAGCAGGTGCGCCGCGTTGCGGGAGTTCCAGTAGAGGGTGATGCGGACCTCGGGGCCGGCCGCCTTCAAGGTCGCCAGCACCTTCCGTTCGACGCCCTTGCCCGCCTCCGCCAGAAGCTGCTCGGGATTGACCAGCACGGTCACGGGCCCAACAGACGCGACGGCGCCTTTCAGCCCCTCGGCCAGCAAGGCCGGATCCGGCAGGATCCGCTCGAAGAAGCGCTCGTAGACCTCTTCGGTCTCCCCATAGTACCACAACCGGGCCTGTCCGCGCCGCTGCAGAGCCAGGCAGTCGGTGAAGGCCACGTTGTTGGCCCGGTCCAGGCCGCCGGCGATCAGGATGCGCGGCACGCCGTTGGCCCCGGGTGCAGTGACGGCCGCCCCTGCCGGTCTGCGAAGCAGGTCCACCCAGCCCGGCTCCAGGCCGGCCAGGCCTTCGGCCTGCACGGGGATGCCTCGACCGGCGGCGAAGGCCAGGAAGCGGTCCAGGACCTCGGCGGCCAGCACCGGGGACAGGCGCAGGAGGGGCTGGCGGGCCTTGCCCAGAGCCGCTTCCAGGCGCGCCCGCGCCTCGGCGGTCTGCAGCGGCTTGCCGCCGGCGCTCGGTGCCGGCTCACCGCCCCGGCCCGCGGCCTGCAGCAGCTTGACCAGGCCGAAGCGGCCCTTCTCGCACAGCAGTCCGCCACCAGCGGCCCCGGAAGCCGCGGTGCCCCCCGCCCCCTCCAGGGTGCGCTCTTTCACGCGCACCAGCAGGCCGCCGTGGGTGCGCAGCTCCACGGGACAGCTCACCGAGCACAGGGAGCAGAAGCCCTCCTGGATCGCTTCGGTCAAAGGCACAGTCTTGCCGTCGGGGATCTTCTCCGTGAGCGCCCCCACCGGGCAGGCGGAGACGCACTGCCCGCAGTTGATGCACAGCGGGTCCTCGCCGAAGCTCACCCCGAAAGTGGGTACGACCAGGGACTGGAAGCCGCGGCGCACGTAGCCCAGCACGCCCAGGCCCTGCACCTCCAGGCAGATGCGGATGCAGCGCCCGCAGAGCACGCACTTGGCCGGGTCGCGCCGGATGAAGGGGTGGCTCTCGTCGATGGGGTGCTTCTGGATTTCCCCCTCGTAGTGCCGGGGGTTGGCCCCGTACTCCTGGGCGTACTCTTTCAGGCGGCACTCGTGCACGTCCTGGCAGCCGCACTCCAGGCAGCGGCGGGCCTCGGCCCGGGCCTGCTCCGCGCTGAAGCCCTGCTCGATCTCCTCGAAGCTCTTCACGCGCGCGGAGGCCTCGGTCATGGGCATGGCCTGGCGGGCCACGCGCGGCTCCTGCTGGAACTCCGCCTCGGTGGGCTTGCCGAAATCCTCCTTCTTGCTGAGGAACTCCACCGGGCGGCGGTAGTCCCCGCCTGCCAGCCAGGCCAGGATCGCGCGGGCCGCGTGCTTTCCTCCGGCGATGGCCCGGATGGCGATGTCCGCCCCGGTGGCCAGGTCCCCCGCGGCAAACACCCCGGGTACGCCCGTGCGCCCGGTCTCCTCGTCGCACTTCAGAAAGCCGCGCTCGTCCAGCAGGCCGGCGGTCTTGGCCAGGGCGGAGGTATCCGCGTATTGCCCGATGGCGCTGATCACCGTGTCCACTTCGATCTCGAAATCGCTGCCCTCCAGGGGCACTGGGCGGCGGCGCCCCGAGGAGTCCGGCTCTCCCAGCTGCATCTTGATCAGCCGCAGCGCCTTCAGGCCCTTGCCCTTCTCCTGGATCAGCATGGG
>MIBK01000103.1:0-5450 GCA_001829505.1 Spirochaetes bacterium RBG_16_67_19 | reverse complement strand
GCCCGGGCGGTCCTCGCCCTGGATGCGCAGTCCCTGGCCCTTCCAGGCCCCGAAGGCCAGGAGCACGGCGTCGTAGGACTTGCGCAGCTCCTCCAGCTGCACGTCCCGGCCCAGGCGCGCGCCGGTTTTCAGCTCCACGCCCAGGCGCAGGATGCTCTGGACCTCCTGGTCCAGAACCGGCTGCGGCAGGCGGTAGTCGGGGATGCCGTAGCGCAGCATGCCCCCGGCCTTCTCCTCGGACTCCAGCACGGTCACCGCCACGCCGGCCTGGGCCAGGTAGTAGGCGGCGGAGAGGCCCGCCGGGCCCGCGCCGATCACCACCACGCGCCGGCCGATCTTGGCGGCCACGGGCGGGTCGTGCGGGGCCGCGGAGCTCATGTCCAGGTCGGCCGCGTAGCGTTTGCACCAGTCGATCCCTACCGGCTCGTCCACCAGGTTGCGGCGGCAGGCCTCCTCGCAGGGCCGCGGGCAGACTCGGCCGATGGACAGCGGGAAGGGGCAGTCGCGCTTGATCAGGGCCAGGGCCTCCCGGTCATTGCCGTTGGCGATCAGGCCCAGGTAGCCCTGCACGTCCAGGTTGGAGGGGCAGGTCAGGGTGCACGGCGCCTTGCAGTCCCCGTAATGGTTGGACAGCATCAACTCCAGAGCCATGCGCCGGGTGGCCCGCAGGTCCGCGTCGTCGGTAGTGACCCGCATGCCCTGCCGAACCTTGGTGGAACAGGCCGGCACGAAGCCCTTGGCCCCCTCGACGCGCACCACGCACACCCAGCAGGAGGCGTAGGGCTCCAGGCGAGGGTCGTGGCAGAGGGTGGGGATGCGCAGGCCCTGGGCCTCGGCCACATCCAGGATGGTCTGCTCGGGCCGGGCCAGAAGACGCCGCCCATTCAGCTCGATCTCCACAAAGCGCGTGCGCGGCGCGCCTGCTCCGGGAACGCCCGCGGTCGGCGCGGAGGCCGCCGCCATGGGGGTTGCCGTTTTGACGGCTGCTTTCTTCGGCGCCGCCTTCCGGGCGGCCGGCTTCTTTGCCGGCGAGCGCTTGACCGGCTTCTTCGCGCTCACGCGGCACCGCCTTCCGCGGCCCCGGCGTCGGTCGGAGCGACGGCGGCCGCCTCCGGCCCGGTGAGCACCTCGATGGCGTCGAAGCGGCAGGCCTGGAAGCACAGTCCGCACTGGATGCACTTGTCCTGAATGATCGTATGCACTTTCTTTCGTTCTCCCACGGCGGCCTGGGTCGGGCAGGCCTTGGCGCAGGCCAGGCAGCCCGTGCAGGTCTCGGGAATCACGCGGTAGCGGATCAGGGCCCGGCACTGTTTGGCCCGACAGCGCTTCTCGCGGATGTGCTCTTCGTACTCCTCCTGGAAGTACCGCAGGGTGGTGAGCACAGGGTTGGGCGCGGTCTGCCCCAGGCCGCACAAGGAAGCCAGGCGCACCTTGAGCGCCAGCTCCTGAAGAAGATCGATGTCGGACATCCGGCCCTGGCCGCCGCAGATGCGCTCCAGGGTCTCCAGCATCCGCTTGGTGCCGATGCGGCAGAAGGTGCACTTGCCGCAGGACTCGCTCTGGGTGAAGCTCAGGAAGTAGCGGGCCACATCCACCATGCAGGTGGACTCGTCCATCACCACCATGCCCCCGGAGCCCATGATCGCCCCGGTGGCGGTGAGCGAGTCGTAGTCGACCTGCACTTCCAGCAGGCTTTCCGGGATGCAGCCCCCGGAGGGGCCGCCCAGCTGCACGGCCTTGAACTTCTTGTCCCCGGCGATGCCGCCACCCACCCCGAAGATCACCTCGCGCAGGGTGATGCCCATGGGCACCTCGATCATGCCCCCGTGCTTGATCTTGCCGGCCAGGGCGAAGACCTTGGTGCCCTTGCTCTTGGCCGTGCCCAGCTTGGCGTACTCCGCCCCGCCCCTGCGCAGGATGTACGGGACGTTGCCGTAGGTCTCCACGTTGTTGATGTTGGTCGGGGCGCCCCACAGCCCGCGCTCCGCGGGGAAGGGCGGGCGCAGCGTGGGCATGCCGCGTTTGCCCTCGATGGAGCTCATCAGGGCCGTCTCCTCTCCGCAGACAAAGGCCCCGGCTCCTTCCTTGACGTGGATCTCGAAGCTGAAGTCGCTCCCCATGATACGCGTACCCAGGAGCTTCTTCTGCTTGGCCTGCTGGATGGCGATCTCCAGGCGCTTGATGGCCAGCGGGTACTCGGCCCGCACGTACATGTAGGCCTCGTCCGCGCCGATGGCGTAGGCCGCGATGGCCATGCCTTCCAGCACCGCGTGCGGGTCGCTCTCCAAAAGGCTGCGGTCCATGAAGGCCCCCGGGTCCCCCTCGTCCGCATTGCACACCAGGTAGCGCTTGCCCGGGCGGCTGGACCGGGCCAGGGACCACTTCAGGCCCGTGGAGAAGCCCGCCCCGCCGCGCCCGCGCAGCCCGGAGGTCTGCACCTCGGCGATGACCTGCTCCGGGGTCAGGGAGGTCAGGACCTTGCGCAGGGCCTGGTAGCCTTCGGCGGCCAGGTAGTCCTCGAGGGACTCCGGGTCGATGACCCCGCAGTTGGCCAGCACGATCTTGCGCTGCCGGGCCAGGTAGGGGTAATCCTCGGGGATCAGCAGCTCCTGCACGGGGCTGCCCCCGACCACGTGGGCCTCCACCAGCTGCCGGGCCTTCCCGGCGTCCAGGTCGCCGTACAGGAAGCGTCCGCCAGCCGTGCGCACCTCCACCAGGGGCTCGCGATGACAGGCCCCGATGCAGCCGGTGGAAGTCACCGGGACTTTCAGCCCGCGCGCGGCGAGCTCCGCCAGCAGGGCCTCGTGCACCTGCCGCGCTCCGGCGGCGATGCCGCAGGAGCCCAGGCCGACCACCAGCTCCGTGACCGCGCTCATGACTTGCCCTTTCTCAGGACCTTCTTCAGCTTGTCGCCGGTGAGCCGGCCGTGCACCTCCGAGTCCAGCATGACCACCGGAGCCAGGGAGCAGCAGCCCAGGCAGGCCACCTTTTCCAGCGAGTACTCCCCGTCCGCGGTGGTCTGGCCCGTCTCGATGCCCAGCTCCATCTTCAAGGTCGTATCCAGCGAGTCCGCCCCGTTCACGTGGCAGGCCGTCCCATGGCAAACCTTCATGGTGTGCCGGCCCGGGGGCTGGAAGCGGAACTGGGCGTAGAAGGTGGCCACCCCGTAGATTTCCGCCGGGGACTTGCCCGTGACCCGGGCGATGCGGGCCATGTCCTCGTTGGAGAGGAAGCCCCGCAGCTTCTGGGTTTTTTGCAGCAGGGGAATGACGTTGCCCTTTTGGCCCCGCCAGGCTTCGAGCAAGCGCTCGAAGGAATCCGCGACATGTTCCACGATTGTGCCCTTTCGCTTACTCTGGAGGTTGGCGCCGATATCCTACCATGACCGGTCCGATTCGGCAATAGAAACGCGGCCCTGAGCCGCCTTGACAGGCCAAGGCCTGGAGGCGAGGATGAGCTTCCATGGATGCGGTGAAGCGGGTCCTGGCGGTCGGGGATGTCAACCTGGATCTCCTGCTCACAGGCCTGGACCGCCTCCCCGCAGCCGAGGAGGAGTCCCTCGCCCGCGGCCTGGAGTTCCTGGTCGGCGGGCAGACGGCTACCGTGGCCCGAGCGCTCGCCCGGCTGGGGCTGGCCGTCCGCTTCGCGGGCCGGGTGGGCGACGACGACTACGGCCGCCTGGCGTTGCGGGAGCTCTCCGCGGCGCACGTGGACACGGGCAGCCTGATCGTCGACCCCGCCCTACGGACCGGGGTGACGGTGGTGCTTTCCACCGGCGCCGAGCGCGCCTATGCCACGTATGCCGGCTCCGCGGCCGAGGCCCGGCACGGTGACGTGACCGAGGACAGCCTGGCCTGGGCAGACCACCTGCACGTCGGTTCGTACTACCTGCAAGCGGCACTGCGGCCGCAGCTGCCGGAGTTGCTCCGGGAGGCCCGGCGCCGGGGGCGGAGCACTTCCCTGGATCCCGGCTGGGACCCCTCCGGCAGGTGGGGGCAGGAAATCCGCGACCTGCTGCCCCTGGTCGACCTCTTCCTGCCCAACCAGGCCGAGGCCACCGCAATCTCGGGTGAGCAGGCGCCGGAGAAGGCGTTGGCCGCACTGTCCGCGCTGGCCTCCCCGGACGCGGTGGTCGTGGTCAAGATGGGCGCGGCCGGCTGCCTGGCCGGAAACCGGGCCGAGGCCTGGCGCTGCCCCGCCTTCCGGGTAAACGTCGTCGAGGTGACCAGTGCCGGGGACGTGTTCGGCGCGGGCTTCCTCTACGGGTTTCTTGGCGGCTGGAACCTGCCGGAGGCGGCCCGCTTCGCCAGCGCCTGCGGGGCCCTGGCCGTGCAGCGACCCGGCAGCGGCGGCATCGTGGCCGGCCTGCGCCAGGTCCAGGAGTTCCTCGCCTCCAGGCAGGAGGAGGCGGTCCCGATAAAACTGATCCAGGAGGCGGACATTGAATCCGAGCCAAGATGACCGGCACATGCTGGAGGAAATCGAGAACCAGCCCGAGGCGTGGGCCCGCAGCATCCAGATCGTGGAGGCCATGGCCGGCCGGCTGCGCAAGATGGCCCGGGGTCGGGAAGAAGTGCTGTTCACCGGCTGCGGCTCCGGCCTGAACGCGGCCGAAGCCATCGCCCCGGCTTTCCAGCGCTGCACCGGCATCCGCGCCCGCGCGGTCCCGGCGGCCGAGCTGGTGTTCTTCCCCGAGACCGTGCTGGTCCCCGACAGCCGTGCGTTGGTCGTGGCCATTTCGCGCTCCGGCGCCACCACCGAGACGCTCCTGGCCGGTGAGGAGGCCCGGCGGCGGAACCTGCCGACCCTGGCGCTCACCTGCCGGCCGGACAGCCCCCTGGCGCGGCAAAGCACGGAGGCCATCGTGCTGGAGCCGGCCGGCGAGCGGAGCGTGACCACCACCCAGAGCCTGACCAGCATGGTCCTGAGCGGCCAACTGGCCGGCGGCATCCTCTCCGGCAACGCCGAGTACCTTGGTCAGTTGCGCCGCCTGCCCGAGCTGGCCGGCGCGCGCATGGAGCGATTCCATCGGCTGGGCCGCGAGGTCGGGGAGGAGGCCGCCATACGCAAGTTCGCCTTCGTGGCCAGCGGCTCCCTGCGCGGTTTGGCCAGGGAAGCTCAGCTCAAGATAAAGGAAATGGTGCTCCTTCCAGCGGACGCCTATCCCCTGCTGGACTACCGCCACGGTCCCAAGTCCAACGTCGATCGCGGCATGCTGGTCACGGTCCTGAGCACCGACCGCACCCGCGTGGTGGAAGACGAGTTCATGGCCGAAATGAAAAGTCTGCTGGGCCGGCTGCTGTTCATCGGCCAGAAGGCCGACTCCGGCATCGCCGCTTCCGCGGACTACGTCGTCGAGTTGGAGTCGGGGCTTGCGGATTTCGCGCGCGACGTCCTGTGCCTGGTCCCCCTGCACTTCCTGGCCTACTACAAGTCCCTGGCCGAAGGCC
>MIBK01000102.1:19079-20011 GCA_001829505.1 Spirochaetes bacterium RBG_16_67_19 | reverse complement strand
CCTCGGTGACCTTCATCGAGGCCAGGCCGGCCGCGCCGTACACCTTGGCCACTTCCTCCAGGGCGGCGATCTCCTTTCGCGAGTATCCGCCGCAGCCGGCGGCCACCAGGGCCTTCACCGTGCCGCCCTCGGCGGCCAGTTTTTTGAACACCTCGAACTCCCCTTTGGCGGCCAGGGCGCTGAAGTCCTTCAGCTCCAGGCCGAATCTCAAGTCGGGCTTGTCCGAGCCGAAGCGGTTCATGGCCTCCGTGTAAGGCAGCCGGGGGAAGGGGATGCTCAGCTTCCGGTCCATGGTCTTCTGGAACACGTGGGCCAGCAGGCCCTCGATCACCTCGAACACGTCGTCCTTGGACACGAAGCTCATTTCCAGGTCGATCTGGGTGAACTCCAGCTGCCGGTCGCCGCGGGCGTCCTCGTCGCGGTAGCAGCGGGCGATCTGGAAGTACTTGTCGAAGCCGGATACCATCAACAGCTGCTTGTACAGCTGCGGGGACTGGGGCAGGGCGTAGAACTGGCCGGCGTGCAGGCGGGAGGGCACCAGGAAGTCGCGAGCCCCTTCCGGGGTGGAGCGGATGAGGGTCGGGGTCTCGATTTCGTAGAAGCCCCGGCCGGCCAGGTACTCGCGCACGGCGAAGATCACGTCGTGGCGCAGGCGGATGCGGCGCTGCATGCCGAAGGAGCGCAGGTCCAGGAAGCGGTACTTGAAGCGCAGCTCCTCGCGGGCGTCCGAGCGCTCGTCGATCTGGAAAGGCAGGGTCGCGCAACGGGCCAGCACGGCCAGGCGCCGGGCCTGCACCTCGATCTGCCCCGTGGGCATATGGGGATTCACCATATTCGCCGGGCGGGGGCGCACCGTCCCTTCGACGGCCACCGTGTACTCGTTCTTGAGCTCCTCGGCCGCCGCTTTCAGCTCGGCCGCCGCGTCCGCGTCC
>MIBK01000102.1:18843-19026 GCA_001829505.1 Spirochaetes bacterium RBG_16_67_19 | reverse complement strand
CGCAGGTCCAGGAACTTGATTCCCCCGTGGTCGCGCACGCGATGCACCCAGCCGTTCAGGGTCACCTCCCGGCCGACGGCCGAGGCGGCAAGCTCGCCGCAGGTGGCAGTCCGTTTCATGCTTTCCATGGGGGGCACTCTACCATATTTGGAGTTCCTTGACAGTCGTCCCGGTGCGCTTCTA
>MIBK01000102.1:14188-18683 GCA_001829505.1 Spirochaetes bacterium RBG_16_67_19 | reverse complement strand
TGGCCTCGCTGGCCGATGTCGCCGATCCGGCGATGGGCGGCCCTGTGGCCGGCCCGCCCCAGGCCGGCAGGCCAGGGGAGCTGCGCGTCGCCGCCGTGCAGCTTTGCATCGGGCCCGCGGACCTGGCCTCTTTCTCCGCGTACGCCGGCCGCATCACCGGCCTGGTGGAGCGCTGCCTGCCGTATCGCCCGGACCTGATCCTGTTTCCCGAGTATGCCTCGGCCTTCTTCGCGCTCCTGCCCTACGGGCCGAAGCTACGGGAGGCGGACAGCCTGGAAGAGGCCTTGCGCAGCGTGTTGGCCGGCGAGCCCCTGGCCCGCGACCTGCGCGACCTGTTCCTGCTGAACTCCGGCCTGGCCGAGCGCCGCCTGCGGGAGCTGTTCGGGGGGCTGGCCCGCAGGCACGCGGTGGCTGTCGGGGCGGGGAGCTGGTTCGCCGCGCAGTCCTCCGGGAGCCGGACCGTCCTGGTCAACCGGGCCGTGGTCTTCGACCCGCGCGGGCGGGAGCTGTACTCCCAGGACAAGGTCTACCTGACCCCGTTCGAAGAGGAGCTGGGCCTGGCCCCTGGGCGGCTGGAAGAGGCCCGCCCGTTCCTGGTGGACGGCCGGCGCGTGGCGCTCACTCTCTGCCGGGACACCTTCTTCGAGGAATGGGAGCGGGTGCTGGCTGGTGCGGAGCTATGGGTGGACCTCAAGGCCAACGGCGAGCCGTTCACCGACCATGAGCGGGCGGCTTTCCAGCGGGCCCTGCCCGCCCGGCTTTCCGGCGGGCAGGTGCCGTACGGGCTGACCCTCTGCCTGACCGGAGGCCTGGCCGGCTTCGCCTGGGAAGGGGAATCCTCCCTGGTCCACTGGCAGCCAGGCGGCACGCGCCTGCTGGCCAGGTCGGCCACGCCGGCGGGGGAGGACATCCTTTTTTTCACCTTGCCGCCACCGCCGCCCTGAGACTATTTTGTATATATGAAAATTGCAATTATACTGGGCCTGCTGCTGGCGGCCGCGACGGCTTTCGCCGGCGGCGGCACAGAGCCCGTGCCAGCGGTCGCGCAAGCCCCGGCGAAAGGGGATTTCGCCTTGCGGCGCCTTTCCTCGGAGGACCTGGCCGGCCTGGTGGGCCAGCCCGACCTCTACCTGATCGACGTGCGAACCGCCGAGGAGTATCGCGCGGGAGCCATCCCCTCGGCTCTCAACATCCCCTACGACGTGATCCAGGACCACCTGCCCACCCAGGACCGGCAGGCGCGCATCGTGGTCTACTGCCGCTCCGGCAACCGTTCCGGCAGGGCGAAAGCGACACTGGAGGCGCTGGGCTTCCGGAACGTCAACAACTTCGGGGCCGTGGGCAACTGGCGCGACAAGCTGATCGTGCGCTAGAGGGGGATCCGGCGGTGCTCAGCCGGCCCGCAGCAGGTCGGCGAAGGTCTTGCCGAACTGCTCGGCCTTGGCCAGTTCCTCGTGCGTAGGGTAGCCGGTGAACTCCAGCGTGGCGGTCAGTTCCCACTTCAGGGGCTCGATCACCTGCTTGGCGTTGCGCACCGCGCCCCCGCTCCAACCGTAGCTGCCGAACATGGCCGCCTTCTTGTTCATGATCCGCTTGATGGCGGCGTGGTTGAGCACGTCCAGCACCGGAGGGAACAGGGCCCCCTCGTAGGTGGGCGCCCCGATCATCACCCCGGAATGCGTCCAGAGGGACGGCAGGATGTAGCTAACGTGGGTGCGGGCCGCGTCGAAGATGTTCAGGGGCAAGCCGCAGCCGGCGATCCCGCGGGCCACCACGTCCATGGCCTTTTCCGTGTTCCCGTACATGGAGCCGTAGATCAGGGTGACGCCGGCTTCCGTGGGTCCGGTGGCGTAGCCGGCCCACTTGCGGTACAGCTCCACGATGTGCCCGGGCTTTGACCTCCAGATCAGCCCGTGGGAGGGGGCGATGATCCGGATCTCCAGGCTGGCCAGCTTGGCGATGGCGTTGAGCACGGGCTTGGAGAACTTGGCCACGATGTTCACGTAATAGCGCAGGGACTCCTGCTCGTAGAAAGCCAGGTTGCGGCACTCGTCGTCGAAGATCGTCCCCTCCAGGGCCCCGTAGCCCCCGAAGGCGTCGCAGGAGAACAGAATCTTCTCGCTGGCGTCGTAGGTGACCATGGTCTCCGGCCAGTGCACGAAGGGGGCGTTGAAGAACTGCAGCTTGCGCTCGCCGATGTCAAGCTGCTCCCCTTCGGCCACCGCCCGGACGTTCTCCGTGATCTTGTAGAAGGAGGCCAGCATCTCCTGCATCTTGCCCGAGCCCAGGATCACCGCCCGGGGGGCCAGCTGCCGCAGGGTGAGGATGACCCCGGTGTGGTCCGGCTCCAGGTGGTTGAGCACGATGTAGTCCAGCTCGGCCAGGGGCGTGAGCTCCTGGATCTGGTGGAAGAACTCGTCGGTTTTCAGTGCTTTGGACAGGTCGATCAGCACCTTCTTGCGGTCCAGGATCAGGTAGGAGTTGTAGGAAACCCCTTCCTTCTCGATGGGCCAGATCCCTTCGAACAGGTCGGTGGTTCGATCATTGACCCCGATCCAGTAGACGTTCGGCCGGATCTGCACAGCGGGCATGCGTCGCCTCCTCGGGTTGAATTGCCCCCAGTATGGCAAATCCGCCGCCCCCGGGCAAGCCGGGCGGGGCCGCCTGCCCGTGCTGGTCTGCACGCGCCGCCCCTCGCGCGTCGCCTCAGGACAGGCGGAAGAGGCAGCGCCCGCCCTCCCAGAGCGTCTCCTGCACCTCGAGCTCGCGCGCCGGATTGAGCGCCTGGGCCAGTCCGCGGAAGGGATTGATGCAATACAGCTCGCATGGCTTGCCGCCGCCCCGCTTCTTGGCGATAGCGCAGGCCAGGCAGGACCTGGTCTCGGCCTGCACAACCCCGCCTTCCAGCTCGGCGAGCTCCCAGCGGGCGCAGCCGAAGATGCCCGAGAAACGCTCGAAGAGCTCCCTGGGAGAGCGGATGCCCAGCTGGGCCAGCTGGGCCGGGGCGGCCACGGCCTGCTCGCGGGCCTTCTTTTCCCGCACCTGCTGGGCAACGCCGAAGTGCTCGAAGTTGGCGGCCGCGTCCACCATCAGGCCGGCGTAGAAAAGCTGCAGGGTCCTGGTTTCGTTCTGTTCGTTCATGTCGCCCAAGCTATCCCCGCGCCCCCTGGTTCTGCTATAGTGATTTGTCATCATTTGTCTAGCCATGAACGCGTCGTTGCAGCGGCTGTTTGCCGAGTACCAGCGGACCCTGCAGGCCCAGCGCTTCCGCGCCGGGGACCTGGACCTGGGCCGCCTGGACTATCACCTGCCTTTGCTGGAGCGGCTGGACGCCGTGGAGGACAGCTCCGTGGCGCTCTACGACCTGTACCAGCGCAAGTACGTGTTCCTGACCTCCTCCTTCAAGTTCCTGCTGGGCTACGACCGGGAGGAGGCCCTCGGGCAGGGTCCGGAGTACTTCTACCGCCGCATGCCCGAGGACGACCTGGAAACGGTGCTCGATACGGTCAGCCGCACCCTGCGCTTTCTCTACCTCCAGAGCCCCGAGGAGCGCAGGGACTACAAACTGGGCTTCGACTTTCGCATCCGCCGCGCGGACGGGCGCCTGATCCGCCTGCTGCAGCAGGTGGTCGTGCTGGAGCTGGACGCCCGCGGCAACATCTGGCAGGTCCTGATCGTCAACGACCTGCTGCCCGGAGGCTCGCAGGAAGAGCCCTCGAGACGCAGCCTGCGCCACCTGCGAAACGGCAAGAGCTACCTGTTCCTGCCCGGGGAAGCCGAAGAGCGCGGCGGGATCAGCACAGCGGCCGTGGACGGCCGCACCGGGGCCGAGGCCGCGCCTGCCGGCGCCGGTCTCACGAAGCGCGAGATCGAGGTGCTGGGGCTGGTGGCGGTGGGCCTGGCCAGCCGGGAGATCGCCGACCGCCTGTTCATCAGCCAGGCCACGGTGAACAACCACCGCCAGCGCATCCTGTCGAAGACCGGCGCCCGCAACTCCAGCGAGGCGGTGCGCTACGCCACCAGGCTGGGCATCCTGTAGGGGAGGGATGATCGTGGGCGATGAGCTGCTGCTGGTGGTCCGGGCGCTGGAGTTCGCGGCGCGGGGCGGAGGTGGCCCGCCTGCTGGCCGAAGCCGGCGGCGGGACCGACGGCCGACCGGACGCGGAGCTGGTCGCGGCGGGGCTGCTGCACGACACCCTGGAGGACACCGCCACGCAGGCCTCGGAGTTGGAGCGCGAGTTCGGGCCCGGCGTGCTGGGCCTGGTCCAGGAGGTCACGGATGACAAGAGCCTGCCGCGGCAGGAGCGAAAGAGGCAAGTCGGTCCGGGCGCGGATGATCAAGATCGCGGACAAGACCAGCAACCTGCGCTCCATCCTGGCCAGCCCGCCGGTGGGCTGGAATCGGCGCCGCCGCCTGGAGTATTTCCGCTGGGCCGCCCAGGTGGTGGACCGCTGCCGGGGCGTGAGCCCGGCGCTGGAGGCGGCCTTCGACCGG
>MIBK01000102.1:14006-14096 GCA_001829505.1 Spirochaetes bacterium RBG_16_67_19 | reverse complement strand
GAGCTCCTGCTGCGCGTGAAGGTGCTGCCCAATGCCGGGCGCAACCAGCTCGCCGGCCTGCGGGGGGAGGAGCTGCTGGTGCGGCTGCAA
>MIBK01000102.1:9873-13984 GCA_001829505.1 Spirochaetes bacterium RBG_16_67_19 | reverse complement strand
CCAACCGCGAGCTGCTGCGCTTCCTGGCCAAGAGCCTTCAGGTCCCGCGCGGCAGCATCCGCATCGTGACCGGGGAGAGCTCCGGCCACAAGCTGCTGCGGCTGCCGGCCGCCGCGAGGGAACGCCTTGAACCATTCCTGCATCCAGCGGGTTAACCGGCTGCTGCGCGACGGGCGCCGCCGCCTGCGCTCCGGCCGCAAGGCGCTGGCCGGCCTGCGGCTGGTGACCGGCAGCCCGGCGGCGGACGCGGACTGCCTGGCCTCCTCGATCGGCTACGCCCTGCTGCAGTCCCTGGACGCCCCTGCGGGAACCTTCGTGCTGCCCTGGGTGCCCATCCCGCGCGCGGAGCTGGCCCTGCGGCCGGAGGTCCTGCTGCTGGCCCGGCGGGCGGGGCTGGCCGTGCGCTGCCTGGCCTGCGCGGAGGACTTCGCCCCCGAGCGGCTGGAAAGCGGCGGGGGGCGTGAGCCCGAGCTGATCCTGGTGGACTCCGACGGCGCCTGGCTGCCTGCGGATGCGCGCCGGCGGATCGTGGAGGTGCTGGATCATCACCCCGGCGCGCGCCGGCCCGCGGAGGCCCCTGGGGCGCGGTGGACCGTGGAAGCGGTGGGCTCGGCCTGCACGCTCGTGACCGAGCGCCTGCTGGCCAGGGACCCGGGGCTGCTCGACGCCGGCCTGGCGCTGCTCCTGCTCGGGCCGATCTTGCTGGACACGGTCCTGTTCGCCTCGGCGGTCGAGCGCACTACCCCCCGGGACCGGCAGGCCGCCGCCCGGCTGGCAGCCGTCGCGGGGGTGGGCGAGGCGGAGCTGTACGTCGAGCTGTTGAGCGCCCGGCAGGAGCTGCCGGGGCTGGGCTCGCCGGAGCTGCTGCGCCGGGACTACAAGGGCGGGGAGGCGGGAGGCCTGCGCTACGGGATAAGCTCCTCCCCGGTCTCCCTGCGGCGCTGGCGCGACCGGGATCCTGCCCCGGAGCAGGCGGCGATCCGGTTCCGCGAGGAGCGGGGCCTGGACCTGCTGCTGGTGATGATCGCCTATGAGGAACCCGGTGCGGGAGGCTTCCGGCGGGAGCTGGGCGTGTCCGCGGGCCGCCATACGGGAATCCTGACCGACTTCCTGCGGCAGGAAGGCCTGAGGCTGAGGGAGCTTTCTGCAGCCGGAGCGGCCGTGCGTTGGTTCAGCCAGGAGGCCGTGGAAATCTCCCGCAAGAAGCTGGAGCCGCGGCTGCGCGCCTGGCTGGAAGGGCCGCGGGGATGAGACGGCGGAGCCTGCCGTACATTCTCGATCCCCGGGCGGACCCGGTCTTCCCGGACAACCTGGCGCCCGACGAGCACGGGCTGGTGGCCGTGGGCGGGGAGCTCTCCGAGCGGGTGCTGTTGGAGGCCTACAGCAAGGGCATCTTTCCCTGGTTCAACGCTCCGCCCCTGATGTGGTTCTCCCCGGACCCGCGCACCGTGCTTTTTCCCGAGAAGCTCCACGTGCCGGACCGCCTGGCCCGGCAGCTGCGCCAGGGGCGCTTCCAGGTGGCTTTCGACCGGGACTTCGAGGAAGTGATGCTGGGCTGCGCCACCACGCCCCGGACCCACGAGCAGGGCACCTGGATCGACGGCCACTTCCTGGCCGCCTACACCCACCTGCACCGGCTGCACGTCACGCACTGCGTGGCGGTCTACAGCGAGGGGCGGCTGTGCGGCGGCCTTTACGGGGTGGCCCGGGGAGGAGTTTTCTTCGGAGAGTCTATGTTCTCCCGGCTTCCGAATGCTTCCAAGATCGCGCTGGCCCACTTGGTGGCCCGGCTGCGGGCCATGGGCTTCCTGCTCATCGACTGCCAGGCGCGCACCGAGCACTTGATCCGTCTGGGCGCGGAGGAGATCCCCCGGGCCCGTTTCCTGGAGCTGCTGGCCGAGGGCCTGCGCCTGCCGGACAACCCTTACCCGTGGACCTGAACAGCTTTCGCTAGAAAAAGAAATAAATAGTTAATAATAGTAATAAATCGTGGGAAAAGCTTGACAACCCTCAGGAGCGTGCTACACTCCAGTTGCACTCCGCCGTGCGCGGGTGAAGACCTCAACATCCCAAAGGAGCTGTGTATGAAGAGGACTGTGATTCTCCTGCTTTCCCTTTCGCTGCTGCTGGCCCTGGGCCTGCAGAACCTGGGCGCCCAGAAGGCCGGCCTGGTCTACCTGATCGAACAGGACTCCGCCGGTGCTTCCTCCGCGGGCGCCAAGGAGGCCCCGACCTGGGGTGATGCCGGCACCAAGGGCTGGACCGTCTCGGCGCTCGTGGATGCCGGGGTGGATTTTTACATCTTCAAGGCCGCGCCCGGCGCGCCGATGGCCATCCACAAGTCCGACGTGGAGTGGATCGCCTACGTCCTGGAAGGCAATGGCCAGCTGCTGCTCGCCGATGCCGCTGGCAAGCAGACCGGGGTGGTGAACTTCAAGAAGGGCGACTACATGGTTTTCCGCGCCGACACCATGCACGGCTGGAAGGGCGGGACGGCCGAGGCCCAGATCCTTTTTGTGACCCCGACCAAGAAATAGGCGTATCGGAGACCATCGGCGGAGGGCAGGCCTGGCCTGCCCTCGTTTTTAGTATCCCGCCTAGTATCCCGCCTGCAATTTGGCCAGCGCCTGGAACACCCCTTTTTCCTCCAGGGCCTCGTAGGCCAGGCAGTAAATACCGTAGATTTCGTCGTAGAGCCCGACTTTTTTCGGGTCCGGGGTGTACTTCTTGTCGACCTGCACCATGCGCTCGGCCCCCTCGGCGATGCCCGAAAACTCGCCGACCCCGACTGCCGCGCACAGGGCCGCTCCCATCAAGGCGGCGTCGGTCATCTTCAGGGTCTCCACGGGGCGGTTGTACACGTCGGCCTGCATCTGGTTCCACAGCTCCGACTTGGTCGCCCCCCCCAGGATGCGCACCTGCTCGATGGGGATGCCGGAGGCGGCCATGGAGTTGACCATGTCCCGCACTTCCAGGGTGATTCCTTCCATGAAGCAGCGCGCCAGGCTGGCCCGATCGTGGGCGAAGGTCAGGCCCAGCAGCGTGCCCCGGGCGTGCGGGTTCCAGCGCGGTGTGGTGGCGCTGGCCAGGTAGGGCAGCAGCACCAGGCCCTTGGCCCCCGGCGGCGTGGAGGCGATCATCTCGTTGAGCCGGTCGTAGACGTTCTTGCCGGCCTTCTCTTTTTCCAGGGCGGCGATCTCGTCGCGGAACCAGCGGAACACGCCCGCCGCGCCGGACTGCAGACCTTCCAGCTGCCACTTGCCGTACACGGCGTGGTTGTCCACCATGGCCTTGCGGTTGGGGTCGCGGAAGGGGGTGTCCAGGTAGGCGGCCGCCAGGCCTCCGGTGCCCAGCGATACCGACAGGAAGCCCTTGTGCACGATCCCCGCGCCGATGGCGGCGCTGTTCTGGTCGCCGGCCCCGACGCACAGCGGGGTGCCCGCCTTCAGGCCGCAGCGCTCGGCCGCCGCCGCCGACACCCCGCCCACCCTCGTTCCGGAGGCGCTGGGCCTGGGGAGCAGGGACTTGTCCAGGGCGAGGGCGGAAAGCAGCTTGCCGCTCCACTCGAAGGAGTAGGGGTTCCACAGCCCGTAGAAGCCGGCATCGGACACGTCGTCGAACCAGTCCTCCGCGCCGAGAGTCTTCAGCGCGTAGTCCTGCAGCTGCACGACCTTGGCCACCCGCTTCCAATTTTCCGGCTCATGCTTGCGCACCCACATGATCTTGGACACGATCCAGGTGGTGGTCAGGGGCATGCCGGTGGTGTCGTAGAACTCCTCGGCGCCCATCTTGGCCCGGATCTCCTCCACCTCCTCGTGGGTGCGGTTGTCCTGCCAGGAGATCATGGGCCGCACCAGGCCGCCCTGCTGGTCCACGAACACGGCGCAGCAGCGCTGCGCCGAGATCGCCAGGGACAGGATCGCCGCCGGGTCCAGCCCCGCTTTGTGCACCGCCTCCCGGCAGCACTCCAGGGCCTGGCCCACGATCATCGCCACGTCCTGCTCGACCCAGTTGGGTCGCGGGTACACGCAGATGTACTCCCGGTAAGCCTCGCTGACCACCTTCCCGTCCAGGCGGATCACCGCCCCTTTGGCTCCGGTGGTGCCGATGT
>MIBK01000102.1:3417-9851 GCA_001829505.1 Spirochaetes bacterium RBG_16_67_19 | reverse complement strand
CGCCATGGTCCGTCCTTTCTCACCAGAGGGTGTAGCCCCCGTCGATGACGATGTCCGTGCCGGTGCAGTAGGAGGAAGCGTCGCTGGCCAGGAACAGGACCACCCCGGCCAGCTCGTCGGGCCGGGCCATGCGCTTCATGGGGATCTTCTCCACCCACTGCTTGATCAGCGCCTCGGAGAAGGACTCGGCCAGCTCGGTGCGGGTGTAGCCGGGGCTGATGGAGTTGACCCGCACGTTGTGCGGCGCCCACTCCACCGCCAGGCACTTGGTGAGCTGCACCACCCCGGCCTTGGAGGCGTTGTAGTTGGCCGTCGCTTGAGGGACGTTCACTACGTGGGCGGACATGGAAGCCATGTTGATGATCGAGCCGCTTTTCCTGGCGATCATCACCCGGGCCGCGGCCTGGGCCGTTAGGAACAGCCCGGTGAGGTTCACGTTGAAGACGCGGGTAAGCTCCTCATAGCTCATCTCCTCGGCCTTGGCCACGGCCGCGGTCCCCGCGTTGTTGAAGGCCACGTCCACGGTGCCGAAGGCCTTGAGGATGGTCTTGATCATCCCGTCGACCTCGGCCGGCACGGTCACGTCGGCCTTCACGGCAATGGCCTTCACCCCCAGCTTGGCGATCTGGTGGGCCGCCTCTTCGGCCTTGACCAGGCCCCGGGCCACGATGGCCACGTCCGCCCCCGCCTCGGCCAGACCCAGGGCCACGGCCTTGCCGATGCCCTGCGAGCCGCCGGTGATGAAGACCTTCTTTCCGTCGAGCCGGAACCTCTCCAGAATGCCCATGAAGTCCTCCTGAGTTTGCCCTACGCCCGGGCGACGATGACCTGAATGCCGCGCTCCTGCAGGGCCGGCAGCAGGTCCTTGGGGAGCGGCCGGTCGGTGACGATGGTCTCGATGTCCTCCAGGCCCGCGAAGGAGGCCAGGGAGGTGACGCCGATCTTGGTGTGGTCCACCAGCCCCACCACCTTGCGCGCCAGCTTGCAGATCACCCGCTTCTGCTCCACGAAACCCATGCCCAGGTCCGTGAGGCCGTCCTGGAGGGTGAAGCCGGCGGCGCCGCAGAAGGCCCGGGTGATGTTCATCCGGGCGATGGCTTCCTCGGAAGGGGCGCCCACGGAGGCCAGCGAGTCGCGGTTGAGGAAGCCGTTCAACAGGTACACGCTGATCGAGGGGGTGGAACTGAGCCAGTAGGCGATCTCGATGCTGGGGGTGATGATGGTCAGCTTCTGCTTCTCGGCCAGGAACAGCCGCATCTGGGCGGCGGTGGTACCGCCGTCGATGAAGACCACCTCCCCGTCCTTGATCAGGCCGACCGCCGCCTTGCCGATGGCTTTCTTCTCGCTGCCGTAGTATTTCTGGCGGGTGCTGAACGGCAGCGGGTGCTCGTCGCGGTCGGCGGCCAGCGCCCCGCCGTGGGTGCGCTTGATCGTGCCGAGCTTTTCCAGCTGGTCCAGGTCGCTGCGCGCGGTGGCCACGGAGATCGAGAAGCGCTGGCAGAGGTCGCCCACGGTCACCCGGCCATCTTCCTTGACCAGCTTCATGATCATGGCGTGGCGTTCCTCGATGAATTTCTTGTCCCGGCTGGCCATAGGCTCAGGTTTTTTTGTATCCGAGTTGCCGGGCAAAGTCAAGGAAAAAAGCCGGCGAAAGGATAAAAAAAGAGCAAAATGGATAAAAAAAGTAAGCAACTGCAAATAAAGCTTGACATCCGGCGCGGATGTGCTACACTGGCCGGACCTGCCGTGCGCAGGAAAGATTCCATGTAACTTCGGAAAGGAGTTTTCGCATGAAAAGAGCTCTGACTCTTGCGGTGGTCCTCGTCCTCGGACTGCTCCTCCTGGCCAACGCCTTCGCCGGCGGACAGGGAGACGCGGGGAAGAAGTCCCTTAAGATCGGCAAGATCCCGATCACCATGCAGGCCAACTACCACCAGGCCCACGTGAAGCACCTCATCGCCTACGCCAAGGAAAAGTACAACGCCGACGTGACCGTCATCGACGGCGAGTTCAGCACCGAGGCTTCGGTGAAGGGCGTGGAGACTTTTATCGCCCAGGGCGTGAACGGTATCCTGCTGCACTCCCTGGATGAGAAGGTCAACGATCAGATGGTCAAGGCCGCCCGCAAGGCCAAGATCCCCATCGTCACCTTCTACATCCCGACCTTCTCCCGGCTGGTGCCCCACCTGCAGATCAACGAGGCGGAGACCTCCTTCCAGATGGGCAAGGTCGCCGCCCTGAAGTGGAGGGAATGGTACCCCAACAAGCCGATCAAGATCGGGGTCATCGACTACCTGACCGTGGAAATCGTGCAGAAGCACCGCACCGGGCCCTTCATCGCCGGCGTGCTGTCCGTGGATCCCACCGC
The DNA here is from genome assembly GCA_001829505.1 of Spirochaetes bacterium RBG_16_67_19. Taxonomy (GTDB): domain Bacteria; phylum Spirochaetota; class Spirochaetia; order SZUA-6; family DRHE01; genus MIBK01. The sequence goes on along the minus strand of MIBK01000102.1, from coordinate 7,483 downwards.
CCAGGTGGTGAGCAAGCTGGAAGGCAGCGCCAACGTGCAGAAGGCCATGGCCGCCATGCAGGACATGCTGCAGGCCCACCCGGAGGTCAACCTGGTGTACGGCGCCAACGCCGACCACGCCCTGGGCGCCCTGGCCGCCCTGGAGAACGCGGGCCGCGGCAAGGCCGTCAACGGCAAGTGCCTGACGGAGATCGTCATCGGCACCGACGCCACCGAAGGGGAGCTGGCCAAGCTGTACAACCCCTCCTCCTCCTTCAAGATCACCCAGGGCCTGCAGCCCAGGGTGAACGCGATCGCCGAGATGGACCTGCTGTATAACTGCATCACCGGCGCTCAGAACCCGGACGCCTGGATCCAGATCGACACCTTCAACAAGTTCATCAGCTACTGGGACACCCCCATCGAGGAGGCCCAGAAGTTCATCGAGGACCAGTACTTCACCAAGCTCGACCTCAAGAGCGCGGCCAGCAAGTAAGGCCGGCAACGTTTTGACGGCAAGGAGGCTCTTGCCGGACCGCCGGCGGGAGCCTCCATTTCCATCCCGGGAGAGATAGCGGCATGCAGGCAGACCTCACCCTCAAGTCCGGCAGGAGAGGGGCGACGCTGGACATCCAGCTCCTCATCCTGGTCGGCATCCTCGTGCTGGTCATGGCGGTGTCCACCGCGCTGACCCCCAGGTTCCTGAGCTACGTGAACATGATCAACGTGCTCATGCAGGTGGCCATGATCATGCTCACCGGCTCGGCCGCCGTGCTGTTGATGATCGCCGGGGCCTTCGACCTGTCGGTAGGCATGGTGCTGGCCCTGACCGGGGTCATGTACGCCTTCATGAGCAAGAACGGCATCCCCACCCCCCTGGCCCTGGTGCTGTCCATCCTGATCGGCTCGGGCTTCGGCCTGGCCAACGGCGCCCTGGTGGTGGGCCTGAAGATCACGCCGGTCATCGCCACCCTGGGCACCATGTACGTGGCCCAGGGGCTGGCCTTCATCGTGGCCTGGATCGACGGCGGGGCCAACGTGACCACCGGCCTGCCGCGGGACTTCGAGGTGTTCGGCAGGACCATGGTCGGACCCATCCCGCTGTTCCTGCTGATCGTCTTCGCCCTGATCCTGATTTTCTATTTCCTGTTCGCCAAGACCAACCTGCGCAAGTACGCCTTCGCCATCGGCGGCAACCAGACCGCCGCGCGGCTTTCGGGCCTCAAGGTCGGAGGCGTGGTGCTGGCCCTGTACGTGCTGGTAGGCACCCTCACCGGTTTCGCCGGCATGACCCTGGCCTCCCGCATGGGCTCCGGCTCCCCGAAGGTGGGCACGGGATTCGAGTTCGACGTGATCGTGGCCATCGTGCTGGGCGGCACCAGCATCTACGGCGGGGAGGGCTCGTTCCTGGGCATGATCCTGGGGGCGCTGATCATCGGCTTCGTGGGCAACACCTTGAACCTGTTGAACGTCATGTTCTTCTACCAGACGGTGTTGAAGGGACTGATCCTGGTCGGCGCGGTGCTGCTGATGCGGCAGCTGCGGAGCCGGTAGGAGGGGGGCGGGCATGCCGGAGAAGCTGCTGGAAATCCAGAACATCTCGAAGCACTTTCCCGGGGTGGACGCGCTGCGCGGGGTGAGCTTCGACATCCACCGCAACACGGTCCACTGCATCGTCGGGGAGAACGGAGCGGGCAAGTCCACCCTGATCAAGATCCTGACCGGAGCCGAGCGGCGCAGCTCCGGCTCCATTCTGCTGCGGGGCAGGGAGTACAACCCGCGCAGCACACGGGAGGCCATGAACTTCGGCATGAGCGTCCTGTTCCAGGAGCTGAACGTGGTCAACCAGCTCACCGTGGAGCAGAACCTGGTGCTGGGCAAGGAGAAGGTCCGCCTGGGCTTCTTCCGCCGCGACCCGCAGGTGGTGGCCCGGATGTACGAGGTGCTGCGCAGCCTGGACCCGAGCATCCCCCTGGGCAAGCGGGTGGCCGAGCTCTCCGTGGCCCAGAAGCAGGTCATCGAGATCGCCAAGGCGATCGCCTCCGAATCGGAGCTGATCATCATGGACGAGCCCACGGCCGCCCTGTCGGAAGAGGAGGTCAACCGCCTGTTCACGATCATAAAGGAGCTGAAGAGGCAGAACGTCACGGTGGTCTATATCTCCCACCGCCTGCGCGAGATCTTCGAAATAGGGGACGCCGTGACGGTCCTGCGCGACGGCCAGATGATCGGCACCCGCCAGGTCTCGGAGCTGGGCTCCGGCGGGGAGGTGGGGTCCACCGCGGAGCTGATCAAGATGATGCTGGGCAAGGTCGTGGCGGAGCGCTACGTCGCCGGCGGCGGGGGGCAGGGCGCCCCCGTCCTGGAGCTGCGGAAGGTCAGCAACGCCAAGCTGCGGGAGGTGAGCTTCTCCCTGGCCAAGGGGGAGATCCTGGGCTGCTACGGCCTGATCGGTTCGGGCAAGACCGAGATCGCCCGGGCCATCTACGGCCTGGACCAGAAGCAGGGCGAGGTCCTGGTGGCCGGCTCTCCCGCCGCGCTGGCTTCCCCCCGCGAGGCCATCCGCCAGGGGATCGCCCTGGTGCCGGAGGAACGGCGCAGCGAGGGGTTGTTCACCCGCCTGGCCATCCGGGAGAACATCCCCCTGATGAACATCCGCAGCATCTCCCGCTGGGGGATCTTCAGCGCCCGGCGCGAGAAATCCCTGGCTCGCTCCTACATCCAGAAGGTCCGCATCGTGGCCCGCGACGAGAACCACCCTGTGGAGAAGCTCTCCGGCGGGAACCAGCAGAAGGTGGTGCTGTCCAAATGCATCAACGCCGATTCCCGGATCCTGCTCATGGACGAGCCCACGCGCGGCATCGACGTGGGGGCCAAGGAGGAGATCCACAACCTGATCCGGGAGCTGGCCCGGGGGGGCACCTCGGTGATCGTGTTCTCCTCCGAGCTGCCGGAGGTCCTGAACCTCTGCGACCGGATCCTGCTGCTGTACGAGGGCCGCATCCGGGACGTGGTCCGCAACGGCCCCGAGGTGGACAGCGAGCGGATCATGCACATCGTCACGGGCGCGAAAGAGGCCTGACATGAAGAATCGCCGCGTAGACTTGCAGAAGCTGGTCCTGGTGGGCATCCTCCTGTTCATCACCGTGGTGTTCACGATCCTCAACCCGCGCTTCATCAGCGGCTTCAATCTGATGTACGTGCTGATCCAGAACTCCTTCGTGATCATCTCAGCCTGCGCCGTCACCCTGCTGATGATCTCCGGGCAGATCGACCTGTCCATCGGCAGCACGGTCTGCCTGGCCGGCATGGCCCACGCCTGGCTCTCGCGGGCCGGCCTCCCGGTCGGGCTGTCCTTCCTGCTGGCCATCGTGGTGGGCCTGCTGGTGGGCCTGATCAACGCGGTGCTGGTCGTGCGCCTGAAGATCACCCCCTTCATCGCCACCCTGGGGACCATGTACATGGGCCGCGGGCTGTCCTACCTGGTCTCCGGCGGCCTGGTGATCCGGGAGGGCCTGCCGGACGCCTTCTCCTACGTCGGCAACGAGAGCCTGGGACCCGTGCCCTACACCATCGTGGCCCTGGTGGCGGTGGTCGCCGTGTTCCTGGTCCTGGAGCGCCGCTCGGTGCTCGGGAAGTACTCGGTGGCGATCGGAGGAAACCGCACCGCGGCCATGCTGTCGGGCATCGATACGGACCGGATCGTCTCCACCCTGTACATCCTGGCCGGGGCTTTCGCCGGTTTCGCCGGGGTGCTGATGGCCTCGCGCCTGGGAGTGGGCGACCCCAACATCGGCATCGGCTTCGAGTTCGACGTGATCGTGGCGGTGATCCTCGGGGGCACCAGCCTGGCCGGGGGGGAGGGCTCCATCCTGGGAATGATCATCGGGGCCCTGATCATCGGCGGCCTGGGCAACGGGCTGAAGCTGCTGAATGTGTTCACCTTCTTCCAGAGCATCATGAAGGGGTTCGTGCTGGTGCTGGCGGTGCTGCTGGACCAGAACCTGAAGCTGCGCCTCGGCGCTCGGGCTGGCGCCAGGCGCGCCGAGCGGAGCCGGGAGCGGGCATGACCCACCGGCAGCGCGTG
>MIBK01000102.1:602-3222 GCA_001829505.1 Spirochaetes bacterium RBG_16_67_19 | reverse complement strand
TGCTGGACTCGGATTTCCGGCACGTGGACATCGGGCACCCGCGCAACTTCGCGAGCCGCCTGAACGAGCACGGGGACAAGATCGGGGAGTGGGGGTTCGGCACCCGGGAGCTGCACGGCTCCTCCCTGGTGAGCTTCTCGCCGCTGGCCGCCGCCGTCGACGTCGGGGACATCGAGCGGCACCGCTGGCCGACCGTCGCGGACCCCGGGCGCATCGAGGGCCTGGCCGAGAAGGCGCGGCTTCTTTCGCAAACCACCGACTGCTTTCTCGGGGCCACCCACGCCGTGTCGGGCATGATGCTGGAGCTGGGGCAGTACCTACGCGGCTTCGAGCAGTTCATGGTGGACCTGTACCTGGACGAACGCTTCGCCCATCACCTGATCGGCAGGGTCACCGACGTGGTCATCGAGCTTTACCTGTATTATCTGAAGCCCATCGCCCCCTACGTGGGCTGGGTGGAGTTCTCCAGCGACCACGGCATGCAGGACCGGCCGCTGGTTTCCCCGCAGCTCTACCGCAAGTTCTTCAAAGCCCCCTACAAGCGGGTGTTCGACGCGGTGCGCCAGGCGGTGCCGGGGGCCAGGATCTGGCTGCATACCTGCGGCTCGGTGCGAGAGCTGATCCCGGATCTGATCGAAGCCGGGGTGGACGTGCTCAACTCCCTGCAGCCCAAAGCCGCCGGCATGGACTCGGCGGAGCTGAAGCGGGAGTTCGGCAGGGAGCTGGTGTTCCATGGCGGCCTGGACCTGCAGGGCGGCATCACCGGGAGCGTGCAGGAGGCGGTGGTGGAAGCCAGGCGCCGCATCGACGCCTTCGCCAAGGGCGGGGGCTACATCTTTGCCCCCTCCAACCATTTCATGCAGGACGTTCCGCTGGAAAACTTCTACACCGTGTATCGCACGGCTCGGGAATACGGAATCTATCGTAAGTAAGGGAGGAGCCAGTCATGGAAAAATTCGAATTCTACAACCCGGTGCGGGTCGTGTTCGGCCCTGGCGAGCTCAAGCGGGTCGGGGCCGAGGCCAGGGCCATCGGCCAGACGGCCTTGCTGGTCTCCTATAAAGAGCCGGGCCCCTTGAAGGAGGTGCTCGGGCGCATTGAGAAGCTCCTCGCCGCCGACGGGGTGAAGGCCGTCCCGTTCTACGGGGTGAGCGCCAATCCCACCATCCAACAGGTGGAGGAAGGGGTCAAGAAGGCCAAGGCGGAGGGGGTGCAGCTGGTGATCGGGGTGGGCGGCGGCAGCGCCATGGACGCGGCCAAGGCCATCGCCGCCGGCGTGCTGTACAAGCAGCCCCTGTGGAACATGATCGTCTCCCGCCACGACCAGGCGGTGGCGGTTTCCCCCACCGAGGCGCTGCCCATCATCCTGGTGCCGACCCTGCCGGCCACCTCCAGCGAGATGAACGCCGGGGCGGTGATCTCCAACCAGCAGACGCTGGAGAAGTCCTACGTCTTCGCCAATCCCCTTTATGCCAGGGTGTCGATCCTGGATCCGGAGCTCACCCTGACGCTTCCGGCCTATCAGACCGGCTGCGGGGCGGCGGACGCGGTTTCCCACGTGATGGAGCTGTACCTCAACGGGGTGGACGACACGCCGCTGCAGGACCGCCTCATGGAGGGCATCATCCTCACGATCATGGAGTGCATGGAGAAGCTGAAGAAGGATCCCCGGGACCTGGCGGCCCGCACAAATTTAATGTGGGCGGCCACCGTGGCCTGGAACGGCTGGACCCAGCCGGGGGTCGCCTCCGGGGTGCCCATGCACCTGATCGCCCACGTGCTGTCGGCCCGCTACAACACCACGCACGGCGCCAGCCTGGCCGTCGTCATGCCGGCCTTCATGCGCCGTTTCTGGAAGACCCGCCCGCAGCGCTACGTGCAGTTCGCCGAGAGGATCTTCGGGATGGAAACCAAGGGCAAGAAACCGGAGAAGCTGGTGCCGCAGGTGATCCAGAAGTTCGAGGACTGGCTGAAGGGGCGGGCGTGCAGACCCGCCTGCCGGAGGTCGGCATCAAGGCCGAGGCGGTGGAATCGCTCACCGAGGAGGTCGCCCGGGTCAGCTTCGGACCCGATGGCAAGCTGGGCGCCCGCGTGCCGGCCACCAAGGAGGACGTGCGCGAAATCCTGAAGCTGGCCCTGTGAGGGGCTTGAACAATAGAACCTGAGCGAGGAGGACTGAAGATGACCAAGAAACAAAGGGTGCTGGCCACGATCCGGCGGGAGCACATGGACTATCTGCCCAGCCAGATCACCCTGGCGGACCGCACACGGGACAAGGAGCTGCACGCGGCGCTCAAATTGCCGGCCAGCCAGAGCCTGGACGACTACCTGGAGAACCACCTGATCATCAGCCTGGCCAAGGCCGACTACCCGCTGTTCTTCCGCAACGACCTCAAGCTGATGAAGGAGCTGGAGGCGGAGGGCTACTGCAAGGTGGACGAGGCGGGCCAGGTGGTCTACGACAGCTGGGGCATGGGGGTGAGGATCGGGGAGGACGGGTTTTTCTGCTGTTTCTCGCCGCTGGCCAATAAACTGGAGCGCAAGTTCGCCGAGCGCTGGATGCCGGAGCGCATCTGGGAGGCGGTGACCAGCGACACGCTGGAGCAGCGGGTGCGCAAGT
>MIBK01000102.1:0-583 GCA_001829505.1 Spirochaetes bacterium RBG_16_67_19 | reverse complement strand
CCACAAGGGCAACTTCGAGTGGTGCGCGCGGGACATCCAGACCTACGGGCAGGAGTACTTCGTGTTCCCCTCGGGGTACTTCGGGCTGTACGAGCGGGCCTACGGGATGGTGAGCATCCCGGCGCTGTTCGAGAACGTGCTGCTGGCCCCGAAGATGGTGAGCGAGCTGCTGGACAAGATCACCCACTACAAGGTGGAGATGGCCAAGCGCTTCGTGAAGATGGACTTCGCCCCGGCCGGGCACGTGGGGGACGACCTGGGCACGCAGGTGGGGCCGTTCGTGCCGCCGAAGGTGTACCGGGACCTCCTGCAGCCGCAGTACAAGAAGCTGTTCAAGGTGTACAAAGACGCGGGCTGGCACATGATGATGCATTCCTGTGGATGCATCACCAGCTTCCTGCCGGAGCTGATCGACATCGGGCTGGACTACATCGAGCCGGTGCAGCCCTGCATGGACCTGCCGCTGATCAAGAGGGAGTACGGGAAGTACCTGACCTTCCAGGGGGGGATCGACACGCAGAAGCTGCTGCCCTTCGGCACGCCGCAGGAGGTGCGCCAGGGGGCGGCGGAGGTGATCCGCCTG
>MIBK01000101.1:4171-9774 GCA_001829505.1 Spirochaetes bacterium RBG_16_67_19 | reverse complement strand
CCCGCGCCTGTCCGCCCTGGAGAACGTCATGGTGGGCCGGCACGCCCGCACGCGCGCCGGATACCTGAGCGGCCTGCTGAACCTGCCGTGGACCTGGGCGGAGGAACGGGCCATCCGGGCGCGGGCCCTGTCGATCATGGGGGAGCTGGGCGTGGCGGATTGCGCCGGGGAAGCGGCCTCTTCCCTGAGCTTTCGCCGGCAGCGCCTGGTGGAGATCGCCCGCGCCCTGGCGGCCGAGCCCCGCGTGCTGCTCCTGGACGAGCCGGCCGCCGGGCTGAACCTGCATGAGACCGAGGAGCTGGCCGCCCTGATCCGCCGCATCCGGGACCAGGGGATCACCGTGCTGCTGGTGGAGCACGACATGTCCCTGGTGATGGACATCTGCGACCGGATCGTGGTCTTGAGCTACGGCCGGAAGGTGGCGGAAGGCACCCCCACCGAGATCCAGCGCAACCCGGAGGTGATCTCGATCTACCTGGGCGGCAACCATGCTTAGGGTCACCAACCTGGAAGCCGGCTACGGCAAGCTGCGGGTGCTGAAGAACGTCTCCCTGCATGTGGGCAGCGGGGAGATCGTCATCCTCCTGGGGGCCAACGGCTCCGGCAAGAGCACCCTGCTCAAGACGGCCAGCGGCATCCTGCGCCCCCAGGGGGGGAGGGTGCTCTTCGACCGGCAGGACATCGCCGGGGCGGCCATGGAGCGTATCGTGGAGTTGGGCTGCGTGCTGGTGCCCGAGGGCCGGCAGCTTTTCAATCCGCTCTCCGTGCGGGAAAACCTGCTGCTGGGAGCCTATCTGCACGCCCGCCGCTCCGACAGGGTGCGGGAGAGCCTGGAGGAGGTGTTCTCCCTGTTCCCGCGCCTGGCCGAGCGGCAGGCCCAGCTGGCCGGGACCCTTTCCGGCGGGGAGCAGCAGATGCTGGCCATCGGGCGGGCCCTCATGGCCCGGCCCAAGATGATCATGATGGACGAGCCTTCCATGGGCCTGGCTCCCATGGCGGTGGACAAGATCTTCCAGACCCTGGCCCAGCTGCCCGCCCGCGGCATCACCGTGCTGCTGGTCGAGCAGAACGCGCGGGCCTCCCTCGCCATCGCCAGCCGGGGCTACGTGCTGGAGACCGGGCAGATCGTGCTGGAAGGCTCCAGCCTGGAGCTCATGGACAACCATGACGTGCGGCGGGCCTACCTGGGCAAGGACTACAAGCGAATCGAGGAATAAGGCGGCGCAGACATGATCCTGAACCGATTCTATGAAACCCTGACGCGCGAGGAGCTGGAGCAGCTGCAGATCGAGCGGCTGCAATCCACCCTCAATCGGGTGTACCGCTACGTGGCCTTCTATCGCCAGGCCTTCGACGCCCGGAGCGTCGACCTGTCGCGGGTGAAGAGCCTGGCCGACCTGGCGCGGCTGCCGTTCACCACCCGGGAAGATCTGCGGAAGAGCTACCCTTACGAAATGTTCGCCGTTCCGCTGCGCGACATCGTGCGCATCCAGGCCACCTCCGGGACCACGGGCAAGCCCATCATGGTGGGCTACACCAAGAACGACCTGCGCAACTGGACGGAGTGCACCGCGCGCCTGTTGTGTTCCGCCGGGGTGGACGAGCACGACGTGGTGCAGATCGCCTTCCCCTACAACCTCTTCACCGGAGGTTTCGGCTTCCACCAGGGGGCCGAGAAGATCGGGGCCTCGGTCATCCCCGCCTCCAACGCCAACACCGAGGCGCAGCTGATGATCATGCGCGACTTCAAGACCTCCGTGCTGATCTGCGCCCCGGGCTTCGCCGGAAGGATCAGCAGCACCCTGGCCTCCGCTGGGCTGCACCCGGAGAACCTGCACCTGCGGGTGGGGCTTTTCGGCGCGGAGCCCTGGAGCGAGCGGCAGCGCACGGAGCTGGAAGAGGGCCTGCACCTACAGGCCTTCGACAATTACGGCCTGACCGAGGTCATCGGGCCGGGGGTGGCGGGGGAATGCCACGAGCGCTCGGGCCTGCACGTGAACGAGGACCACTTCATCGTGGAGGTGATCGACCCGCGGACCCTCCAGGCCCTGCCTCCCGGGGAGGAAGGGGAGTTGGTGTTCACCACCATCACCAAGGAAGGCTTCCCCCTGGTGCGCTACCGCACGGGGGATTTGAGCCGCCTGCTGCCGGAGCCCTGCGCCTGCGGCCGCACCCTGGCCCGCATCCAGCGCATCTCCGCCCGCACCGACGACCTGATCTTCTTCGCCGGCTTGAAGGTCTTCCCCTCCCAGATCGAGGAGATCCTGAGCGCGGCCCAGGGGACCACGCCCCAGTTCCGCATCGTGCTGGACAGGGAGGCGGGGGTAGACACGATGGACGTGCAAGTGGAAATATCGGAGGCGCTTCCCGCCTTCGACGAGCTGAAGAATCTGGAGAAGCTGCGCGACTCGCTGGCCCGCGGCATCCAGAACGGCCTGGGCCTGCAGGCCAAGGTGTCCCTGGTGGAGCCGCGTTCCCTTGGCGGGGAGGGCAAGATCCGCAGGGTTGTGGACCGCCGGGCTGAAAAAATGACGACAAAGGAGCCGTAGCCATGCCGGCAAAGCACTCGGTTTTTGAAAAAGTGGGCAAGAAGTTCTCCAATCAGAGGATCTCCGCGCGCGTGCGCAGCATGGCCGTGTCGGCCATCAAGGAGATGTCGCTGCTGGCCATGGAAATCCCCGGAACGGTGAGCCTGGCCTGGGGGCTTCCTTCCTTTGAAACCCCCCTGGCCATCCGCCAGCGCATTGCTGAAGAGCTGCTGACCAATCCCGACATCGGCAAGTACGCCCCGCCGCCGGGGCTGCCGGCGCTGAAAGCCAAGATCGCCGAGCGCCTGGCCCGGGAAAAGGGCCTGCCCGCCGATCCGCAGACCGAGATCATGATCACCGCCGGGGGGATGCAGGCCCTGATGATGAGCTTCATGACCATCCTGGATCCCGGCGACGAGGTGCTGCTGACCTCCCCGGGCTTCTCCTCGCACTACGAGCAGATCACCCTGGCCAGCGGCGAGCCGGTGGGAGTACCCCTGCTCGAGGAGGAGGGCTGGAAGTTGGACCTGGACGCCTTCCGCGGGGCGGTCACCCCGAAAACCCGGGCCATCGTCATCGTCAATCCCGCCAACCCGACGGGCACGGTCTTCAAGGAGGAGGAGCTGCGGGAGCTGGCGCGCCTGGCCCTGGAGCGCGACCTGTACCTGATCACCGACGACCCCTACGAGGTGTACATGTACGGCGGCCAGAAGAAATTCTACCTGCGCTCCATCCCGGAAGTGCGCGACCGGGTGATCTCCTGCTCCAGCTTCTCCAAGGAGTTCGCCATGACCGGCTGGCGGGTGGGCTGGGTCTGGGCGGAGGAGGGGGTCATCAACCAGATGCTCAAGGTGCAGGACTCCTTCGTCATCTGCGCGCCCACCATCTCCCAGGTGGCCTCCCTGATCGCCCTGCAGGGCAGCTACCAGCCCACCCTGGACATGGTGGAGGAGATGCGGCAGCGGCGCGAGCTGATCTGCGGGCGCCTGGACTCCCTGCCCGAGTTGTTCTCCTACCAGAAGCCGGAGGGGGCCTACTACATCTTCCCCAGGGTCCTCCCCCCCGGGCTTCAGAACTCGGTGGATCTCTGCGTGCGCCTGATGCGGGAGGCCAAGGTCGTGGCAGTGCCGGGCAGCGCCTTCGGCCCCACCGGCGAGGGACATATCCGCATGAGCTACTGCATGAGCCGCGAGCAGATCGGCGAGGCCTTCGACCGCATCGAGGGCTGGTGGCGCAAGGAGAAGCGGGTCTCCTAGAGCCGGCGCTGTCGCCGTCCCTGGCGGCGCCGGCTTCGGCCTCCCTGCCTAGAGCTGCTCCCCCTCGCCCAGCAGGCGGACCCCGTTTTCCCTCAGGACGGCCTCGGCCTCGGGGAAGCGCTCCACGTCCAGCACGATCGCCGCCCGGCAGCCCTCCTCCAGGGTGATGCCGTAGCAGTCCTCGATGTTGATCTGCCGGCTGGACAGGGTGGTGAGCAGCTCGTGCAGCCCGCCGGGGCGGTCGTCGATCAGGGCGATCTCCACGGTGCGCCGGCTCAGCGTGTAGTGCCGCTCCTTGAGCACGCGGTAGGCCTTCTCGGGGTCGTCGGCCAGGATCTTGAGCACCCCGTACTCCCCCTCGCTGGCCATGGAAAAGCCGCGGATGTTCACCCCCGCCTCGGCCAGGGCCTTGGTGATGGACTCCAGCTTGCCCGGATGGTTCTCCAGGAACACCGCCAGCTGCACGCTCACCCCAAGCCTCCTCTCAGGTCGTAGACCCGTCTGGCTTTGCCCTCCGACACCGGCAGGCTGGAGGGCTCCACCAGCTTCACCACCGGGCTCACCCCCAGCTCCGCCCGCAGCTCCGCCACGACCCTGGCCTGCAGCTTCTCCAGCTCCGCCAGGGTGCCCCGGAACACATCCTCGTTGAGCTCCACCTTGACCTCCAGGCGGTCCATGTGGTCGACCTTGCGGACCTCGATCAGGTAGTTGCGGCCCACGGCCGGGATGGCCATCAGGGTCTTCTCGATCTGGATGGGGAACAGATTCACCCCGTTGATGATCAGCATGTCGTCACTGCGCCCCTTGATGCGCTCGATGCGGCGGTGGGTCCGCCCGCAGGGGCAGGGGCCGGGCAGGATGCGGGTCAGGTCGCCGGTGCGGTAGCGGATCAAGGGCATGGCCTCCCGCTTCAGGGTGGTCAGCACCAGCTCCCCCTCCTCCCCCTCGGGCAGGAGCCGGCCGGAAAGCGGATCGATGATCTCCGGGTAGAAATGGTCCTCCCACAGGTGCAGGCCGTTCTGCAACAGGCATTCGAAGGCCACCCCCGGCCCGCACATCTCCGAAAGACCGTAGGAGTTGTAGGCCTTCAGGCCGTAGATCTCCTCGATTTTCCGGCGGATGGCCTCGCTGTGCGGCTCGGCGCCGATGAAGGCGATGCGCAATTTCAGGTCGCGGCGCGGGTCGATGCCCAGTTCGGGGAAATAGCCGGCCAGGTGCAGCGCGTAGCTGGGCAGGATGTGGATGACGGTGGTCCCCAGGTGCTGCAGGAACCAGATCTGGCGCTTGGAGTTGCCCGGGCCGATGGGGATGGTCATCACCCCCAGCCGTTCGGCGCCGTAATGAAAGCCGATGCCGCCGGTGAACAGGCCGTAGCCCATCATGTTCTGGAAAACGTCTTTCTTGCGCACCCCGGTGGAATACATGCAGCGGGCGATCAGATTCTCCCAGTCCGCGATGTCCCCCCGGGTGTGGTAGACCACCGTGGGGTTGCCGGTGGTCCCGGAGGAGGAGTGCAGGCGCACCACTTCCTCCGGGTCCACGGCCAGGAAGCCGTACGGGAAACCAGCGCGCAGCTCGCTCTTCCCGGTGAAGGGCAGCTCCTCCAGGGCCCGCAGGCTGGCCAGGCCCGTTTCCGGCAAGCGGGCCAAGGCCTGGCCGTAATGGGGCGAGCGGCGCGCCCTGGCCAGGCTGGCGTTGGCGAGGCGCAGCTGGTGCCTTTCCAGCTCGCGCCGCTCCATGGTTTCCAGGCTCAGTTCCCAGTACATCGTTCTTTAGCCTCCCAGCAGGTCCAGCAGATCGGTGTCGTAGGCGGCCGCGT
>MIBK01000101.1:3448-4158 GCA_001829505.1 Spirochaetes bacterium RBG_16_67_19 | reverse complement strand
GGACAGGATTTCCATGACCTCGCGGTCGCGGCTGCGGCGAATGGTGGCCAGGTCCGCCGCCGCCAGGACCCGGCCCTGCTTGAGCACGACCAGGTCGTTGGCCAGCATGGAGGCCAGGTGGGCGTCGTGGGTCACGCTGATGATCGTACAGCCCCGCTGCTTCATCTCCCGGATCATGGCCATCATCTTCTCCAGGGCCGCGTGGTCGATCGAGGGGGTGGGCTCGTCGAGGAACAGCAGCTCCGGCTCCAGGATGATCGCCCGCAGGAAGGAGGCGATCTTGGCCTCGCCCATGGAGAGCTGGGCGGGACGAAGGTCCTCGGAAGCCTCCAGCCCCCCCCGCTCCAGGCTGGCCCGCACGCGCCGGCGCACCTCCACCGCGGGGAGCGACGGGTGGTGGAACTGCAGTGGCAGGGCCAGGTTCTCGAAGATGGTCTTGTTGGCCCACAGGGCCGCGTCCTGGAACATGAAGCCGGTAGAGCGCCGCCACTCCAGCAGGCGCGCCTCGCTCAGGCGCTGCAGGGGCCGGCCCTCCAGCAGCACTTCGCCGGAATCCGGCAGAAGAATCCCCGCGGCCACCTTCAGCAGGGTGCTCTTGCCGCAGCCAGAGGGACCCATGATCACGCTGCTGGCCCCCTTGCCGAAGATGGCGCTGGCCCGGTCCAGCACCATGTAGTCCTGGGACTGGCCGGCCCCCCGGCTGGCCAGCA
>MIBK01000101.1:658-3410 GCA_001829505.1 Spirochaetes bacterium RBG_16_67_19 | reverse complement strand
ATAAATAGTAGATCAGGGTGATCACGGCATCCGCCAGGATGCACAGGACGAAACCCTGGCCGACCGCCTTGATGGCGATCTGGGGAACCTCGGTGGAGGACACTTTCACCCGGAAGCCCTGGTAGACGGCCACGAAGGAGATGATCACCCCGAACACTACGCTCTTCACCAGGGAGGACAGGATGTCCGCCGGGGCCAGGGCGGCCAGCAGGTTGACGAGGTACTCGTTGAAAGGGATGCGCTGGACGAACTGGGTCAGCAGGAAGGAGCCGAACAGGCCGAAGAAGTTGAAATACAGCGTGAGCAGCACCACGGACACCGTCACCCCCAGGAAACGCGGCACCACCAGGTAGGCGATGGGGTTGATGCCCACCGCCACGTAGGCTTCGATTTCGTGGGAGATCACCATGTTGCCCAGCTCGGTGGCGATCGCCGTGCCGGAACGGGCGATGATGATGAAGGCCGTGAGCAGCGGCCCCAACTCCCGGGTGATCACGATGATCAGCAGGGTGTACAGCAGCTTGCCCTGCCCGAAGCGGGGCAGGATGGAGTTGCCCTGGACGATGATCAGCGCCCCCAGCGCCAGGCTGATGAAGGCGATGATGGGCAGCGCCTCCACCGCCGTGAACAGGATCTGCAGGATGAACACCCGGAAGCCCACCTGGCGGCGGCGGAAGAAGAGCAGGGATTCCTTGAGGACCGCGAAAAGCAGCCCGCTGGCGTAGGCCAGTTCCCCCGCGGCCTGGTTGAAGGAGCGGCCCAGGCGTCCGATCATGGCGTAGCCACCAGCTAGGCTTCCTACCATATTTTAACCTTCAATTCAACATTTATTTCTGAACAGTATGGTTATGCTGTCGATAATAGTAACTGGCGGCGCGACCCGGTCGCTTTCGCCGTGGACACAGAAAGGACAGCAGGTTGCTGCACACCTATAGCCTGAGCGGGCTGACGATGGTCTCTTCAGCCGGGGTCCTGCCGGAAAGGACCCTCAAGGTCGAAAACCGCCGCATCCGGGCCCTGGGCGATACGGCCAAGCACGAGGTGCGCTTCGCCGCAGGGTTGTTCTGCTACCCGGCGCTGCTGAACGTGCACGATCACCTGAGGGGCAATTACCTGCCGCGCATCGGCCCCACCAACGGGGCTTATTACCTGAACTGGTCCTACTGGGAGAACGACCTGCGGGCCTCCGCCGTCGTGCTGGACGAGCGGGCCAACATCCCCGTGGAGCAGATGTACCAGCTTTCGGCCTACAAGAACCTGTTTTCCGGCGTGGTCACCGTCAACGACCACTTTCCGCATGAGTTCAACGAGCCCTTCATTCCCGGCCTGCCCATGCGCGTCATCCGCGACTACACCCTGGCCCACGAATGCTCCTCCTTCGACCTGAAATGGGGGGACGGGATCCAGGTCGAGCACCGCCGGGCGGTGGAACGCAACCATCCCTTCATCACCCATCTGGAGGAAGGCTTCGACGCCGAATCCCAGGATGGGGTGGGGATCCTGGAGCGCCTGGGCTGCCTGGACGACCACGGGGTGTTCATCCATTGCATCGGCTTCAGCGACGAGGACATCCGCCGGGTGGCGGCGGCGAGGGCCAGCGTGGGCTGGTGCCCCGCCTCCAACCTCTTCATGTTCAACGTCACCTGCAAGGTGCGCAAGATGCTGGAGGCGGGAGTGAACGTGTCCATCGGCACCGACTCCACCCACACCGGCTCCGTGAACCTGCTGGAGGAGATGCGCCTGGCCCGCGCCACCTACCGCCGGATGTACGGCGAGGACCTCGCGGCGCGCCGGATCATGCCAATGGTCACGGCCAACCCCGCCAGGGCCTTCCGCCTGCAGGACCGCACGGGCGGGATCGCCGCGGGACTGCAGGCCGACCTGCTGGTGCTGCGCCCCCGGGTCGCCGACCCGTACGAAGCCCTGCTGGCGGCGCAGATCGAGGACATCGAGCTTCTGCTGATGGAGGGCACCCCGCTTCTGGGCAGCGTGGAGCACGAGGAGCTGTTCGCCCTGCGGGAGTGCCCCTACACCCGGGTGCGGGTGCGCGGGCGGGCGATGTGCGTGAAAGGGGATCCGGCGGGGCTGCTGGCCGACGTGCGCCGGGCGGTGGGTTTCAGGAAGGTTCTTGATTATTTGCCCCTGGACGATTAGTCTGAGCGAGGAGCAGGACCGGTGTCACCGAAGTCGATGCAATACAAGGCCAACTCGATCATCTTCTTCAAGGGCGACGTGAGCGACCGGGTATTCCTGCTGAACTCCGGCAAGGTCACCCTGAACTCCACGGACATCGAGACCGGAGTGGAAGTGCACGACCTGATCAAGACCGGCGAGTTCTTCGGGGTCAAGTCCGCGCTGGGCCGCTATCCGCGGGAGGAGACCGCCCAGGTGCTCGGCGACGCCTCCGTGGTGGCCTTCACCGTCCCCGAGTTCGAGCAGCTGGCCATGAAGAACGCCAGGATCATCGTGAAGATGCTCAAGGTCTCCTCCAAGCAGCTGCGCTACGTGCACAGCCAGGTGCAGAACCTGATCGGCTCGGAGGAGCAGGTCAAACCGGAGCAGGGGCTGTACAACATCGGGGAGTACTATCTCAAGAACAAGCGCTACTCGCAGGCCCTCTACGCCTTCAAGCGCTACCTGACCTATTACCCTTCCGGACGGTATTCGGCCGACGTCACCCGGAAGCTGCAGCAGGCCGAGGAGCTCCTTTCCAAGTATGGCCAGGGCAAGGGCCCGGCGATCGGCGATGAGC
>MIBK01000101.1:0-598 GCA_001829505.1 Spirochaetes bacterium RBG_16_67_19 | reverse complement strand
CCGGCGCCTCGCCGCCCGCTTCCGGCGGGGAGCGCGGCGAGATGTCGGAAGTGGCCAAGCAGTACTACAACGCGGTCAGCCTGATGAGCCAGCAGAAGTACCAGGAAGCCTTCAACCAGTTCAAGAAGATCGCCGCCGCGGACCAGGACCCCGAATACACGGCCAAGGCCCAGTACGAGATGGGCCGCTGCCTGTACTACCTGTCCCAGTTCGACGGCTGCATCCAGTCCTTCGGGGCGCTGTTCCAGCGCTACCCCAAGCACCCCGAGCAGCGCGAGGCGCTGTTCTTCGTGGGCAAGTGCTACGAGGCCAAGAAGGACACGGCCAAGGCCGCGGCCTTCTACAAGAAGATCCTCACCCTGGTGAGCGCGGAGGACGCCCTCAGCCGCAAGGTGAAGAAGGCCCTGCGCGACATATCGGAGGCGGGCTGATGGACACCAACATGGACGTCTTCAACCGCTTCCGCAAGACCTTCCAGAAGGGCGACGTGATCTTCTGCGAATACGAGCCCGGCGACAATTTCTACCTGATCCAGGCGGGCCGGGTGCAGATCGTGAAGATCATCGGGGAAATCGAGAGGAACATCGCCATCCTGCAG
>MIBK01000100.1:2492-10014 GCA_001829505.1 Spirochaetes bacterium RBG_16_67_19 | reverse complement strand
TTCCTCGGGCCCGGCCACGAAGCGGGTGTACACCACCGGGCGGCCGGCCCGCCGGAAGGCCCGGGTGACCTCCCGTATCGGGGCGATGGTCCGGCGCGTGTCCGGCACCTCCAGCGGCGCCCCGACGCGCACGAAGTCATTCTGCATGTCCACGATCAGGAAGGCGGCGGAGGAGAGGCGGACCTGGAAGGGTTCCTGGCTGCTGGCGCTCATGATACCCGACACCCTAATGGCACCTGGGCGCAGGGGTCAAGGCCGGGGCGCTCAAGGAGGGTGCGCGGGCGCCGGCGCTCCTGCCGGAAGCTGTGCCTTGACAGCGATACATCGTGATGTTACGATGTATCGTGCACGCCACGATCCCTCGCTATCTGCGGGTATACGGCTCCCTGAAAGCCCAGGTGGAAAGCGGCGACTTCAAGCTGGGGGACTTCCTGCCCGCCGAACCCGAGCTGCAGAAGCTGTTCAACGTGAGCCGCACCACCGTGCGCCGGGCCGTGGAGCTGCTGGCCCAGGAGGGCTTCGTCTCCATCCAGCAGGGCAAGGGCACCGAGGTCCTGGATTTCAAGGCCACCCAGCGGCTGCAGTACGTGTCCTCCTTCTCCGAGACGCTGCAGGAGAAGGGCTTCAACGTGCGCTATCGGGACCTGGTCGCGGAATGCATCCCCGCCCCCAGGCGGATCGCCGCCGACCTGAAGCTGGAGCCCGACGCGCGGGTGGTGCGGGTGCAGCGGGTGATCCTGGCCAACGGCAAGCCCATCGCCATCATCTGGAACTACCTGCTGCCGGAAATCGTGCCCGGCATCGAGCGCCGCATCGCCGGGATGAAGACCCTGTACGCCTTCCTGGAATCGGAGTACAACCTGCGCATCGAGGCGGCCACGGACTACATCTCCGCCAAGGCGGCCGGCGCCGAGGAGGCCGCGCGCCTGGAAGTCCCGGTGGAGTCCCCGCTGCTGGTGGTCAAGCGGATCACCTACTCCCGCGGCCGGACCATCGAGGTGGCGATCCTGCACGTGGTGGCGGACAAGTACGAGTACTGCGTGCAATCCAAGGATCGACCGCCGCGCGCGACCTGAAGGGGGAGGGATGACGATGACCGCCAGGGACATCGCCCGGCTGACCGACATCAGCGCCGTGCGCACGCCGCACGGGGAGGCGGAGATCCGCGAGATGGTGGAGAACGCCCGCCGCCATTCCTTCTACGCGGTGCACGTGCTGCCCTGCTGGGTGAGCTTCCTGCGCGAGCTGTTGGCCGCAAGCCCCGAGGTCCTGGCCGGGGCCCCGGTGGGCTTTCCCGCCGGCGCGCACCGCACGGACATCAAGGTGGCCGAGGCCCGCGCCCTGGTGGCCGACGGCGTGCAGGAAATGGACATGATGCTCAATGTGGGCAAACTGCGCTCCGGGGACCGCCGCTACGTGCTGGAGGACATCCGCGCGGTGGTGCAGGCTGCCGGAGCGCTGCCGGTGAAGGTGATCATTGAGGCCCCCCTGCTCGCCGACGACCAGATCCGCCTGGCCTGCGACCTGTGCATCCAGGGGGGAGCCGCCTTTGTGAAGACCTCTACCGGCTGGCTGCCCGGCGGCTCCTCCCTGCCCATGCTGCGGCTGATCACCGCGCATGTCGGCCAGGCCATCCAGGTCAAGGCGGCCGGGGGCATCCGGGACGTGCAGACCCTGGTGGAGATGCGGCGGCTGGGCGTGGCCCGCTTCGGCATCAATCTGCACACCGCCGTGCAGATCGTGACCGAGGTGACCGCCCTGCCGGGCGGGGCGGTGGAGGTGTAGCGTGCCGGGGAAGATCATCGCCTATGATCTAGGCACGGGAGGGAACAAGGCCTCCCTGTTCGACGCCCGCGGGGCCTGCCTGGCCTTCACCTTCGTCCCCTATCCGACCCATTATCCGGACGCCGGCTGGCACGAGCAGCGGCCCGAGGACTGGTGGCAGGCCGTGGTGGCCAGTACCCGGGAGCTGCTGTCCCGCGTCCCGGGCGCGGCCGCAGACATCGAGTGCCTGGCCATCTCCGGCCAGAGCCTGGGCGTGGTACCGGTGGACGGGGAGGGGAGGCTGCTGCGCGAGCGGACCCCGATCTGGTCGGACACCCGCGCCTCAGCCCAGACAGCAGCCTTCTTCCGGAAGGTCGACCGCCGGCGCTGGTACATGCGTACGGGCAACGGTTTTCCCGCGGAGTGCTATGCCCTGTTCAAGATCATGTGGTACCGGGACAACGAGCCGGAGCTTTTTTCCCGGGTCGCCGTCGTGCTGGGCTCCAAGGACTACCTCAACCTGCGCCTCACGGGCGTCGCCAGCACCGACTACTCCTACGCCTCGGGCAGCGGGGCCTACAGTCTGCTGGACTGGGGCTACGAAGCGAAGTTCCTGCAAGCCAGCGGCCTGCCCCGGGAGATCTTCCCCGAGATCGTGCCCTCCACCCGGGTCCTGGGCGCCCTCCGCCGGGAAGCCGCCGCGGAGCTGGGTTTGCCCGCGGCCGTGAAGGTGGCCTGCGGCGGGGTGGACAACTCCTGCATGGCCCTGGGCGCGCGCAACACCCGGGAGGGCCGCGTGTACACCTCCCTGGGCTCCTCCTCCTGGATCGCCGTTTCCTCCCAGAAGCCGGTGCTGGACTTCCAGGCCAAGCCCTACGTGTTCACCCACGTGGTGCCGGAGCTGTTCACCTCCGCGGTGAGCATCTTTTCCGGCGGCAACTCCTTCCGCTGGATCCGGGACAACGTGCTCGGCGGCGCCACCTACGAGGCGATGGCCGAGCTGGCCGCCACCTCCCCGCCGGGAGCCAACAAGCTGCTGTTCAACCCCAGCCTGGCCGGCGGGGGAACGCAGGAGTCCTCCCCGAACATTCGCGGCAGCTTCGCCGGGCTGGACCTGCGGCACACGCGCGCGGACCTGGCGCGCGCCGGTATGGAGGGCATCGCCCTGAACCTCGGGGCGGTGCTGGCCGTGCTGCGCCGCTTCGTGCCGCTGGACGAGGAGATGCTCATGGTGGGGGGCGGGAGCAGGAGCCCCCTGTGGCGGCAGATCTTCGCCGACGTGTACGGCATGAAGATCGTGAAGACCAACATCGACCAGGAAGCCGCCTCCCTGGGGGCGGCGGCGGTGGCGGCGGTGGGCTGCGGCTTATGGCAGGACTTCACCCCGGTGGATGACGTGCATCAGGTGGCCAGCGTGGAAGAACCCATCCCGGCCAGCGCCGAGGTCTACCGCCGGCTGATGCCTGCCTTCGAGCTGCTGCGAAAGAACCAGGCCGCGCTGGGCGACATGCTGAAAGACATAAAGCTCTAGATACGGGCGACAGGAGGAGTGCCAATGAAGATCGGACTGTTCACCGCGACCTACCTGGACATGAAGCTGGAAGAGGTGTGCAGGATGGCCGCCGAGCTGGGCTACCGGGCGGTGGAGCTGCCCGCCTTCTCGGGCAACCCGCACCTGGACCTGGACGAGGTGTTGAAGGGCTCCAACGCCAGGACCCTGGCCAAGATGATCTCCGGCCACGGCTTGATCGTCTCCGCGCTGGCCAACCACCCCGAAGGCCAGATCGTGCTGGGGCCTTACGGCAAGGACACCGACGCCATCTGCAAGGGCTCGAAGGAAGAGAAGATCAAGTTCGGCACCCAGCGGATGATCAAGACCGCCCAGGCGGCCAACGCCCTGGGGGTGCCGGTGGTCACCGGCTTCGTGGGCTGCGAGAACTTCGGGCGCTTCTTCCCCTGGCCCTACTCCAAGGGCTGGGCGGACATGGAGCAGGAGTTCGTGGAGCGCTGGAGCCCGATCCTGGACAAGTTCGCCGAATACGGGGTGAAGTTCGCCCACGAGCCGCACCCCAACGAGCTGATCTACGACGTGGACACCGCGGTAAAGAGCGTGCAGCTCATGGGCGGGCGCAAGGAGTGGGGCTTCAACTTCGATCCGGCCAACCTGATCTACCTGGACATCCACGTGGAGCGCTTCCTCGACGAGCTGAAGGACAGGATCTACCACGTGCACGCCAAGGACGGGGAGGTCGTGGAGCACAACGTGAAGCGCTCCGGGCGCATCCCCCAGGGGGACTGGCGGCGCCTGGGCCGGGGCTTCCGCTTCCGCATCCCGGGCTGGGGCTCGGTGCCCTGGAAGAAGGTGATCACCGAGCTGTCCCTGATCGGCTACGATTACGTGCTGAGCTACGAGCACGAGGACGTGACCATGAGCCGGCGGGACGGCATCACCAAGACGATCGCCTTCCTCCAGCCGCTGCTGATCGACAAGCCCTACGAGGGCCGGCACGACGTGCTGTTCCAATAACGAGGAGAAAAGACATGGCCAAGACAATGAAGGCTGCGGTGGTGGAGAAGCCCAATGTCCTGAAGGTCAAGCAGGTACCGGTGCCCGAGATCGCCGACCAGGAGGTGCTGATCCGGGTCAAGTACACGGGCATCTGCGGGACCGACTGGTCCATCTTCACGGGCAAGTACTCCGCGGACAAGCTGCCCCTGATCCCCGGACACGAGTTCTCCGGAACCGTGGCCCAGGTCGGGAAGAAGGCCAGAGGACTGAAGGAGGGGGACCGGGTCACCGCGGACATCAACATGTCCTGCGGCACCTGCTTCTACTGCCGCAAGGGCCAGAAGCTGATGTGCCGCGACTTCCGGCAGCTGGGCATCCACATCGACGGGACCTACGCGGAGTACGTGAAGGCCCCCTACGACCAGGTGCACAAGCTCCCGGACAGCCTGGACTTCCTGGCCGGGGCGTTCATCGAGCCGCTGTCCTGCGTGATCCACTCTTCGAAAGCCGCCAGGATCACCCACGGCAGCTCGGTGGCCATCCTCGGCGCCGGCCTGGGCGTGCTGCACGGGGCGCTGGCCCGCCAGCGCGGCGCCGCTCCCGTGATCGTGATCGGGCGCAACCCCAAGAAGCTGGCCATCGCCCGGGAGATGGGCGCGGACGTGGTGCTGAACATCAAGGAGCACCAGGATCCGGTGGCCGAGGTGAAGAAGCTCACCGAAGGGCGCGGCGCGGACTACGTGGTGGAGGCCGTGGGCACCCCGCAGACCTACGAGCAGGCCTTCCAGATGGTGCGCCCCGGCGGCACGGTGGTGGCCTTCGGCATCTGCGCCGGGGAGGACACCATCCAGGTGCGGCCCTTCGACCTGGTGCTCGGGGAGAAGAACGTGGTCAGCTCCTGCGCCGGCGTGGGCCCGGACTGGCCCGACGCCATCGCCCTGCTGGCCTACGGGCACATCAAGCCCCAGCCGCTGTTCTCCATGATCGTGCCGGTGGAGGAGCTGGAGGCCGCGCTGCGCGAGCTGCGCACCAACCCCAATCTGTTCAAGGTGTTCGTGTCCAGCGACGTCTCCAAGCGCGAAATCCTTTCCAAGTGAGGTCCGGCATGCGCGTTATGGGCATCGACCACGTCTCCCTCAACGTGAAGGACATCCGGGCCTCGACGGAGTTCTACGGCAAGGTGCTGGGTTTCCGCCAGTTAGAAACCGTGCCCTTCGACGGCTTTTCCCTGGTCTACTTCCAGATCCCCGGCGGCGGGCGCCTGGAGCTGTTCGACTACGGCGGGAAAAACCCCGCGGGCCAGCGGGACGAGAGCGAAGCGGGGCTGCGTCACCTTGCTTTCACCGTGGACGACGTGGACGAGGCGGCGCGGCGCCTGGCCGCCGCGGGGGTGAAGATCACGCTGCCGCCCACCGACCTGCCGACCCTGGGCAGCCGGGCCATCCTCTTCCTGGACCCCAACGGGGTCACCCTCGAGTACTGCCAGAAGCTGAAGTGAAGGAGAAGGACCAGGAAATGGAACAGAAGATGCCTCTGTTGACCGGGATCCAGGTCGGCAGGAAGAGCCTGCCCAACCGCATCGCCATCAACGCCATGGAGTGCTGCGACGCGGACACCGGGGGCAACCCCACCCACACCGCCTTCCGCCGCTACGAGCGCCTGGCGCGCGGCAACGCCGGGATGATCGTGGTGGAGGCCCTGTCGGTGGTGGACGAGAACCTGGGCCGCCAGCACCAGCTCACCGCTCTGCCCCAGAACCAGAAGGGGCTCACGGACCTGGTGAGCGCCATGCGCCGGGCCAATCCCAAGCCCCTCATCGTCTGGCAGCTGACCCACAACGGGGAGCTGGCCAATCCGGAGTTCTCCGAGCGGGTGTGCGTGAAGCCCTTCCCCGGCTACGAAGGGCGCCTGCTCACCGAGGAGGAGGTGGACGGCATCCTCGACAAGTTCGTCACCGCCGCCAAGATGGCCCACGACTGCGGCGCCGACGGGGTGGACTTGAAGCTCTGCCACGGCTACCTGGGCTCCCAGTTGCTGCGCCCCTTCAACGACCGGAAGTGGAAGTACGGCGGTTCCTGGGCCAACCGCACCCGCTTCGCCTACGAGTTCTACGAGCGCATTGCCAAGGAGGTGAAAGACCCGGACTTCTGCGTCGGCTCCAAGGTCACCGTCTGGGAGGGGCTACCCGGCGGTCAGGGCTCGGCGGGGCCGGACACGCCTCTGCTGGACTTGAGCGAGCCCCTGGAGCTGGTCAAGGGCCTGGAGGCCCGCGGGGCCAAGTTCATCATCCAGTCGGCGGGCAACCCCTCCCTGACCCTGCCCCTGGTGCAGACCGACAAGCGGGCCGCCGAGTACGGCTACCTGCACTTCTGGTTCCAGAAGGAGCTGCGGAAGGCCCTGAAGCCGCAGACCGCGGTCATCGGCTCGGCCTACTCGATCTACCGGGACGGGAAGAACGCCTTCCGGGGCGTGAAGCGCGAGGAAGCATCGTTCCTGTACTGGGCCAACAAGAACATCCGCGAAGGGGTCTGCGACATGGTGGCCATCGGCCGCCAGTCCCTGGCCGACCCGCTGCTGGCCGCCAAGCTGGAGGGGGGCCGGGAGGCGGAAATCGACTGGTGCACGGCCTGCGACAACTGCATCGAGTTCCTCATCCGGCAGAAACCGGTGGGCTGCTCCACCTACGAGCGGGAGTACACCCTGGAGCTGAAGGAAATCCGCAAGGCCCAGGGGCGGCTGGCGGAATCGGAGAAGCACACCTGAGCGGGCAGGACCGGCCCAGGTTCTATTTCATCGGGGTGAGCACCGCGGGCTCGCTGGCCCTGGAGCTGTTCCCCCTCTGGTTGAAGACCCTGGGCCTGCCGGAGACGGCGATCCAGGGCCACGACATCCCCGTGCGCGGTCCACGGGAGGCCTTTCGGGAAATCGTCCGGCGCATCCGCGAGGAGAGCCGGACCGTGGGGGCGCTGGTCACCACGCACAAGATGGACATCCTGGCCGCCGCCGAGGACCTGTTCGACTCCCTGGACCCCTACGCCCGGGCCTTCCGCGAAGTATCCGGCATCGCCAAGCGCGGCGGGGCGCTGCACGGCTCGGCCAAGGACCCCTTCAGCTCGGGACAGGCCCTGGAGCACTTCCTGCCCCCGGGCCACTGGCGGGATCATCCCGAAGCGGAGGCGCTGCTCATGGGCGCCGGCGGGGCCGGGCTGGCCCTGAGCGCCTACCTGCTGCGCCCGGAGCAGGGCAGCG
>MIBK01000100.1:1210-2422 GCA_001829505.1 Spirochaetes bacterium RBG_16_67_19 | reverse complement strand
GCGCCTCCAGCTGGGCGCCGGGCTGGCCTACGTGGAGCTGGACGCCGGCCGCAGCAACGACGGCCTGCTGGCCTCCCTGCCGCCCGGCTCCCTGGTGGTCAACGCCACCGGCCTGGGCAAGGATCGCCCCGGCTCTCCGCTCTCGGGGCAGGCCTTGTTCCCATTGGACGGATACGCCTGGGAGTTCAACTACCGGGGCGAGTTGGAGTTCCTGAAACAGGCCCGCGCGCAGCAGGAGGCCCGCCGACTGACCGTGGAGGACGGCCTGGTGTACTTCATCTTCGGCTGGGCCCTGGTGATCGGGGAGGTGTTCGCCAGGGAGCTTTCCCGCGAAGACCGGGCCGCGCTGTGCCGGGTCACCCACGAGGCCCTGGGCAGCCCGCCGGACCGCCGGCCCTGCGAATAGATCTACTTCGGCAGCAGGGCGCGGTACTCCGGCTCGTGCAAGGGGCAGCCGATGCGCTGGTTGGCGACCAGCAGGGTGATGCATTGGTTGCAGGTGGTGCACCAGCGCACCTCCCCGGCCTGGCCCCCGAGGACCTTGCGGGCGAAATCCGGGTCGGCGATGGCCTGCCGGCCCACGCCTACCAGATCCACGTTCCCGTCGCGCAGGTTCTTCTCGGCCCAGTACAGGAAGCCGGCCTTCTCCCCCTCCCCGACGTGCAGGGAGTTGTCGCCGTCCGCCAGGCGGCTATAGCCCGAGCCGATCACGGGGATGGAGACGGCCTGCTTGATGGCCCGGGTCCAGCCGAAGTGGCGCAGCACCCCCTCGGGGTAGTTGGAGGTGGGCATGAGCAGCTCCAGGTTGCCGACCACCGAGCCGGCCGACACGTTGATAAAATCCACGCCTTCCTTCTGCATCAGGCGAGCGTAAGCGATCGGCTCGGCCAGGTCCTCCAGGACCTCCTCCGGGCCGGAGGTGCCGAAGCCGCCCGGGATGGCCTCGTAGGGGCTGATGCGCGAACCCACCAGGAACTTCCGGTCGCGGACCTCCTCCCGGATGCGCTTCAGGCTCTCGCGGAAGAAGCGGGTGCGGTTTTCCCAGCTCCCGCCGTAGCGGTCGCCGCGGGTATTGGCGGGGTGCAGGAAGTCGTCCCCCAGGAAGCTGTGCGCCTGCTTGAAGTCCACGCCGTCGGCCCCCACCTTCCAGGCCCGCACCGCGGCGGCCACGAACTCCTCCTGGGCCTCCTCGACCTCGGCGGTGCTCATGGC
>MIBK01000100.1:0-1042 GCA_001829505.1 Spirochaetes bacterium RBG_16_67_19 | reverse complement strand
CATGCGGTTGGAGCGGGCCTGGGTTTTAAGGGTCACGTCGATGGATTCGATATGAATGATCCCGGGTCCGCCGCGGGCAATGGCCGCGTATTTGGCCAGCGTGTATTTTGTGGGGCTGCCCTCCTGGTCGCAGTTGTTGCTCTCGGTGGGCTGGTAGACCAGGCGGTTGGGCGCGGTCTTGGCGCCGACGGCCAGGGGTTTGGACAGGTATTCGATCTTCATGGGCTTTCAGACTCTCCTTTTCGCGTAGAATGAGACCGCCAGGATCAGGACCGCGCCTTTCAGCACGATTTGCAGATAGGCGTTGACGTTGAGAAGATTCATGATGTTGTAGAACACCCCGATGATCAGCACCCCGGCGAAGGTGCCCAGGAGGTTGCCGGAGCCACCGGCCAGGCTCACCCCGCCGATGACCACGGCGGTGATGGAATCCAGCTCGTAGCCCGCCCCCACCTTGGGGCCTCCGCCCCCCAGCCTGGCGGCTATATAGGCGGAGGCCACGCCCACCAGCAGGCCGCAGAGCAGGTAGGCCAGGAAACGCACCCGCCGCACCGGGATGCCGGAGATCTGGGAGACGTACGGATCGGCCCCCACGGCGTACAGGTGCCGGCCCAGGCGGTTGCCGGAGAGCAGGTAGTAGCCGGCCGCGATGATCAGCACGAACAGCACAATGCTGAAGGGCACCCCGGCCAGCTGCCCCTCGGCCAGGAAGCGGAAGGAGGCGGGGATGCCGCCGACGGTCTTGGGGGCGTAGAACAGGACGGCGCCCTGGAACAGGGACATGGTGGCCAGGGTGGCCATGAACGGGGGCACCCGCAGGCCCACGACGATGAAGCCGTTCAGGGACCCGGCGGCGGCCCCCAGCCCCACCAGCAGCAGGAACACGGCCGGCGCGGGCATCCCCGGCTGGGCCTTGTACAGGCCCGCGGCCAGCGAGGACAGCAGGGACATGACCGCCCCGATGGACAGGTCGATGCCCCCCGCAATCACCACGAAGGCCTGGCCCAAGGAGGCCAGCCCCAGGCCGATGGGCTGGGTCAGG
>MIBK01000099.1:5264-6910 GCA_001829505.1 Spirochaetes bacterium RBG_16_67_19 | reverse complement strand
ACAGCTCCAGCAGGTTGTCCGTGGAGGCCCCGGCGAGGTAGCGGGCGAAGTGGGCGGCGGCGTCCTCGCGGCGGTACTCGCCGTGCTGCTCGTGCATCTCCTTCAGGCGGCTGCCGTACAGCTGCATAGAGTCGGTCAGGACGGTCAACACCACGTCCCGGCGGCCCAACTCGAAGTATTTGGCGTACTTGATCGAGGACAGCAGGTTGGCGATGCCGGAGAAGCCCAACAGGTCCAGCCTGGCCACCTGCTCCTGCGGCACCCCGGCCCCGGCCAGGTAATCCCGGCCGGCCTTCTCGTTGAAAAGCCGCGCCAGGCTGACCACCGCGTTGTCGTCGATGGCCACCACCACGTCCGTGTTTTTCACGTTGTGGATCCAGGGAACGTGCTTGTCCCCGATGCCCTCGATGCGGTGCGCGCCGAAGCCGTTGGCCAGCAGGGTCGGGCACTGCAGGGCTTCGCTGGCCACCACGCGGCTGCCGGGGAAGCGCTGTTTCAGG
The DNA here is from genome assembly GCA_001829505.1 of Spirochaetes bacterium RBG_16_67_19. Classification (GTDB taxonomy): domain Bacteria; phylum Spirochaetota; class Spirochaetia; order SZUA-6; family DRHE01; genus MIBK01. The sequence continues at coordinate 6,410 of MIBK01000099.1, read as the reverse complement.
TAATCGCCGCAGGCGATGGTGCCCGCCGAGCCCGTGGTCAAGGCCACCCCGTGGTAGGTGTCCCCGGCCTTCAGCTCGCGCTCGAGCACCTCCTGCATGGCGTGCCCGGTCACCTCGTAGTGCCAGAGATAGTTGCCCGCCTCCTCGAACTGGTTGAAGATCATCAGGTCCTGGCCGGATTTTCGCAGCTCCCAGCACTTGTCGAAGATCTCTTTTACATTGGACTCGCTGCCCGGGGTGCGGATGACCTCCCCCGCGATGCGGGATAGCCACTCGAAGCGCTCGCGGCTCATGCCCTCCGGCAGGATGGCGATGGACTGGCAGCCCAGCAGGGCCGAATCATAGGCCCCGCCGCGGCAGTAGTTGCCGGTGGACGGCCAGACCGCCTTCTGGGTGGTGGGATCGAACTGCCCGGTCACCAGGCGCGGCACCAGGCAGGCGAAGGCCGCGCCCACCTTGTGCGCCCCGGTGGGGAACCACTTGCCCACCAGGGCGATGATGCGCGCCTGCACGCCGGTCAGCTCGGGGGGAAACTCCAGGTAGTTCACCCCCCCGAAATCCCCGCCGCTCTCGCGGGCCTGGTTTTTCCAGCTGATGCGGAACAGGTTTCGGGGGTGCAGGTCCCACAGCCCGATCCCGGCCAGCTCCCGCTTCACGCCCTCCGGCGCCCGGGACGGGTCCTTCATCTGGGCGAAAGTGGGGATGAGAATGTTGCGCTCGCGGGCCCTCGCCACGGCCCTCTCCAGCCTGTCCTTCTGCACGCTCAGGTCGATCATGTGGAATGTTGTATCCGGAAAACGCGCTCCAGGGCAAGAATACGCACCGGCGCTGTAGCACCGCCTCCGCCGCTGGTGTATATTCGCTCATGCATCTGGCCGGGAAGAACTACACCCGCCGGGAGGTGGAGCGGCACGTCGGCGGCCTGGGTCAGGCCGGAGGCGTGCGCCGGGTGGTGCTGGCCGAAGGGCGGGCCAAGGGCGTGGAGGCCTTCCAGTTCGAGACCGGCGAGGGCCTCGCCTTCACCGTGCTGCCGGACCGCGGCCTGGACATCCCCTTCTGCAGCTTCAAGGGCCTCAACCTGGTCTTCCAGGCGCCGGGGGGCGTGGCCCATCCGGCCTTCCTCGACCCCGCCGGGTTCGAGTGGCT
>MIBK01000099.1:0-5156 GCA_001829505.1 Spirochaetes bacterium RBG_16_67_19 | reverse complement strand
GCCTGCCCGCCGTGCGCGTGCGCGACCTGTCGCGCTGGGAGGGTGAGGAGTACCTGCTGGAGGTCGCCGGAACCGTGGAGGAGGCCTCCCTGTTCGGGGAGAAGCTGCGCCTGGAGCGCTCGGTGGCCAGCCGCATCGGGGCCCGCCATCTGACGGTGCGTGACCGGGTGGAGAATTTCGGCCGCCGGCCGGCGCCTTTCACCATCCTCTACCATATTAACGCCGGCTTCCCCCTGCTGTGCGCCGGGAGCGAGCTGGAATCCAGCTCCGTGTCCGTCGAGCCCTACGATCCGGCCTCCGCCGCCACGGCGGAGCCGGGGCTGCCCCGCCGCTTCTCCGGCCCCGACCCGGATTTCGCCGCCCCGGGGATGGACTGGCTGCACACCATGGCCGCGGACGCCGACGGGCGGGCCTGGGCGGCGCTGCTCAACCGCGGCCTCCATCCCCGCGGAGGGCCGGCGGGCCTGGGCCTGTACCTGGCCTTCCAGGCGGACACCCTGCCCTACTTGAGCGAGTGGAGGATGCTGGCTGAGGGAGATTACGTGGTGGGCCTGGAGCCGGCCAACACCAAGGTCCTGAACCGGGCCGCGCTGCGCCGGGAGGGCCGCCTGCCCATGCTCCAGCCCGGCGATACCCGGGAGATGGAAGTGGAGCTGGGCGTGCTGGAGGGCCCGGAGGAGATCGAGTCCTTCACGGCGCGCTGCCGGGCCATCCGGGACGGGGCCGGGGCCAGATGAGCAAGCGAGCCATCCCCAAGACCCGGGAAAAAAACCAGGTCATCGCCAGCATCGTCGGCGCCTTCATCCGGCAGGAGGGCTTCCTGGTGCTGGGGCACCGCAACCCGGACGACGACTGCATCGCCTCGCAGGTGGCCTTCGCCCTGCTGGTGCGCAAGTTCGCTAAGCCGGTCTCGATCTACCTGGGGCCGCGCATCCACGAGCACTTCCAGTACCTGCTGGACATCTGCCGCTACAACGGCATCCCGGTGGTGCAGCCCACCGACATCCTGAAGACCAAAGTGGACACCCTGGTGCTCTGCGACACACCCAAGCCGGCGATGATCGAGGCCAACGAGGAGGTCCAGGGCCTGCTGCATACCCGGCGCCTGCTGCGCATCGAGATCGACCACCACCTGGGCTCGGACAGCGAATACTTCGGCGATCCCGGCTACCGCCTGGTCACCGAGGCCAGCTCGGCCAGCGAGCTGGTCGGCCAGATCCTGCTGTGGCTGCGCCGGCGCCCCGCGCTGCTGGCCCAGTTCAACATCCAGGACCTGGTGTCGCGCAATATCGTGCTGGCCGTGGTCACCGGCATCATCGGCGACTCGCGCATGGGCCTGCTGCTGAAATCCGAGCGCGAGAAGCGCTCCTACCGGACCTTCAGCAACCTGTTCAACAACCTGCTGGCCCGCACCACGGTGGGGGAGGCCAACTTCTCCGACATGAAGCAGGTGTACCAGGAAATCCAGAAGCAGTCGGAGAGCGAGGCGGCCTGCCTGGAGTACTTCCTGCAGCGCCGGCGTCAGGAGGGACGCGTGGGCTACTGCTTCCTGGGCGACCGGGACTCCGCGCGCCTGGCACGGGAGTTCGACAGGGACACGGTGATCGCCGCCGCGCGCAGCGTGGCCGACAGCCTGGCCGAGCAGAGCGGCTGGCTGGGCCTGGTCTGCTACTGCGACCCTCCCGGCGACGACCAGCTGGTGCAGTTCCGCCTGCGCCGCAGCCGGCGCTACAAGAACTTCGATCTGCGCCAGGTGCTGGACCTGTTCGGTTTCCGCGACGGCGGCGGCCACGAGGGGGCCATTGGCTTCCGCCTGCCGAGGGAGGGCATCTCCTCTCTGAGCGACTACGTGAACAGCCTGGTGACGGGCATCGACGAAGCCTCCCGGCGGCCCGCCGGCTCGGATGCCTCCCGACGCTAATCCTCCGGCGGGCGCTTGAGCAGGCGGGCCAGCTTGCGCCACACCCCCAGGAAAGCCCGCACCACCTTGGGATCGAACTGCTTTCCGGCCCCGCGGCGCAGCTCCGCCACGGCCCGGGCGAACTGCATGCCCCGGCGGTAAGGCCGGTCGCTGGTCATGGCGTCGAAGGCGTCGGCCACGGAGATGATCCTGCCGGGCAGCGGTATGTCGGCTCCGGCCAGGTGCTGGGGGTAGCCGCCGCCGTCGTAGCGCTCGTGGTGGTGCAGCACGCAGGGGATGACCTTCTCCAGATAGGCGATGTGCTTGAGGATGTGCCGGCCTTTTTCCGGATGCTCCCGGATTTCCTCGTACTCACCGCTGTCCAGCGGCCCGGGCTTTTTCAGGATCGCGTCGGTCACCCCGATCTTGCCCACGTCATGCAGCAGGGCCCCGATCTCGATGATGAACAGCTCCTCCTCGGACAGGCCCATCCCCGAAGCGATAGCCTTGGCGATCGTGGTGACCCGCCCCGTGTGACCGCGCGTGTAGGGGTCGCGGGCCTCCAGGGTGTTGACCACCGCGGTGATGGTGTCCCGGTAGGCGTCCGCCAGCTCCCGGTTCTTGTGCTGCAGCTGGGCCACCATCAGGGCCCCGGTGCCGCGCAGGCGGCTGGAGAGCACGCGCATCATGGCGTAGGCCAGCAGGGGCGCCTGGTCCAGGAGCACCTTGAAGTCGTTGCGCGAAATCTCCAGGAGGCTGGCGGGCTCCACGGCCCGGGCCGTGGCCGAGCGCGGTCCCTCGTCCAGCAGGGCCATCTCCCCGAAGAATCCCCCCGGACCTTCCTCCGCCAGGAGCATCTCCTCCCCGGTCTCCAGGCGCTTGGTGATCCGCACCCTCCCGGTACGGATGATGAAGAAGGTGTCCGCCGCGCTGTTCTCCTCGATCACCACCTGGCCGGCGCGGAAGCGCCGGCGGCGGGCGACGCGGGCCACCAGGGCCAGGTGCTCGTCGGGCATCCCGGAAAAGAAATCCATTTTGCGCAGCGCCGGCGCGGAAGCGCCAAGCCGCAGGGGGTTGGGTCGCGTCATGAGTCCGCTTACATTGTCGGCAAGGGGGGGATTGTGTCCACCCCCATCCACGGGCCGGCCCCGGCGCGCGGGGCCGGTCGCGGAACGGGCCGCGGAGCGGTCTAAAAGAAGAAGCTGACCGCTACAGCGGCTGACGGGAAGGTCGCGGTGAGCGAGTAGCTGTCGGCGACGTCCGTTTCCCGCACCTGGACCCAGAAGGGGTACAGCAGGCCGGAAACCATGAACCGTCGGCCGAGATGGTAGTTAGCCCCGACTCGCAGGCCCGCATCGATGTACTGCCTCCACACGGTGTCCCCCGAAAGGGTGATCCCGCTGCGGAAGTCCATCCCGACCCCGACGTCGATCATGGTCGAGGGCCTGAACAGGTAGGCGGCGTGCCCGCCGACAACGACCATGTCGTTCGGTTTATCGCCGCTGGGGAAGCCGTCGTATAGCAGCATCTGGGCCTTGGCCGAGATCTCAAAGCGGTTGGCGCAGAACAGCAGGCCGAAGAAGGAATCGCTGGCCACCTGGATCCCGAACTGCGCCTTCCTGCGCGCGGCCTTCCCGGAGCCGGCCGGCTCGGAGGCCTCGTCCTCCCCCTCCTTCCCCGCCACGGTTCGGCTGGAGATCCCTCCCGCCTGTCCGTGCGCCTCCACCACGTCCAGCTTGTAGACCGGGTATCGGTGCCAGCCCTGCGAGACGATGAGGCTGACGTAGGTCTCCGGTTCCCCGCTCCCAGACCGGGCCACCAGCACGTAGGAGGCATCCGAATTGCCCTGGGTGATGGGCGCGGAGTAGTCCCAGCCGGGGTCATTGGCGAAGGGCGCCAGGCCGTAGAAGGCTCACAGGAACTTCTCGCCGCACTCGGACTTCCCGCATTCGAACAGCACTTCGAAGCCCCTGGACTGCAACAGCTGCCGGTAGGCATCGACGATCTCGAAGGAGGAAGAGCTCTCCGGACCGCGATACAGGGTCATCATGACCTTGCCCCGGATCATCCGGGTATCGGAGATCACGCCATCCCTGGCGATCCCCAAGCCCACCCTGTACTCATTGAGGCCGCTGGACTCCTGGTGGATCACCGAGGAGCCCTCGTAGCGGCCGATCTGAGGATGATCGAAGTACTCCTCGGCGAAGCCGGCGGCGGCGCAGAGCAACAAGGCCACCGTTGCCAGGATCCAGGCTGAGCTTTTGTGGATTTTCATGGCTCCCAGTATAGACCGCGCTTCGCCAACCCGCAACAAACGGTGGCAGCGAATCGGGCCACAGGCGGGCGGGGGCTATTCTTCCAGGGTGCTGGTGTCCCCTTCCGGCAGTCCCAGCGCCCTGGCCTTCAGCAGCCGGCGCATGATTTTGCCGCTGCGCGTCTTGGGCAGGCCCGGCAGGAAGGCGATGGATTCCGGCTTGGCGATCGGGCCCAGCTCGTGGGCCACGTGCTCCTTCAGGACCTCCACCAGTTTGTCGTCCCCCTGCACCCCGGACTTCAGGATCACGTAGGTGTGGATAGCGTTGCCCTTCAGCTCGTGGGGCAGCCCGATGGCCGCCGCCTCCGCCACGGTCGGATGGCTGACCAGGGCGCTTTCCACCTCGGCGGTGCCCAGGCGGTAGCCGGAAACCTTGATCACGTCGTCGATGCGCCCGATCACCCACACGTAGCCGTCCGCGTCCCGGCGGGCGGAGTCCCCGGTCTGGTACAGGCCGGGGAACTTCCCCCAGTACTGCTCCCGGTAACGCTCCGGGTCCTTGTACAACGTGCGCAGCATCCCCGGCCAGGGGGTCTTGATCACCAGGAACCCCTCCTCGCCGGCGGCCACTGTCCGGCCGTGCTCGTCCACCACCGCCACGTCCACCCCGAAGAAGGGCTTGGTGGCCGACCCGGGCTTCAACGGGGTGATGGGCAGCGGGCTGATCATGAAGCCGCCGGTCTCGGTCTGCCACCAGGTGTCCATGATCGGGCAGCGGGACTTGCCGATCACGGTGTGGTACCACTTCCAGGCCTCCGGATTGATGGGCTCCCCCACGGTGCCCAGCAGGCGCAGGCTGGACAGGTCGTGGCGGTTGGGCCAGGCCTCGCCGAAGCGCATCAGCCCGCGGATGGCCGTGGGCGCGGTGTACAGGATGGTGATCCCGTACTTCTCCACCATCTGCCACCAGCGGTTGGGGTAGGGATGGTTGGGGGCCCCCTC
>MIBK01000098.1:6978-14437 GCA_001829505.1 Spirochaetes bacterium RBG_16_67_19 | reverse complement strand
TGACGCTGCAGGAAGTCAGGGAGATGACCGGCCAGATGCTGGAAGCCCAAAGGCAGTGGCTGCCCCAGTTCAAGGGCAGAACCCTAAAGCCCGTCGCGACGATCAGCATCCCGAAAGGGACCAAGGGCGTTCCAGTGCCTTTGGATCCCGCCCTGGCCATCGTCCACCGCTTCGGCAAGCTGGCGGAATAGCGGCTAGGCCGCGGGATGACCGGCAACACGCGCCTGCTCACCTTCTCCTCCTATGCTTCCATGTTTTTCCTCGGGGTGGGCACGGCGATCATCGGCGCGGCCTCCGGCAACATCGGGCTTACGCCGCAACAGACCGGCCTCCTGGTCTCCGCGCAGAACGTCGGCTTCATCCTCGCCGTGCTCATCGCCGGCGCCCTGGCGGACAGCACGCGGAAACCACGGCTCCTGGCCGCCGGCAGCCTGATTCTGAGCGTCTCGTTTTTTCTGTTCTACCTGTGGCGGCCCTACGGATGGAACCTGCTGATCATGTTCTTCATCGGAGCCGGCATCGGCACCTACGAGGGAGTGGCGGACGCGATGCTCCTGGATCTCCACCAAAAGCGGCAGGCCCTGTTCATCAGCATCAACCACTTCTTCGTCACCTTCGGCTGCCTGGCGATCACTCTGTACCTGTTGTTCCTGCAGATGGACTGGCGGCGGTCGATCGTTCAATCCGCCGCCGTGGTTTTCGTGTTGGCGATGATCTATGCCTTTTCCCGGGCTGGAAGCGGCAAGCCTGCCACGGACACGCTGCGGGGCAGGCTCTCCTTCCTGAAGACCCAGGCCGTGCTGGCACTTTTCCTGGCGCTGGCGACCATCGGCACCGGCATCGAGCTGGGACTGACGGCGCTGCTGACCGGCTTCCTGATGTCGCTGAGGGGCTACGACCTGGTGGCTTCGAAGGTGGGGCTGATCCTGTTGCTCTGCGGCGTGGCCGCCGGCAGGGTGATTCTCGGCCTGCTCTCGGCCCGGGGACGGATTCTCGGCCTGCTCATCGCCCTGTACGCGGCGGCCGCGGTTTTCTCCGCCATCTTATTCTTCGCCGGTTTGAGCGTCCTCCCGACCGGCGTCGTCCTTTTTATCCTGGGGATGACGGTGTCCGCGCTGTTTCCGCTGTTGATCGCGCTGACAGGCCTCATCTACAAGGATTTGGCGGGTACCGCCCTGGGCATCCTGAAGCTGGGAGTACCGCTGGGCGGGGTGCTGATCCCCTTCCTGCTGTCGGTGATCGCCCGCTACTCTTCCTTTCGACTTTCCCTCGCCCTTTTTCCCGCCCTGGCCCTGGCCGGCTGCCTGCTCCTGGCGGCGGGCAGGAAGCGGATCGGCTCACGCCTGTCAGAGGCTTCGCGGAGAGTCAGCTCCTGAGCTTCAGGTGCGTTTGGCCGCCAGCGCTCCCTCGGCTTCCCTGATGGCTTTCAGGGCCTGGGAATACTCCCGATCATGGGTCGTGCAGCCCACAGGCTTCTGGCGGATCAGCAGCTCGATGCAGTGGTCGCAGGCGTTGCACCAGCGGATATCCTCCGGCCTGCCCTCCGCGAACTTCCTGGGCAGCTGCCCGTCGGCGAGGGATTGCCGGCCGATGGCCACCATGTCCGTCACCCGGTCGCGGATGTTTTTGTTCGCCCAGAACCAGAGGGTGTTCTCCTCCTTGTTGCGGGCCTGCAGCTCATTGTTGCCGTTGTTGAGCACGGAATAAGCGGAGCCGATCACCACCGTCTCGGGCTTCAGCACGTCGCGCACCCGCTTCTGGAAGGTGAAGTGCAGGTAGCAGTCGTCCGGAACCTTCTTGTCGGGTTGCGACAGGGCCAGAGTGATGGAGGGGCTGCCAGCGGAGACGATGATGAACTTCGCCCCGCGCGCCTCCATGCCCTTCACCAGGTCAAGGGACTCCGTCAGGTCCATGACCGGGGAGTCGGGCCCAGCGGAGCCCTGCCCTCCTGGAAACCCTTCCCAGATGGACACCTTCGACCCCATGATGAACTTCGGATCGCTGATCTCCTTGCGGATCCGCTCGTAGATCGTGTAGGTAAAACGGGTCCGGTTCTCCCAGGGCCCGCCGTATTTCCACTTCCGGTCGTTGTAGGGCCGCAGGAGCTGCGAGTCCAGGTAGCCGTGGCAATTCTTGAAGTCGATGCCGTCCGCTCCGCAGTCATGGGCTATCTTCGCCGCGGTCACGAACTGCTCGATGGCCTTGTCCACGTAGTCCTCGTCGATCGGCTCCCCGCCGAAACCGGCCAAGGGCTTCACGCAGACGCGCCGAGAAAAAGCGGGGTGGCTCAACTCGCCGGAATGCGTCAGCTGCCAGACGAACAGCGGCTGCGGGTTGACCTTGCGCATCTCCGCCACGAACTTGGTGAGGGCCTTCTGGTTGCGCGGCATGACGGAAAGCTGGAACTGCCGGCTGCGGGAATCATATTGAACCGTGATCGCCTCCAGGTCGATGAGCCCCGCGCCTCCTTCGAAAAGATTGCGGTATCGGCGATAGGTCCGTTCGGTGGGATTGCCCTCCTCGTCGGAGTCGCAGCACTCCATGGCGTTGATGACGAACCTGTTGGCGGCGGTAAGGTTGCCGACTTTGAGGGGTTGAAAAACCGGATCGTTGCTGTTCATCAGAATTTCACCTCGATCTGCCGCTTCGTTGCCGCCGATTCGGCGATCGCGTCGCAGATCACATTGTTTCGGTAGCCGTCCTCGAAGGTGGCCGCATACGGAGCGACCTCCTTTTTGTTGACGATGCAATCCAACAGGTGGTGGAACTCGTGCACGAAGGTGTGCTCCCAGCCGATCAGGTGGCCGTGGGGCCACCAGTTGGCAATGAACGGGTGGTGGGCTTCGGTGACGATCACCTCATGGAAGCCCTGGGTCTCCTTGGGCTCCTCGCCCACCCAGAACACCTCCAGTTCGTTCAGTTTTTCCAGGTTGAAGCGGATGCTGCCCTTTTCGCCGTTGATTTCGAAGGAGCCGTGGTTCTTGTGGCCCGCGGCGAACCTGGAAGCCTCCAGCGTGCCGATGCCCCCGTTGGCGAACTCCAGGACCGCCACGAAGGCGTCGTCCACGTCCACCTTGGCCATTCCCTTGCCGTCGGGCAGAGGCCGCTCCGAGATGAAGGTCTTGGTCATGCCGCTGACAGCCTTCACCTCGCCCATCAGGAAGCGCCCGAGGTCCAGGATATGCGAGCCCAGGTCCCCCAACGCTCCGCTCCCGCAGCGTTTTTTGTCCGTTCGCCAGATCATGGGCGTGTTGTAATGCGGCATGATCCATTCCTGCAGGTAGAAGGCCCGGAAGTGGTACAGGCGGCCCAGCCTGCCGCTCCTGACCAGCTCGTAGGCCTGTCGAACCGCCGGGACGAAGCGGTAGTTGAACGCCGCCTGGTGCTTGACCCCGGCCTTCACCGCGGCGTCGAGCATCCGTTTCGCCTCTTCCGCATTGCGCGCCAGGGGCTTCTCGCAGAACACGTGCTTGCCCGCCTTGGCCGCCTCGATGCACGGCTCGGCGTGCGCGTCGTTGGGGCCGCCGTTGTCGAACAGCTGGATCCGGCTGTCCTCCAGCATCCTGCGCCAGTCCGTGTAGTATCCCTCGTAACCGTAGCGCCGGGCCGCCGCGGCGGCGGCCTCCCCGTCGCGCCCGCAAATCGCGACCAGTTTCGGAACCGCGGCGGGCGGATACATCATGTAAGGAATTTTCTTGAAGGCGTTCGAATGGGCCTTGCCCATGAAGGCGTAGCCCAGCATGCCGATGCCGATCTCGGGTGCCGCTCCCGTGGCGCGCGGACCGGCCATCGAGGTGAAACCCTGCTTCTCCGCCATCTCTTCCTCCCCTACTTTTTCGCGAAGGCCGCGTCGAAGGCGACCGACGAGGCCGCGAAATCCTGCTTGCGGATCATGGCCAGCGCTTCCGGCGCTCCCCAGTCGCGGTCCATGCCGCTGTCCTCCCACTCGATGGACAGCGGACCCTGGTAGCCGATGCGGTTGAAGGCCCGGATGAGCGGGTCCCACTTCACGTCACCCCGGCCGGGGGAGACGAAATCCCAGCCCCGGCGCGGATCGCCGAAATCCAGGTGTGAGCCCAGGATGCTGTTGCGCCCGGTGAGCCTCACCCGCGAGTCCTTGACGTGGCAGTGGAAGATGCGGGAGGGGAAAGCGGAGATGAACTCCACCGGATCGACGAACTGGTGGATGAAGTGGCTGGGGTCGAAGTTGAAGCCGAAGGACGGGTGGTTGCCGACCGCCGTCAGCGCCCGCTCCGCGGTCAGCAGGTCATAGGCGATCTCGGTCGGATGGACCTCCAGGGCGAAGCGGATGCCCTGGGCCTTGAAGGCGTCCAGGATGGGGGTCCAGCGCGCGGCGAAATCCGCGTAGCCCGCATCGATGTCCTTCTGGCTGGTGGGCGGAAAAAAATACAGTTTCCCCCACACCGAGCTGCCGGTGAACCCGTTCACCACGTCCACCCCGAAAAGCTTCGCGGCCTTCGCGGTGTTCTTCATTTCCTCGGCGCAGCGCTGGCGCACGCCCTCGGGCTTCCCGTCGCCCCATAACCTCGGCGACAGGATGGCTTTATGGCGTTCGTCGATCGGGTCGCAGACGCATTGGCCGACCAGATGGCTGCTGATGGAGAAAAACTTCAGCTTGTTTCTTTCCAGCAGGTCCCTCTTCTCCTTCACATAGGAGTCCTTGGCGAGGGCCTTCTCCACGTCGAAATGGTCGCCCCAGCAGGCGAGTTCCAGGCCGTCAAAGCCCCACGCGCTGGCCTTCTTGGCCAGGGTCTCCAGGGGCAGGTCGGCCCACTGGCCGGTGAAAAGGGTGACTGGTCTCGGCATCCTCATTTTCCTTTCTTTTGCTTCTAGGCCATGAGCTTTTTCAGGAAAGCCAGCCCGTCGGCGGCCAGGCCATCCGGGCTCGGCGCGAGAGGCCGCCATACCGCGGCGGCGCGCGCTATCTCCTTCACTTCGGTGGAGAACGACTCGATGACCAGGGTGCCGTCGAACTTCACTTTCTTCAGCGCGGCGGCGATTTCGTTCCAGGCCACGTGCCCGGTGCCCGGCGTGCCGCGGTCGTTCTCGTTCGCGTGCACGTGCACCAGGTTCTGCCCAGCGGCCTCGATGGCCTTCCCGAGGCTCTTCTCCTCGATGTTGGCGTGGAAGGTGTCCATCATGAGCTTCACCCGGGGACTGTCGATCAGGCGCATCAACTCCAGGGCCTGCTCGCTCAGGTTGATGAAGCTGGTCTCGAACCGGTTCAACGGCTCCAGCGCCAGCGTGACGCCCTTGTCCTCCGCGTAGCGGGCCACTGCTTTCAGATTCCGGGCGCAGCGCTCCAGGTCGCGCTTCCTCTGGTCCGGCGTGGCCTGCCACTGCCGCCCGACCGCGGCATACAGGGGGCCGACCAGAGCCGTCGCCTGCAGGGTGACGGCAGCGTCGATGCAATGCTTCAGGTAGGCGACCCCGCCCTTCTGGATGTCCTCGTCCTCATGGGCAGGGTCGCGGTTCGGGCCCATGACCGCGCAGAGCGAGCATCGCAGGCCGTGGCGCCTGTAGGCCTCCGCGGCCTGAGCGTAGTCTATGTCCTGTTCCCCCTCGATGGGGATCTCCACCAGGTCGAAACCCAACGCCTTGCCTTTCGCCAGCAGGCTCAGGTGCTGAGTCCTGAAGGGGGAAGCCCAGAGAAAGGTGTTGATGCCGTAGAGGATCATGGGGTCACCTGCACCTTGACCGGGTCGTTCTGGCGCTCTTTTAGGGCTCGGATGGCCGCACCGGCCTTCGGGAGCGGCACGGTGCTGGTGACCAGCGATTCCACCTTGACCAGCCCTTCGGCGATCGCCCGGATGGCGGTTGGCCACATGAGGGGAGCCAACCAGGAAAAGCGGATCTCCTTGTCCATGGTGTGCGTCGAAAGCGCCGGCACCTTGATCACGTCCCCCGTGTTCGGTAGGCCGAAGTGCACGAGAATGGCGGCATTGCCGGTCACCTCGATGGCCTGCTCGAAGGCCTCGTTGGAACTGGTGGGCACGATGGCCCGGTCCGCCAGGGCGCCATGGGTCAGCTCGGCGATGGCCTTCTTGAGGTCCTTCACGAAGTGCTTCGACTTGGCCTCCTTCGTGTTGAAAAGATAGTCCGCGCCCCACTTCTTGCCTTCCTCCAGGCGGTAGTCGCGTGTGCCGATGAAGGCCACTTTGCCGGCGCCGACCGACTTGCACAGCTGGATCATCATGAGTCCGATCGCCCCCGGGCCGAAGATGGCGACGAACTGCCCCGGCTCGATGGCCAGTTTCTTCACCCCATAGGCCGCGCAGGCGAACGGCTCGATGAACGCGCCGGAGGCATAGCTCACCGAGTCGGGCAGTTCGAACAGGCCCGTGTAGCGCGAGAGGCAGTACTCGGCGAACCCGCCGTTGGCCGTGACTCCCGGCACGAACAAGTTCGCGCAGAGGTTGGTGTGTCCGGAGGCGCAGGCGTAGCAAGCGTTGCACTGCTGCACGGGGTTCACGACCACCCGGTCCCCGGGCTTGAACAGCTTCATGGACTTCGGCACCGCGCCGACCTCGACGACCTCCCCCGTGAACTCATGGCCCAATACCAGCGGACCCTTGCCGGAAGCGGTCCCCACGGGGCTCAAGCCATAGTAGTAGGAGATGTCGGATCCGCACACGCCGCAGTTCTTCACCTTGACCAGCACGTCGACGTCGGTCACCCGGGGGACGGGGATATCCTCCAGCTCCATCTTCTCACTCTCGTAGAACACCTGGGCTTTCATCTTTTCCGCCATGGGTTTTTCCTCCTAGTCCCGTCCGTACTTGGCCACCAGCTTGTCCATGAACTTCTTGGCCGGCGCCGTGGCCTCCAGGGCGTTGGACCAGAAGCAAAGGTCGATGGGCCACCACTGGTCGGTGTACCCGGCTGCCAGGAAGGCCTTGGCGATCGCGTCGAAGTCCAGCACCCCCTTGCCAAACGGGGCGTGGGTGCTGGTCTCGTTGTCGTGCAGGGTCCCGTCCGAATCGATGAAGTGCACTGCCCCGATCTTGCCGGTGAGCATGTGGATGAACTGGACCACGCCGCCGGGCAGGGTCTCCTTCTTGCCCAGTTGCCGCGCCCCGACCACGGCGCACATGTGCCCGTGGCAGGAGTCGAACATGATGGAGAAGTTCGGGTGGTCGACCTTGTAGACCATCCGCACGACCTCGCTGGGCTTGTTGAAGAAGAAGCCGGGTTCGAACTCCCAGACTAGCTTTACCCCGCTGGCCGCGCACAGTGTAGCGGCCTGGTTCCAACGTTCGGCCACGGTCGCGAAGCACTTCTCATAATCCATGCCGCCCGGGATGGCGGTGGGTGGGTCTACGGCGTCCACCCGCAGCTTGCCAATACCCATCTCCTGACACATCTCCAGGTGGCCCTTCACGGTGTCGAGGTACTTGTCCTTGGCAGAGGTGGCGGGGGAGGGGAAAGGGGCAGCCAC
>MIBK01000098.1:3329-6961 GCA_001829505.1 Spirochaetes bacterium RBG_16_67_19 | reverse complement strand
GAGGCCCGCCTCGTCCAGCATCTTCTTCAGCTCCAGGCGCTTTTCCCTGGTGTTCGGCTCCAGGTGGGGGGGGAAGGCGCCGAACTCGATGCCGTCGAACTTCAGCTCCTGAAGGCGCTTGACCACCGTCGGAAAGGGGATGGGCTTATCCGCATACCCGCCCCAGATGTACGCCCAGGTGCCCACAGAAATCTTCTTCTTTCCCATGATCGCCTCCTTGGGATGACTCTATTTGCCCGGGCCCGGCCAGTTGCCGTACCGGGGAATCATTGGCACCTCGAGATTGATGTCCGGTCCGAAGAATTTGATGATCAGGAGGTTGTCGCGGCCCGTGTTCTCCACAACGAGCGGCGAGGTGGCCCGGCCATGGCAAACCAACAGCTCGTCCCGCCTGAAATCCCCCGCGGCAACCTCGTGACCGTCGTAGCGGCCGCTCCCGCGCCAGACCAGGATGTTGTACACGCCCCGCTCGACGCTGGTGTACTTCCGTCCCGGCTTCACCACCAGCCTTTTTCCGCTGAACTTGCGGGTGTTGTAGTAGATCCAGTGCTCTTCGCCCCCGGGTTGCCCGGACCCGGCGACGGGCTGCGGCGAGGTGTGCCGGTTCTCGTAGAAGTAGGGGTCGCCGCTCAGCTCCCAGTCCACCTGGTTGAGGACCGCCCGCTCGCCCAAACGCCGGCGATCCGCCTGGCGGACGTCCTTGTACAGCAGTTCCTTGGACACGATCTTGCCCGCCACTTCAGCCTGGAGAAAGGCGAAAACGTCCGAATCCTCCTGCAGCTCGATGGTCAGCGCGGTGCCGGGAGCGTGCAGCCCGCCGGCCGGCAGGTGAAACCCCTCCCCGGGGACCAGCAGGTAGGCCCGCGAGTGCCGCAGGATCAGATCGTTCTTCCATTCCACCAGGTACGGCAGCAGCAGGTCGTACTGCTTTCTCTCCACGATCGAGGGGTGGACGCCGAAGAAGGTCTCGGGGTGCGGCCCCACATCCAAGTCCTCGGGAAAGTAGTAGGCCTCTTCCTTCGAATTATGCCCGACCAGGGCGGCGTCCTCCTGGCGCTGGTGCAGGTGATAGGGGATGCGCGCCGCGAAGTCATAGATCTTGGCCAGGCGTCCCAGCCCCCTGTGAGTCTTCGCGTATTCCGCTCCCATCACCAGGTCCCCCGCTGCCTCCACGGCCTCCTTGACGGTCACCCGTTCGCCCTCCAGGGCGAGGTAGCTCAGCCCCTCGTCCGGGGGGCTGATTTTATTGTCCGCCTTGGTGGTGGAGCCCAGCCAGCGCTCCGAGATCCAGCCCCGTTCGCCGACTGCGTACTCGCTCTCCTTGAGCCCCAGGCGGCGTCCGGGAGGCAGGAAGTCCCGCGCCACCCAGGCCGGTTCCAGCCGGAGGATGCCGTTGCCGCTGGCAATGGCCTTTTCCACTGTTGCTCGCTTGTTCGTCTCAGCCATTCGTGTCCCGCCTCCTCTGCTTCATCGCCAGGTGGCTCCAGATCATGAAACCGAGCAGGGCGCCGAACAGGACGAAGAAGCCAACCCTGAACAGCGCGAATACCCACGGCTGAAACATGCAGAGGATCCCTGCAACGATGCCCGCGATGAACACGTATTCTACGAACTTGTAGACCTGCTCGGGTATCCTCTGATGGAGGAGCTTGCTGATGAAGACAATGAGCGACATGTAGC
The DNA here is from genome assembly GCA_001829505.1 of Spirochaetes bacterium RBG_16_67_19. Classification (GTDB taxonomy): domain Bacteria; phylum Spirochaetota; class Spirochaetia; order SZUA-6; family DRHE01; genus MIBK01. The sequence continues at coordinate 5,281 of MIBK01000098.1, read as the reverse complement.
CCAGTATTATGGGCACGAAGATCAACAGGAAGGGGATCGCGATGATCAGCACGTCCGATGAGGTTTGCAGGTCAGGGACCAGGGCCTCGAGCGCGGGACGTGCGGCGAAGCTCAGGGCGAACAGGACCACCGCGGTGATGAGGAGTTTCAGGGGAATCAGGGGCCTGATCTTCATATACGCTCCTCGGCAATCCGCTTGTGGTCGGGGCCGAAGAAGTGCAGCTTCTCTTCAACGATGGCGAAGCGGATTTGATCCCCCACCCGGTGGGATACCATCCCCGGCACCAGACTGAGAAGCGGCTGCTCGCCCACCTTCAGGTGAATAATGGTCTCCACCCCCAGCGGCTCAGTCAGGGTGACCGTCGCGCCGAAGGCGCCCTGCAGGTCGGGACGGATGTCCTCCGGCCTGATGCCCATGAGGAATGTTTCCGGGAGCTCAAGCCGAGGGGCAGGAGCGGAGAGGCCGCTCCCCGGCACCTGCACCCTGCGGTCCTGTCGGGAAGCGGCCAGCAGGTTGATCTTGGGCGTGCCAACCAGCTGGGCGACGAAGGTCGTAGCGGGGCGGTCGTAGATGTCGTCCGGCGTGCCCTGCTGAACCACCTCCCCTGCGTTCAGGACCGCGATGCGGTCGGCCATGGTCAGGGCTTCGATCTGATCGTGAGTCACGAAGAGCGTGGTGCTCCCCTGCGTTTTCTGCAGATGCTTCAGCTCCACGCGCAGGGCCTCTCGCAGCTTCGCGTCCAGGTTGGACAGGGGCTCGTCCATGAGGAACAGCCTAGGCTCCCGCACGATCGCCCGGCCGATGGCCACCCTCTGCATCTCTCCGCCCGAAAGCTGCGCGGTCTTGCGCTGGAGCAGGTGTGAAATCCGCAGCTTCTCCGCCGCCGACTCCACCTTGATCTTGATCTCCCGCTCGGGAGTCTTCCTGAGGGGCGAACGCAGAGGGAAAGCCAGATTGTCATACACCGTCATGGTCGGGTACAGGGAGTACTGCTGGAACACGAAGGCCACATCGCGTTCCGCGGGCGTCCGCTGGTCGATGTTCTGCCCGTCCATGGAGATGGTGCCGCTGTCCTGCTTCTCCAGGCCCGCGACGATGCGCAGGGTCGTGGTCTTCCCTGCGCCGGTGGGACCGAGCAGAACAAAGAACTCGCCGTGCTCGAAGGAAAAGGACACGTTTTCCAGCGCAGTTACCGTCGGAAAGCGCTTCGTGACGTTCGCGAGCTCGATCCGGCTCATCTGGCAGCCCCCCGTCGCACCGCCGCCTCGGTCCGTGGGTTGAAGAAGCGGACCTGCTCGGGGTCAATGGCGAAGCGGACCCGGGTGCCCATGGGGTAGTTGTTCTGCCGGTCGCTGCGTATGTGCACCATTTCCCCTTCAGAGATGTTCACGTGAAGAACCGTATGCCCGCCGTGCATGTCGGTGGCGTAGACCTCGCCGGCCATGCTCCCCTCAGGCGTCACGCGTGCCGCTTCGGGACGGAATCCAAGAATGACCTCATCCTGCCCGTCCAGAGAATCCGCGAGCGGCTGGCGCCAGGCCTCCGGCACCTGGTAGCTGTCACCCCCCGACACACGCACCGCACCCCCGGAAAACTTCCCTTTGAGCAGATTCATCCCGGGGCTGCCGATGAACCGCGCCACGAAAAGGTTGGCCGGGTTGTAGTACACCTCCATGGGCGTGCCGACCTGCTTCACCTCCGCCTTGGACATGACCACAATGCGGTCCCCCATGGCCATGGCTTCTATCTGGTCGTGGGTGACATACACGGTGGTCGCCTGCTGGGCGAGGTGGAGGTTCTTGATCTCCGCGCGCATGGACTCGCGCAGCTCCGCATCCAGGGCGCCGAGGGGCTCGTCCATCAGGAAAGCGGCGGGGCGGCGCACCAGGGCCCGGGCCAGCGCCACCCGCTGCTGGTCGCCGCCGGCGAGCTTCCCCGGCCGCAGCCGCAG
>MIBK01000098.1:202-3318 GCA_001829505.1 Spirochaetes bacterium RBG_16_67_19 | reverse complement strand
TGCGGAGGATGTCGACCACCTCGTTCACGCGCTTGTCGATCGCTTCCCGCTTCATGCCCTGGGCCTGAAGCGGGAAAACGATGTTCTGCCGGACGGAGAGGTGGGAGTACAGCGCGTAGAACTGGAAGACAAAGGCCATGTCGCGCTCGCTGGGGTGCTTCCAGGTCACCTCTTTCCCGTTCAGCAGGATCCGGCCTCCCGTGACGGCTTCCAGGCCGGAGATCATGCGCAGGGTAGTGGTCTTTCCGCAGCCTGATGGGCCAAGGAGGACCACGAACTCACCGTCGTTGATCGTGAGGTCCAGAGGCTTGACGGCGGGCAGGTCGCCGAACTTCTTCTCTACCTGCTGCAGCTCGATGGTGGCCATTGGCGGTTACCCGCGAATCGCGCCAAAAGTGATCCCCCGCAGGAGATACTTCCGCAGCGCGAAGGTGACGATGACCACAGGTATCAGGAACCCGAGGGAGCCGGCGGCGATAGCCGACCACTCGATGCCCCCGCGGCCCATCATGGTGGCGATGCTCGGAGGCGCCGTGCGCGCGCGCTGGCTGGTCAACATGAGAGCGAAGGCGTACTCGTTCCAGGCGAAAATGAGGCAGAAGACCGTGGTGGCCGCGATGCCGCTGGCCGCCTGGGGCAGCACGATTCGGAAGAAGGCCTGCAGGCGCGTGTAGCCGTCCACGAGGGCCGCTTCCTCGTATTCCTTGGGGATCTCGTCGATGAAGCCCTTGAGCAGCCACACCGAGAAGGAAAGGTTGAAAACGGTATAAAGGATAATCATGCCGAGGTGCCTGTCGTGCAGCCCGAGCTGCCGGTACATCAGGAATAGAGGGATGGTAACCACCACGGCAGGAAGCATGCGCGTGCTGAGGATGAAGAACATGAGATCATTTTTCCCGGGCACCTTGAAGCGGCTGAAGGCGTACGCCGCGAACAGCCCGAGGACCACCGAAGCGACGGTGGAGATGCCGGCGATGATCACCGAGTTCCACAGGCGGAACACGTAGGCCGACGGGCCCGTGATCTCCATGCCCGCCTCCAAGGCCAGGCGCTCGAACAGACTCAAGCTCCCCGCCGCCGCTTCTTCCTGCAGCTCCTCCTGCCTGGACTGGCTGACTACGGCCCTCTCGGTGAAAAGGAGCATGAAGCCCTCCAGGGTGGGTTTGAAGAGGATCTTGGGCGGGGAGGACATGACGTCAGCGCGAGTCTTGAAGGCGGAGATGCCCATGACGAAGACCGGCAGCAGCATGATGATGGCCATGAGGAGGGAAGCGATGGCGATCAATCGACGCTGCGCCCGGGCCCGCGGGTGCACCTTGTCCACGCGGATCGGCTGAACGATGGGACTGCGTGGTCCGCGCTCTTCGAATCTGGCCATGGCTCACGCCTCCCCTTTGATCTGGTTGAGATACTTGATGTACATGTTGCTGGCGGCGATGATGATGATGAGGATGATGTAGGCCAGGGCGCTGGAAAACCCGGTCTTGAAGGTGCCCAGGAACGCCTGCCGGTAGAGGTTGACGGCGATCAGCTCAGTCTGGTCCCCCGGACCGCCTCCGGTCATCCCCATGACCAGGTCGAAGGATTTGAAAGCCTCGATCGTCCGGAAGAGCACTGCGATGAGCAACAAGGGCGCGACCTGGGGCAGCGTGATCCGCCGGAACTGGAACCAGGGACTGGCCCGGTCTATCGCCGCCGCCTCGTACAGGTATTCGGGTATGGCGTTCAGGCCGGAGAGCACCAGCAGCATGACGAAGGGGCTCCACATCCACACATCCACGATAGCGACGGCGATGAGGGCCAGCCCGGGCGTCGACTGGCCGAAGAACTTGCTGGCCAGCATGTCCACACCCTTGCCCGCGTCCCCCGCACCGAGGAGGAAGTTGAAGAAGCCGAAGTTGGGATTGTAGATCATCTTCCAGAACATCCCGACGACCACCGGGGAGATCATCATCGGCACCAGGATCAGGGTGGTGATGAGCCCGCTGCCGAAGAATTTTCGGCGCACCAGCATGGCCAGGCCGAAACCGATGAGGGTTTGCATCCCCACGGACATGAGGGCATAGCGGCCAGTGGTGGCGAAATTGCGCCACATCTCCGGGCTGTTCAGGATGGTGGCGAAGTTAGCCAGGCCGACCCACCCGGGGGGCTTGTTCTGCACGGCGAGGAAATTCGTGAAGCTGAGGTACAGGCTGTACAGCAGCGGGAACAGGTTTACCGCGATGAGCAGGAGCAGCGTGGGCCAGATGAAAAGGTTCTGGATGGCGCGGTCGCTGAGGTGCCGGCGCGCCTGTCCGACGTTGCTCGCCGCGGGCGCAATCCCCTGGGCCTGTTTTGAGGGCATACCTCTACCTCACTGGTTTCCTTCGATTTCCCGCGGGGAGATGCCCTGTCGCGGGCATTTTCGGTCAACAAGGAGGGGGGAGAGAAACCACCCCCCTCCTCGATCTCAAGAGCCTACTTCTTTATGTATCCGCCTTCTTCGAGAATCGCCTGCTGCTCGGCAGCCAGACCCTTCATGGTTTCTTCCGCGGTTCCGACGTCCCCCACGATGTAGTTGTGGAGCCACTTCTGGGAAGCGGCGAGCAGGGGACCGTAGGCCGGGATGTTCCAGAAGTCCTTGACCATGGTCATGGTCTTGGCGAAGGCCGGGTTGTACGGCTGGCTCTTCAGGAAGGCGTCACTGTTCAGCGCCTTCACGTTGCAGGTGTACCCGCCCAGCTCGGCCCAGCGGGCCTGGGTCTTGTCCTGGGCGAACCACTTGATGAAGTCCAGGGCCGCCTGCTGGCGATCCTTGCTGATGTAGGCGAGAACCGATATGCCCTGGCCTCCGAGGGCCGCGAACTGCTTGCCCTTGGGGCCGGCGGGGTTCACGAAGTAGCCGGACTTGTCCCAGTACTTCGGATCCAGCTTCTGGTTGGTCACCGCCGGGAGGAAGGCGAAGTAGTTCATCATCATGGCCGCCTTCCCGTTGACGTAGGCGTCGTTCATCTCGGGGAAGAAGGCATTGGAAAGCCCGGGCGGGCAGAAGTTCTGATACAGGTCATGGTACAGCTGGACGGCCGCGATGGCCTCCTTGGAGTCCACCATGCCCTTGGCATTGTTGTTCTTGTCCC
>MIBK01000098.1:0-100 GCA_001829505.1 Spirochaetes bacterium RBG_16_67_19 | reverse complement strand
GCCGGGTGAAGAACTCGGCGATGTCCCGCAGCTGGGCCCAGGTAGCGGGGGGCTTCAGCTCGTAGCCGTACTTCTTCTTGAAGTTGGCCTTCTCGGTCGG
>MIBK01000097.1:11887-12696 GCA_001829505.1 Spirochaetes bacterium RBG_16_67_19 | reverse complement strand
GGTGGCTTTCTAGGGCTGCAGGCGGCCGCGCTTCAGCAGGCGGAGGAGCTGCCGCAGGTCGGTGAGAACCGCGCTGGCCTCCCCGGCCTGCTCCGCTCCCCGCAGCGAGCGGGCGTCGCCGGCGAACAGCGCCGTCTGGAAGCCGGCCGCACGGGCCGGAGCCAGGTCGCGCAGCGCGTCATTGCCCACCATCAGCACCCGGGCTGCCGGCACCCCCGCGGCCGCCAGCCGCTCGCGGGCGATCTCGAAGAGCCTGGGGGAGGGCTTGGCCAGGCCCAGCTCGCAGGAATACAGGACGAGCTCCTCCCGGAAACCCAGCTCCCGTGCCCCGGCGCCCAGAAAGCATTCGAACAGCAGAGGCGTGTAGAACTGGGCATTGGACAGGATGCCCAACAGCAGGCCTTGCCCGCGCAGGCTGCGCAAGGCGCTCCGCAAGCCCGGCATGGGCCAGACCGGGTTGACCAGCGCCTCATGCTCGACCGCGAAGGCCCGGGCCTGGGGTGGTTCCAAGCCGAGCAGCTCCGCCCAGAGGCGCTCGATGCGCACCTCGGGGAAGTCGGCGCCTTCCGCTCGTCGCCCCTCGTGGTCGCGCCGGATGGCGGCGGCCAGCGCCCCGGCCAGCTCTTGGGGGGACAGCGGGCAGCCGTAGCGCCGCAGCAGTTCGGGCAAGCCGGGCGGGGCGGGGGCTGGCGACGGGTTGCGGCGGTCCAGGTCCCCCGCCGCGCTGGCCCACAGGGTTCCATATAAATCGAACAGCACGGCCCGGACCGCGGGGCGCAGCCGCCCGCGCGGGGCCAGCCCGGCCGGGA
>MIBK01000097.1:6048-11819 GCA_001829505.1 Spirochaetes bacterium RBG_16_67_19 | reverse complement strand
GCGATGGCCGGGACCGCATCCAGCGCTCGTACGGCCAGCCACAGCGCCTCCCAGGGGCCGACCGTGATCAGGGGCCGGCCGCCTTCGTCCCGCCCGGGAACAACCCGCCGGCCGCTGATCAGGTCGACCCACCCGGCCGGCGGCGCGCTTGCCGCTTGAAACGCCTCCGGCTTCCCGCTGACATTGTGCAGGCACAGCACCTTCTCCCGGCCGTCCGGCGAGGCGCGCTCCAGGCAGAACAGGGCGCTCCCGCCACCCGAGCTGCCCATGACCCGCTGGGCCCCATGGGGGTGGAACGCCGGGTGGCCGGAGCGGGCGGCCAGCAGGCGCCGCATGCCGGCCAGGACGCGGCCCGCCACCGAGCGCTCGGCCTCTTCCAGCAGCGCCTCCGCCTCCCGATATTCCAGCTTGCGCCGGTTGATGGCCCGGTTCTGCCCGGTCCGCTGCACCGCTTCCCGGTCGCCGGGAGTGCCCAGCAAGCTGTGGGCGTAGATGGCGGGCACGCCGGCCAGGGCCAGGAGGATGGCCTGCGAGGTCAGGAAGGCCGCGGCGCGGCGCGGCTCCGGCTCGCCGGGGCGGGCCACGGCGTCCAGGTAGGAGATGTTCAGCTCGTAGGGAACCTCTCCTGCCGGGCTGCTCTTGAAGGAAACCCGCCCGCCGCGCTCGAGCGCCGCCTCAGCCAGAGCCTGGATGCGCTCCGGCGGCAGGAGGCCGGCGGCGGGCAGCAGGCCAATGCCGTCGTGCGAGGCCAGGAAGTTGAAGAACGCGGTATGGGGGCCGCAGACTGGAAGGGCCGCGGCCCAGGCCCGCAGGCTGGAAGCCTCTTCCTGCAGGAACGCGTCCAGGACCAGGGGAGGCAGAGGGAACTGGTACACCAGCTGCGCTTCCTCGCGCCCATTGCCGAAATAGCTCAGGTTCTCCCGCTGGGGCACGTTGGTCTCCGTGAGCAGGAGCACCCAGGGGGCGGCGGCGTCCAGCACGGCGCGCAAGAGGCGCACCAGGCCGTGCGCCCGGGGGTGGTGCAGGCAGGAGGTGCCGGGCTGCTTCCAGACGTAGGCCACTGCGTCCAGGCGCACCAACCGCGTCCCCGCGGACACGTAGGCCAAAAGGACGTCCAGCATCTCCAGCAGCACGGCGGGATTGGCGTAATTCAGGTCCACCTGATCCGTCCCAAATGTCGTCCACAGTCGCCGCGGTCCGGCGGCCGTCCGGAACTCGGTGGCCAGGGGCAGGGCGCGGGGGCGGAACACCCCGGACAGGTCGGCTCCCTCGGGTACTTCGATGAAGAAGTCGCGGTAGCGCGGATCGCCTCGCAGGTAGCCCCGGAACCACTCGCCCTGCGCGGAGGCGTGGTTCAGGACCAGGTCCACCATCAGCAGGCCCCGTCCGGCAATGCGCCGGATCTGCTCCCAGCCCCCCAACTCCGGGTCCACCGCCCGGAAGTCCAGGACCGAGAAACCGTCGTCGGAGGACCAGGGGAAGAACGGCAGGATGTGGACGCCGGCCGGCAGGTCGTGGAACAGCAGGGTCATGGCCCGCTGCAGCGTATCCAGGGCAGTGGCGCCGGGCTCCCGGAACTGGTCGCCGTAGGCGATGAGCAGGCAGGCGCTCTGGTCCAGCCGGAGGCGACGGCGAAACCATTCCCGCGGGTCCACTCCCTCCGGCGGGCGCAGCTTACCCTCCCAACGTTCCAGCAGATCGCCGATCTGCTTGGCGATCCCCGCGGCGGCGGCGCGGCCGTACAGGAAGGCCAGCTCTTCGCGGATGCGGGCCAGGGGCGGGCGCATGACTTCCCCAGTGTAAGGCTCCGCCCCCTGGCCGACAAGCGCCGCGCCTTCCCCCTGCCCCGCAGGCGCAGTATTTTCTGCAGCAGGAGAACCCAATGAGAACACGACCGGCCCCGTGGGGCCTTTTGCTTCTGGCCTTCCTGCCGATCCTTCTCCCGCCAGCGGTCGGTGCCCAGGAGCTTCCGCTCTTCGACGCCCACATCCACTACAGCCGGGAGGCCTGGGAGCGGTATCCGCCCGGGGAGATCATCCGCCTGATGGACCGGGCCGGCATCCGCCGCGCCCTGGTCTCCAGCACGCCGGACGAGGGGACTTGGCGGCTGCACACGGAAGCCCCGGAGCGGGTGGTGCCTTTGCTGCGGCTGTACCGGGAAGCCGGGGATTCCTCCGGCTGGCATCGCGACGCCTCGCTGCTGGAAGTCCTGGAGCGGGAGCTGGGGCGTCGCGCCTACCGGGGCGTCGGGGAGGTGCACCTGGAGGCCGGCGACGCGGAGGCGCCGGTGGTGGACCGGGCGGTGCGGCTGGCCGTCCAGCGCGGCCTGCCCGTGCAGGTGCACACGGGGGAGGAGGGGATGCAGGCCCTGCTGGTCCGCTACCCGCGGGCCCGCTTCCTGTGGGCTCACTCGGGCCTGGGCTCGCCGGCAGCAGCAGCCCGCCGCCTGCTGGAAGGCCACCCCAACCTCTGGGTCGAGCTGTCCCTGCGCTACGACGTGGCCCCTGGCGGGAGTCTGGACCCGGAGTGGCGCGGGCTGTTCCTGGCCTTTCCCGACCGCTTCCTGGTAGGCACCGACACCTGGATCGTCTCCCGTTGGGAATCGCTGGAGGAGACCGCCCGCTTCAACCGGGGGTGGCTGCGGCAGCTCCCCGTGGAGGTCGGCGAGAAGATCGCCTGGCGCAACGGGGAGGCCCTGTTCCCGCCGGCCCCTTGAGGGACTTCCCGCGGCGCACCCGGGGCCGCATCCGGGACTCAAGGCGCTGTCAGCGTTCCGGCTACGATGAAGCTCCCCGCGCCCCGCGGGGTGAGGATGACCATCTCCGCCGTGCCCGGGCTCACGCCGGTGAGCGCGGAGATGGTGGAGCCGTGCGATACCAGGACCAGGTTCCCGCCCATAACTTTTTCGCCCACCAGCTCGCGCATACGTCGGACCTGCTCCTCCCGGTTTTCCGGGCGCCCGAACAGGTTGCCCAGCGGCGTCCAGACCTCCGGGGAGCCGAAGGCCAGCCGGGCGGTCTCCAGGCAGCGGCACCAGGGGCTGGAAAGCAGGCGCTGGACGGGAATGCCGCGGGCTCGAAAGGCGGCGCCCAGGCGGCGGGCCTCGGCGCGTCCCTCGTCGCTGAGGTTGCGCTGGGTGGCGCAATCTTCCAGCCGCATGCCCGGCGGATCGCCGACTCCAGGGGTGGTGACGGCGTGTCGCACCAGCACGACCTGTCCGCCGCCGGCCAGCAGCCGCCAGAGTTGCTCCTCATCGGCCGCCCTGCCGGCGGCCGGCCAGGCCAGCCTTCCCGCCAGGGCCAGCAGCAGAAGAGCACGCCGAAAAGGCAATTCAGACCTCCTTCGTTTCCGCTGAGGCAAATATAAAAAGGCGGGCGGAGACGGACAAGCACGTTGACAATAGATTATTACCAACGTTGACAATAGGTTGACATTGGCTCATTCTGAATCCATGGACACGCGTCAGGAGATCCTTGGTCTGATACGTGAACTGGGAAAAACCTCAGGCGCGCGGCTCGCGGCTGCCTTGGGACTATCCAGGCAGGCCGTTCACCGTCACCTTGCCCGCCTTGTGGAGGAGGGCAAGCTGGAAACCGAGGGGAGAACCCGGGGCGCCGAATACCGCCTGGCGGGATCGTCTATCCCTCGCCGGCCTCGCCCCCCATTCCGCCGGATCTATACAATCGCGGGATTGCAGGAAGATGCCGTGGTCGCCGAAGTGCTGCTGTGGCTGAATCCAAAGAAGATCCTAAGCGCCGCGGCTCAAAGAATCTTCACTTACGCGCTCTCGGAGATGCTGAATAATGCCATCGAGCATTCCCATTCTCACTCCTGCCGTGTGGAAGTGAGGCTGGCGGCTCGCGAGGTGCGGGCAGCGATCAGGGATCAAGGCATTGGCGCCTTTCACTCCATCGCCAGTCGCCTGCGGCTCAGGGATGAGAATGACGCAGTAGGAGAGCTGCTGAAGGGAAAGGCGACCACCGCGCCTGAGCGACATTCCGGCGAAGGGATTTTCTTCACTTCCAAGGCCTGCGACATGTTCGTGCTTCGCTCGCATCGCATAGAGCTGACGGTTTCGGCGGGCGGCAGGGAAATGGCGGTGAGCGTCCGCAAGCCGATTCGCGGAACGGAGGTGACCATGGGGATCAGCCGTTCAGCCAGGAGAGAGCTGGAGAAGGTTTTTTCCGCATTCGCCCCCGAAGAATACGACTTCCGTTTCGAAAAGACGGTGGTCTCAATCAGGTTCTCGGCCGGTGACTATCTTTCGCGCTCCGAAGCACGGCGCCTGATCGCCCGCTTGGAGAGGTTCCGGGAGGTTGTTCTTGATTTTAAGGGAGTTCGCTCCATCGGGCAGGCCTTTGCGGACGAAGTGTTTCGGGTTTTCGCCAATGCCCATCCGGAGGTGGTATTAAGGCGCGTAAACGTGGATCCTGCGCTTGACGCCGTGATCCGCCATGTCCTTGACAATAGGAAATCGTGACTGTTGAACGGCCTCGGGTGCGGTTGCCGAACGGCGAGCCGGGGGAGTAGGTTGAAGGTCAGAACCGTGACTGACCTGGTCGTCTTCCACTATCACTTCCTGCCCGGCGGCGTTTCCAGCGTGGTGCGGTCGGCGCTGCGGGCCCTGCGCGATCACGGCGCCGGCATCCGCAAGGTCACCCTGGTGGGGGCCGCCTTTCCGGAGGGGGGGACGTCGGGCCGGCAGGGCGATGAGCCGGCGGTCCGGGTCTGCCCCGAGCTGGGCTACCGGGACGGCCGCGACCCGTTGCCCGCCGCCGTGGCGGCCGAGGGCCGCCGGCTGGGCGAGTCGCTGCTCCGCAGCTTCGGCTCCGATGACGCAATCTGGTGGGTGCACAACCATCATCTGGGCCGAAACCCGGCTTTCACCCAGGCCCTGCTGGAGGTCGCCCGCTCCGGGAAGCAGAGGCTGATCCTGCAGATCCACGACTTCCCGGAATGCGGGCGTTACGACAACCTGGGCCGCCTGCGGCGCTCGCTAACCGCCCCGCCGTACCCGATCGGGCCTTCCGTGCGCTATGCCCTGATCAACCGCCGCGACCTGGCCGTGCTCCGGGAGGCGGGGATCCCGGGGGAGCACCTGCACTTGCTGGAGAACCCGCTGGAGCCGGACGGCGGCCGGGCCGCGGCTCCGGCCGCCGAGGTGCGGAGGGCGCTGGGCCTGGCGGACCGGCCCCTGCTGCTGTACCCGGTGCGCTGCATCCGGCGCAAGAACGTGATAGAAGCCGCCCTTCTCTGCCTCCTGCTGTCTGAGCCCGCCGGGCTGGCGGTGACCCTGCCCGGGATCTCCGCGGAGGAGAGGGGGTATTCCCGCTGCGTGCAGAGGGCGTTCGCCCGGGGCTGGGCCCCGGGGGTGTTCGGCGCCGGGGCGCTCCTGCAAACGCGGGGCCTGCACCTGGAGGACCTGTTCCGCGCCAGCGACCTGGTCCTTTCGGCCAGCGTGCAGGAGGGCTTCGGCTACCTATTCCTGCAGAGCCTGGCCTGGGGCCGGCCGCTGCTGGCCCGCGATCTGGACGTGCTGGAGGGGATGCGGGACCTTTTCGCGGGCCGTCCGGTCGAGCTGTATCGCGAGGTGCGGGCGCCGCTGCCCGCGCGGGCCAGGAGGCGGCTGCTGGAGGCTTACCGGCGGAAGCTCGACCGGCTGGCCGGCTGCGGCCTGCTGCCGGAGGAAACCACCCGGGACCTGGAGGGGCGGTTGGAGTCGGCTTGCGGGCAGAGCGAGGTGGAGTTCTCCTTCCTGCCTGCGGCCGGGC
>MIBK01000097.1:0-5916 GCA_001829505.1 Spirochaetes bacterium RBG_16_67_19 | reverse complement strand
GCCAGCCGGGAGCTGGCCGGGCGCCTCCAGCAGCGCTTCGGGCTGGAGCGGTTCGCCGCGACCTTTGACGGGATTTGCCGCTCGTTCGCGAGGCCGGCGGCCGGGTCCTCCGCCCCGGATGAAGCGGCGGTGTGGGAGCGGATCATCCGGCGCTTCGCCACGGTAGAGAATGTGAGGTTGCTGCATGGAGATTGAGGCAAGGAATTCCCGGGCGCTGCACATCGGTTTCGTCTCCACCCGTTTCCAGGGGCTGGACGGGGTGTCCCTGGAGACGACCAAGTGGATCTCCCTGCTGGAGCGTTTCCACCACCGCTGCTACTGGTTCGCCGGGGAGCTGGACACGGACCCGGAGCGCAGCCTGCTGGTGCCGGAGGCCTATTTCCGGCACCCGGCCATCCTGGCGCTGGAGAGGGACCTGTTCGGCAACTCCACCCGCAGCCGGGAGGTGACCGACACCCTGCACCGGATGAAGGAGTACCTCAAGAACCGGCTCTACGAGTTCGTGGAGCGCTTCGGCCTGGACCTGCTGGTGGCGGAGAATGCCCTGGCCATCCCGGTGCACCTGCCCCTGGGTATGGCGCTGACCGAGCTCATCGCCGAGACCGGCATCCCCACCATCGGGCATCACCACGATTTCTACTGGGAGCGGCCGCGCTTCCTGCTGAACTCGGTCAAGGACATCCTGGACATGGCCTTCCCGCCGGACCTGCCCTCGATCCGGCACGTAGTGATCAACTCGCGGGCGCAGCGCGACCTGGCGGGCCATCGCAGCATTTCCTCGCAGCTGATTTACAACGTGATCGACTTCGAGCGCGAGGAAGGCAGGCTGGACGACTTCAACCGCGAGTTCCGCGCCGACCTGGGTTTCGCCGCCGAGGATCTGCTGATCCTGCAGCCCACGCGGGTGGTCTCCCGCAAGGGCATCGAGCAGGCCATCTACCTGGCCGAGATGCTGGGCCTGCCGGGGGTGAAGCTGCTGATCTCGCATTCCCACGCCGACGAGGGGGTGGAGTACCTGGAGTGGATCAAGGAGTCGGCCCGCCGGCAGGAGGTGCCTCTGTACCTGATCCAGAACCGACTGCACGACAGCCGGCGCTTCACCAGCGGCGGCAAGAAACTGTACTCCCTGTGGGACGTGTACCCGCACATGGACCTGATCACCTACCCCAGCCTGTACGAGGGCTTCGGCAACGCCTTCCTGGAGGCGGTGTATTTCCGCAAGCCGCTGCTGGTGAACCGCTATGAGGTCTACATCACGGACATCGAGCCCAAGGGCTTCGACGTGATCGCTATCGACGGCTTCCTCACCCCGCGGGCGGTGCAGGAGGTACGCCAGGTCCTGCAGGACGCGGACCGGCGTCGGGCCATGGTGGAAAAGAACTACGAGCTGGCCCGGAAGCACTTCTCCTTCCAGTCCCTGCGCCGGGGGCTGAACATCCTGCTCACCGGCTTTTTCGGGGCCAGCACCGCACTGAGCCTGAGCCAGGACACTACCGCAACCGGAGGCTGAGGGCTGGGCGGCCCCTCCCCGCAGCGGTGTCCCTGGGTGCGGACCCTATTGGGCCGGGGCGGGCGGGGCTCCTCCGGGGAAGTACTTCGCAAAGCTCTCCAGGTGCACCCAATAGGAGCCATACGCGGTGAGCGCCCAGATCGCCGCGCCGGCCACCAGCACCAAGGCGACTACCACCCGGAAGGCAATGCTCTTGTGCAGCAGGTAGGCCGGCAGGGTGAGTATGCCGCCGACACCGGTAAGCAGGAAGCCCAGGAAGGTCACCAGGGGCTGCTTGGTCAGGCCCAGGTTCAGGATGCGCGCCCCAACCACCACGGCGGCCACGCCGGCCAGCACCGCGTAAATGCCCAGGCCCAGCAGGTCCCATTCGCGCAGCAGCGCCAGCCCCGCGAAGAAGAACAGCGCGCCGAACAGCAGGGACATTTCGCCGAAGGCGATGTTATGGACCCCCGGCAGCGGCCAGGACAGGGTCATGTGCAGGCCGGCGGCCGTGCCGATGAATCCGGTCAGGAGAAAGCCGGGCGCCAGCCTCTTCGGACTGCGTTCCATGAAGGCTACCAGGTGCAGGGCCAGGAGAAGCAGCCCGGCCACCAGGTTGATCAGCATCAGGGTCAGATAGTCGACGAACATACCTCGCGCCTCCTATATGAGTATTTCAGTAGAGCATACACTCTTGTACCGGCCCGCTGCAATGGGTATCGGCCTCCGGGCCCCGTTCAGCCGTAAGCGCCGAACAGCGGAATCCTCGCCCCGTTGATCGTCCCGGCCTCCTCGGACAGCAGGAACAGGACCGCGGCCGACAGCTCCTCGGGGGTCGTCCACAAGGCGTTGGCCGCGGTGGGGGCGGAGAGCTTCTCCCGTGTGGCGTCGATGGTCCGGGCCTGCAGCAGGTTGGCCGTGACGCCCGTGCCGCGCAGCTCCTGCGAGAGGGCCAGCAGCAGCGCCTCCTGGCCGGCCTTGCCGATGGCGTAGGGGCCGCCCCTGGCATTGGGCCTCGCGGCGAAAGGCGAGCCGATCATGATCACCCGGCCCCAGCCGTTGGCCAGCAGGAGCGGCAGGAAGGCCCGCACGGCGTGGAAGGAGGTCCAGACGTGCTGCTCGAGCATCGACTGCAAGTCCCCGGGGGCGGCCTCCAGCAGCGTCTTGCCGCCCGTCCAGCCGCCGGCCAGGTGCAGCAGCGCGTCCACCCGCCCGTACTTCTCCGCCACCGCCGCGGCCGCCGAGCCGGCCGCGTCTGGCTCCGAAAGGTCCGCTTCCTGGACCAGGACCCTGGCCTCCGGCAGGGCCAGCGCGGAGCGCAGGGCCTCCAGCTTTTCGGGGTTTCTCCCCAGCAGGGCCAGGTTGGCTCCCTGGGCGGCCAGGTTCCGGGCCAACACCGCCGCCACCTCGCCACCCGCCCCGCTGATGACGGCCGTACGGTTTTTCAGGGACATGCGCTAAACCCCTCTTCCGTGCAGCAGCGGGGCGGCCACCACCCCGGTGCCGTCGCGCACCAGCGCCTCGGCGGTGCGGTTGACGGCCTGGTGCTTGTCCAGGTAATTGTCCAGCAGGGCCGGCATGAGCCCCCGGGCCTCGATGTCCGCCTTGGGCAGGAAGTAGTCCAGGTCGTCGCTGGGGTGCTCGCGCCCGGCCTCCACCTCCGGGTCCCCGCCCTCGTGCTTGGCGGAGATGTTGGGCACCGTGCGGGCCACCTCCACCAGCTCCTCGCGGCGCAGGTAGGGCTGGCGCACGATGGACTTGTAGGTCTCGGTGATGTGGTGCTCGAAGCGCACTTGGGCGGTGAGGCCCAGCGCGCCGCGCACCCGGTCACAGTCCCGGATGGTGTCCGCGTTCACCGAGTTGGAGAAGTTGAAGCCGATCAGGCTCGTGGATCCGTCGGGCCGGGAGAACAGGCGCGCGGTGAGCAGGGTCCAGAGCACGGAGTAGGGGTTGTCGTTGCCCATGAACACGGAGATCTTGAACTCGCAGTCCACGCCCAGCTTGTGCAGCAGGTAGGCGGCCAGCACGGTGCCGGGGTTGATGTTCAGCACCTGGCGCACGCCGTAGCGGGTGTAATAGCCCAGGTACTCCTCGATCCACTTCACGGGATAGTCATTGGGCTGCCCGATGCCGCCGAAGTAGCCGGTGATGGTTTCCGGTCCGCCCAGGTGCACGTTGGAGCCGTCGGTGCCCTTGGTGTCCAGGGTCTCCACGTAGCTGGCTCCCGCGATGCGCATGGCCGCGGCCACCGCCAGGGTGTCCCCCTGGTCCTCCACCTGCTCGGCCATGCGCCGCACGCGGATGAAGCGCCCGGGCATGAGCTCCCGGCGCTCGATGGCCTGGCGGGCTTCCGCGATCAGCCAGGGGAAGTACTGCAGGGCGCTGATCTCCAGGGTCACGGCCCGCGCTTCCCGCACCCCGGTGGGGGCGCCAGGCGGGGCGGCGACGGGCAGGCCGCGGATCTTTCGATAGTACTCCGCCAGGGGCAGGAAAGCTCCGGCGTCCCGTTGCGCCTGCAGCCAATCCAGGTCCGGCAGGTAGGGCGAGCCGCATTCCTTCAGGCGGGCGCGCAGGTTCTCGGGCTTGCCGCCCTCCGCCGCCTGGGCATTGATGGCCCGCGGCCCGCCGAAGCGTTCGACGACCGCCAGTAGGCGGTTCACCAGCGGGTTGTCCGGGTCCAGCAGGTAACGGTTCAGCTCCTTGAGGCGCCGGCCCTCGATCGCCAGCTTCCGGCGCAGGGTCCGGCTTCCGCGCGCGGCGCTCATTTGCCGTACTTCCTTTCCAGCTCCCGGAAGCCGGCTTCCTCTCCCTCCAGCATGTGGTAGCAGTGCTCTTCGGCCGGGAAGGCTCCTTTCCTCACGTCCGCCGTGTAGGCCTTCATGGCGGCGGTGACCACCCCGGCCACGTCCGCGTACTTCTTCACGAACTTCGGGGTGAAGGCCTGGAACTGGCCGATCAGGTCGGAGACGATCAGCAGCTGCCCGTCGCATTCCGGGCCCGCGCCGATGCCGTACACGGGAATGCTCAAGCGGCGGGCGATGAAGCCGGCCACTTCCGGGGGCACGGCCTCCAGCAGCAGGAACTGGGCCCCGGCCTCCTCGATGGCCAGCGCGTCCTCGATCAGCGCCCGGGCCGACTCCGTGGTGCGCCCCTGGGCCTTGTGCCCGCCCAACTGCCCGGAGCTCTGCGGGGTCAGGCCGATGTGCCCGCAGACCACCATCCCGGCGTC
This sequence comes from Spirochaetes bacterium RBG_16_67_19, assembly GCA_001829505.1. GTDB lineage: Bacteria > Spirochaetota > Spirochaetia > SZUA-6 > DRHE01 > MIBK01. The sequence continues at coordinate 1,198 of MIBK01000097.1, read as the reverse complement.
CAGGATGGCCCGGATGCGGCTGATGACCCTCCTGCCGCCCTCCAGCTTGATGGCGTCGACCATGGCCTCCTTGAGGAAGCGGCCCGCGTTGGCCACGGCGTCCTGGTCGCTTTGCTGGTAGCTCATGAAAGGCATGTCCCCGATCACGAAGGTGTTGGGCGCCCCGCGGCGCACCGCCTGGCAGTGCACGATGCACTGCTCCATGGTCACCGGCACCGTGCCCTCGTAGCCGTACACGCACATGCCCAGCGAGTCCCCCACCAGCAGCAGGTCCAGCCCGGCCTCTTCCGCGAAGCGGGCGGTAGGGTAGTCGTAGGCGGTGAGCCAGGCGATCTTGCGCCCTTCGCGCTTCATCTTCGCCAGCTCGTGGATCGAGAGTTTCTTTTTCGCGTCCATACCCCCAGGCTAATCCGGGGGGGACGGGCTGTCAAATGTCGGGTTCGCCTTTGTGCTGGATGCGCCCGTCCGGCCAACCGACCAGCAGGCTGGTTACCGGGCGGGTGAAGATCCCGTGGGCCAGCAACCCGGGAATCAGGGCCAGCTCGCGCTCCATCGCCGGCGGGTCGAAAGCGGCGGGGAAACGGACGTCCAGGACGAAGTTGCCGTGGTCGGTGATCACCGGCCCGTCCTTCATTTTGGCCATGCGCAGCGCGGGGACCCCGCCCAGCGCCTCCAGGGCCCTGCTCACGGTGAGCAGGGCCTCGGGCACCAGCTCCACCGGCACCGGCGCTTTCTCGCCCAGCCGTCCGACGATCTTGGAGCTGTCCACGATGATGGCGTAGTCCCGCGAGGCGTGGGCCACGATCTTCTCGATCAGCATGGCCGCCCCTCCGCCCTTGATCAGGCGCCAGGCGGGGTCCACCTCGTCGGCCCCGTCGATGGTCAGATCCAGGCGCCCGGCGATCAGCGGATCGTTGAGGGACCACAGGGAGATGCCCAGCTCCCGGCAGGCCACCTCGGTCTGGAAGCTGGTGGGCACCACCTTCAGGTCGCGCAGTGCCCCTTCGCGCACCAGCTCCCCGATCCGCCGCACCGCCTCGATGGCGGTGGAGCCCGTGCCCAGACCCAGCTTCATGCCGCTGGCTACCAGCTCCTCCGCGGCCTGCCTTCCGACCTGGCGCTTGATCGCCCCCGAATCCATGGCTATGGGTATTTCAGCAGGTTTGCGACCATCTGTCCACAGCAACTGTCGATTCCA
>MIBK01000096.1:7033-7335 GCA_001829505.1 Spirochaetes bacterium RBG_16_67_19 | reverse complement strand
CCGGATCAGGCACGGTCAGCCCGGAGGCGATGGACTCCAACCGGTCCCCGACCACGTCCGACAGGATCAGGGCGAGCACTTCCGCCCCTCCCAGCAGGCCGACCAGCCTGCCTCCTTTCAGGCGGGAGAGGTGCTTGCGCAGGCAATTGATCTCCCCGATTTCCGCCCCGCTGGCCAGAAGCCCGCGGGTCACCGCCTGCTTGTCCGGCAGGGTGAGCGGCGGCAGCGGAGCGGGCAGCAGCGCCGAGCCTCCCCCTGAAACCAGCACGATGGCCAAGCTTCGCGCACCGACCCGGGAGGCC
>MIBK01000096.1:4897-7022 GCA_001829505.1 Spirochaetes bacterium RBG_16_67_19 | reverse complement strand
TTCAGCGGCCGCGGCCAGACCTCGCGGGTCGGGCACCGGGTGCCCCGCCTCCAGGCAGCGCACCCTTTGCAGCGGCGAGGTGTACCCGTCCTTGACCACGACCAGCCCTTCGTCAATGCGGTTCCCCAGCAGGCCCTCCAGCGCGCGGGCCATGGGCGCGGCCGCTTTGCCGGCCCCAAGAACGACCAGGCGCTCGAAGCCTCGCAAGTCCAGCCACAGTGGCCCCTCCTGCCCCCGCACCTCCAGGACGTCGCCCTCCAGCCGCAAGCTGCGGGCCAGGAGGCTTTCCGGCTCCACGGCCCGCAGCGCGGCCTGGAAGATCCGCCGGAGGTGCTCTTCACTATTCATGGCTTCTGCATCATACTGGAGGCACACCGGACCGGCAATCATGGACCCGAACGATCCGCTTTACGTCGTGCTGGATTTCATCCTCAACCAGGCCACCACCGCCCAGCTGGAGGTCATCGGCGAGGCGCTCAAGAGGCGAACCGCCGACTCCCCACCCGGCGGGGAAGGCCTGAATCCCCGGCGGATGGCCCAGCGGCTCTCGCGCAACATCGCCAAGCAGCTCGGCTCCTCCCTGGACGTGCCGCAAATCGCCCGCCGGATCGTCCGCGACCTCATCAAGAACAAGGAGCCGGGCATCCAGGACCGGGAGGTGGAGATCCTCCTGGACAACTGGCTGCCCGGAACTCGGGCCCCCGCGCCCGCCGCTGAACCCCTGCCGCCGGATGCCCTGGCCTCCATGGTCGCCACCTTCCTGGCCGCCGAGCGGGGAACCCTGAGCCCGGAGGATTCCCGGGACCTGCCCGCGGACTGGCGCGAGCGCTACTGGCGATCTTTCCCCGACGAAGTCCGGCAGGGCATTGAGGAGCTGCGCCGCGGGTCGATCGACGAGGCCCGCTTCTGGGCCCAGCTCCTCGGTCTGCAGCCGTAGCCGCATGCCCGCCGCCGCCCAGTCCCAGGACAGCCACTTCGCCCGCAACGTCACCGGCATCTGCGGCGTGGAGCTGCTCTGGGGCCTGGGCATGCCGGTGGTGATCGAATCCACCTTCCTGCAGGTGTTCCTGCGCAACCTGGGTGCTTCCAGCTTCCTGGTGGGGCTGATCCCCACCCTGATGTCCGCGGGAACGGCTGGGTTCTCCCTGATCTCCTGGTCGCTCACCGGCCGCCTGGCGCGCAAGCGCGGGGCGGTGCTGGCGGCCCACGTGGCCGCGGCGGTCCCCATCCTGGCCTTCGGCCTGCTCCTGGGCGCAAGCGGCATCCGCTCCAACACGCTGCCCCTGTTCCTGGCCGCCTACGGCCTGTTCGCCATCGGGGTGGGACTGATCCTGCCGGCCTGGCAGAACTACCTGGTGAAGATCTTCTCCGCAAAGCGCTCCATCCGGGCTTTGGCCCTGATGATGATCATCCAGAGCGCCGCCAAGCTAGCCGGCAGCCTCTGGTTGGTGCGGGTGGTGGAGCGTTATTCCTTCTCTGCCGTGGGTTCCAGCCTGGTGTTCACCCTGGTGGGCCTGCTGTTTCTGGCGGGCAGCTTCTTCTTCCTGCTCACGGTGGAACAACCCCAAGCCCCTGAGCCGGGAGGGGGCGGAGGGCTGCGCCTCAACCGCCTGCGCGCCCACGCCGGGGCCAATCGCGGCTTCCTGCTGCTGCTGGGCACCGACCTGGAGTTCTTCGCCGTGGGCGGGGTGATCGCCTTCTACGCCAACTTCGCCACGGAGTACTGCGGTATTGCCCCGGCGCTGGCCTCCGGGCTGTTCGTGGCCTTCGCCTATCTCGGCGGCGTCCTGGCCAATGCCCTGTTGGGCTGGGCCAATCTGCTGGCGGTGCGCGACAAATACCTGCTGACCAAGGCTCTGGGCACGGCCGGCATCCTGTTGCTGGCCGCCCACCCGGTTCCCTGGGTTTTCTACCTGGTCAGCCTGCTTTTCGGAGCTTCCCGGGGGACCCGGCAGATGGTGTTCGCCCCCGCCGTCAAGCGCCTGTCCGGAGCGAGCGACACCACCCTGTACTTCGCAGTGTCCTACATCCTCTCCCTGCCCTTCAGCATGGGCCTGCCCATGCTCAGCGGGACCTTTCTGGACCGCTTCGAGGGCTGGGGGGCCTGGTCCTATCGCGGCCTTTT
>MIBK01000096.1:1302-4883 GCA_001829505.1 Spirochaetes bacterium RBG_16_67_19 | reverse complement strand
GCATTTTCCGCTCCCTTCCACGGCAGTGCTGCATGCCGTGCTACAGTAGATTGCGGATACGCGCCGATCTTCCGGTGGTGATCTCTACCTGCCTACACCGTAGGCTTTTTCTTTAGCAGGGGCAGGACTCGAACCTGCGACCTCCGGGTTATGAGCCCGACGAGCTGCCAACTGCTCTACCCTGCGTCGTAGTGACTTAAAATATAGCGGATTCGGGGTTCCGCGTCAAGAGTTTCACTTGACAGCCCGGGGAGTTTCATGTTGAGGTATTTGTACATTCAGCAATCGAAAGGAGTTCTTCATGCGCAAAACGGTTGTTATCATTGCCCTGATTCTGGCCGCCGGGGTGCTGTTCGTGGCGGGATGCAAGAAGCAGGAGCCGGAGAAGATCGTCATCGCCACGGACGCCACCTGGCCGCCCATGGAAATGGTGAACGAATCCAAGGAAATCGTGGGCTTCGACATCGATCTCATGAACGCCGCCGCCAAGGAAGGCAAGTTCGCCGTGGAGTTCCGGAACACCGCCTGGGACGGCATTTTCGCGGGCCTGGAGGCCGGCGAGTACGACGCGGTCATGTCCTCGGTGACCATCACCGACGAGCGCAAGCAGACCATGGACTTTTCGGTCCCCTACATCAACGCGGGCCAGATCCTGATCGTGCGCCAGGAGCTGGAAGGCGTCGAGCAGCTGGAGCAGCTGAAGGGCAAGAACGTCGGGGCCCAGATCGGCACCACCGGAGCCTTCGAGGTGGAGAAGGCGGCCGGGGTCACCCTGAAGACCTATGACGAGATCGGCCTGGCCTTCGAGGACCTGGCCAATGGGCGCATCGAGGCCGTGGTCTGCGACACCCCGGTGGCCGCTCAGTTCGCCTTGCAGAACGAGAACTACAAGGGCAAGCTGAAGATCGTCGGCCAGCCGTTCACCGAGGAGTACTACGGAGTGGCGGTGAAGAAGGGCAACAGCAAGGTGCTGGAGGCGATCAACAAGGGCCTGGAGAAGGTCCTGAAAACCGACAGCTACGCGCAGATTGAGGCGAAGTGGCTGAGGTAAAACGCCCGCGTATCGAGGTATCCGACGGGGCCCTGATCCCGGAGAAGGAGGAAAGAGCCACCTTCACTGCGTGGCGCATCTCCTTCTTCGGGGCCCTGGCCCTGCTGGTGCTGCTGCCGCTCGTCTCGCCGCACCCTTTCCGGGAGATCATGGTCTTCCTGCCGGACGGGATCCTGGCCACCTTCGAGGTCACGGTCCTGTCCATCATTTTCGCCCTGGCCCTGGGGCTGTTGACGGGCCTGGGCCGCATCTCGCGGGTCAAGATCGTCAACCGCATCGCCACGGTGTACGTGGAGGTCGTCCGCGGCATCCCGCTGCTGGTGCAGCTGTTCTACATCTACTACGCGATGGGCAAGATCGTGCAGGTGCCGCGCCTGGTGGCGGCCATCACGGCCATGACCATCTGCTACGGCGCCTACCTGGGGGAGATCTTCCGGGCCGGCATCCAGGCCGTGCCCAAGGGCCAGATGGAGGCCGCGCTGGCGCTGGGCATGTCCCGCTGGCAGGCCATGCGGCGGATCATCCTGCCTCAGACCATCAAGATCGTCCTGCCGCCGGTGGGCAACGAGTTCATCGCCCTGCTCAAGGACTCCTCGCTGGTCTCCATCCTGGCCGTGGCCGACCTGCTGCGCCGGGGGCGGGAGTACGCCTCCAGGACCTTCTACTACTTCGAGACCTACACCGTGGTGGCCCTGGTCTACCTGATCATGACCCTGTTCTTCTCCAAGCTGGTGAGCCTGATGGAAGAGAGGCTGAACCGCCGTGCTCCCTAGAGTCCGCATCCTCGACGCCCACAAGCGCTTCGGCAAACTGGAGGCCGTGCGCGGCGCCAGCCTGGAGGTCCAGAAGGGCGAGGTGGTCCTGGTCATCGGCCCCTCCGGGAGCGGCAAGAGCACGCTCCTGCGCTGCGTGAACCGCCTGGAGCACCTGAACTCCGGGGAGATCTGGATCGACGACGAGCGGGTGAGCGACCCCCGCCTGGACGTGCGCCACATCCGGGAAGAAGTCGGCATGGTCTTCCAGTCCTTCAACCTCTTCCCCCACTTGAGCGCCATGGGCAACATCACCATCGCCCCGCGGATCGTGAAGAAGATGTCCAAGGAAGAGGCCGAAGCCGTCGGCCTGCGCCTGCTGGAGCGGGTCGGGCTGGTCGACAAGGTGAAGGCCTACCCGGACCAGCTTTCCGGCGGCCAGCAGCAGCGGGTGGCCATCGCCCGTGCCCTGGCCATGAACCCCAAGGTGATGCTGTTCGACGAGCCCACCTCCGCCCTGGACCCGGAAATGATCAAGGAGGTCCTGGACGTGATGGTGCAGCTGGCCCACGAAGGCATGACCATGCTGGTGGTCTCGCACGAGATGGGCTTCGCCAGGGCCGCGGCGCACAAGGTCGTGTTCATGGACAACGGCGAGGTGATCGAGAGCGGCCCGCCCGAGCAGCTGTTCACTTCCCCGCGCGAAGAGCGCACCCGCAAGTTCCTGAAGCACATCCTGTAGGCGTGTTCTGTTACGGGCAGCGGATGAAGCCCTGGGCCCACAGGCAGCCCCCGCAGGTCGGCGCCGGGCTTCCGAAGCAGTCCTCACGGTTGGCATCCGGAAAGTCGCAGCTGTTGCACCAGCTGCAGGGCGAGAAATCGAAATCCAGCAGCCGGGAGCGCAGCGCGGTGTAGGCCGGGTCCTGCCAGATGGCCTGCAGGCTGTGCTCCGCCAAGGACCCGATGCAGTGGGACTCCACCCGGCGCTTGCGGTCCGCCAGGTAGCTCTCATGCGTATGCAGCAGGGGCAGGCACGGGCTGACCTGCCCGTCCCAGCGGATGCTGGTGCTGCCCTTCTGCACGAAGGGGCAGCTGTCCCGCCGGCGCTGCGAAGCCTTTTCCTCGATCAGCGGAAGAGCGTCCTCGCGCAGCACTGCCTGCAAAAGCCTCAGCGTGTCCTCGTCGTAGTCCAGCCGGGGGAGCTCAACTCCCGCCCCATAGTTCAGGTTGTACAGGGAGCGCCGGAATAGGATCTTTTCCTTGAGTTCCGCAGTATGGGGCAGCAGGTTGCTGACAGAGTACTTCCGGACGTGATGGCGCAGCCCCCAACGCAGCAGCTCCGGGAACTCGGCGACATTGGCGCGCATGGCCACGAAGGCCAGCCCCACTTGAGGCAGCTTTCGTTTCTGTTCCAGCTTCTTCAGCTGCAGCCGGCGCACCTTGCTCAAGATGCCGTTCAGCTCGTCGTCCGCGCCCGCGCCGGCATGGCCGCAGTCGGCTGTGCCGTCCACAGACACCCAGAGAGTATCCAGCTCCGACTCCAGGAGGGCCAGCACCAGGCCTTCGTCCAGCAACGTGCCATTGGTGATCAGTTCGACGACAGTCCCGAGCCGCTTCACCTCCCGAATCATCCGGAAGATGTCCGGGTGGGTCAACGGCTCCCCGAAGCCGCCGAAAAAAACCAGCGGCAGCGGCCGGAAGGACCGCAGGCCATCCAAAACGAGCCGGAAGGTGGCCTCGCTCATCCTCCCCAGGGGCTCGTTCCAGGCGTGGCGAAT
>MIBK01000096.1:0-1232 GCA_001829505.1 Spirochaetes bacterium RBG_16_67_19 | reverse complement strand
GGACGTCGCAACAGCAGACCGTGAGGGCCCTCATCAACACTCACCCTGGCCCCGGGCTGCAGGCCGAAACGCCCGGCCAGCTCCGCCGGAACGACAAGGCGCCCCTGCGCATCGACCTGCAGGCAATCCTTGCCCGCCGCCATCAGAAGGCCTCGTCGTATTTGACCGGGGAGCGGCCCTCAGCCGAAAGGCGGTACAGAAGCGGCAGATAGGGCAGGCGGAGAATTGCCCTTCGCTGGACGCGATCCCGGTATTCCACGACTCGGCCGATGCGCTCAAAGAGCGAAAGCCCCTCTTTCTTATAGCGGATGAGCATCCCCCCATCAGAGGAAATGAAGGGCGCCGCCAACCCAGGGCGAAGAAACCAAAGGGTTTCCGCCCTAGCCACCGCGCTCTGGCCCACGCAACATGAGGCGCTCACCTCGTAGCGCGGCACGACGTAGAGCCCGGTGCCGAAACCGATACCCAGGCCCAACAAAACGACGACGACGATGACCAGGATGGCGGTCCGACTCATCACAACCTCTGCTTTATGCTTTCAGGTAGGATAGCTGGCGTTGGAGATTCTGCTGGATGACCGATTCCACGCAGTCCAGCAGGCGCAGAAGGCAAGGGGCTTCCAGCGAATAATAGACCGAGGTGCCTTGCTTGCTATCGGAAACGATGCCCGCGTTTCTCAGGATGGAAAGATGTTTGGACACGGTCGAGGTGTCGGCGCCAACCATTGCCGTCAGCTCACAGACACAATAAGGCTTCGCGGAGAGCTTCTCCACGATAAGCACGCGGCTGGGATGGGCCAGAGCTTTCAGGATGGCTGCCCGGCCTTCGCTCCTCCGTTTTTCAAGATCATTCATGGAACCTGCCTTCCTTCGTTATTTGGCTATTTTGCCAATATTCTCCCGAAAAGTCAAGGACAAGACGCTACCTTGACAGATGCTCAAATATTGGCCATATTGCCAAATAACAAAAAACGAGGATGGGTACCATATGAAATCGCTGCTTATCCTGATCGTTTCCTTGCTTCTGCTCGGAAGCTGCGCAAAGGCGGACCTCGAGCCCAATTCACCAGCCAAGAAAGGAAAAAGCCCTGTCAAGGTGACCTTCATCGAGCTGGGCTCGGTGAACTGCATCCCCTGCATCAAGATGCAGGGGGTCATGAAGGAAATCGAGCGGGAATACCAGGATCAGGTGCAGATCGTCTTCTATGACGTTTGGACGGAGGCCGGCAAGCC
>MIBK01000095.1 GCA_001829505.1 Spirochaetes bacterium RBG_16_67_19 | reverse complement strand
GGTCAGCGAGGCGGTCGTGCGGGAGATCATTCCCCGGCTCATCGAGCGCGGCGCCGACGGCATCATCGAGTATTCCCTGAACAAGCTGGTGGGAGGAGCCGACAGGATCGAATAGCCCGCAGGCCAGACCGGCCGCGCGGTCAGCCGGCCGGCCGCAGCGCCCGGGCCTCCCCGGCGAAGGCCAGCACGTTCTCCCAGGGGGTTTCTGGCTGCAGGCGGTTGGAAGGGCAGAGGATTCCCCGCCCGTCCTCCTGGAAAAGGGCGGCCAGGCGCCTGACCTCCTCCCGCACCTGGGCAGGGGTGCCGAAAGGCAGCAGGCGCTGGGCGCTCAGGGTGGCGCACAGCACGAGGTCCCGTCCGAACTCGCGTTTGACCTCCGCCAGATCCATGCACTCCGGCTGCACGGGGTGCAGGATGTGGAAGCCCAGCTCGGCGATGTCCGGCACGATGGCCCGTATGTCCCCGCAGCTGTGCAGGAAGAAGCGGCACTCGGGAAAGCGCGCGCGCACCGTATCCAGCACCTCCCGCCAGCGCGGCTTGACGAAGCGGCGCCACAACTTCGGGTCCAGCTGCAGCCCGGTCTGCATGCCGGCGTCGTCGTAAAAGCAGAGCACCTCGATGCCCGCCTGCGCGGTGGCCAGGGCCAGGGCCCGCGTGTGCGCCGCGACCTTATGGGTGATCGCCTCCGCCACGGCGGGAGCCAGAAGGAGGTCCTCCAGGAAGCTCTGCATGCCGCGCAGCCACCAGGACCACTCGTAGATGCTCCCGGCGTATCCGAAAAGCGGGTAGCCGCGCTCCCGCAATCTGCCGGGCAGGGAGGGGTCGGGCAGGCGGTGCACGATGGGCAGGGGCAGGGCCTCCACGTCCCGCACGCTGCGGGCCGCGGCCAGGGGCGCGTACATGCGCTCGTAGGTGGCCTGGGCCCCGCCGGCCCAATGCCCCACGCCCCACTCGTCGAAGGTGGTTTCCGGCTTCACCTCGCCGTGGAAAAGCCGGGGGTCCGCACCCCCGAAGCGGCAACCCAGGGAAAGGCAGCGGAAGTCGTAGCCGAAATGATCCGCCGGATCGACTGCTCCGGTCTCGGCCTGGAAGCGCGCCAGCAGAGGGTCGGTGAATCCCTGGATGGCCCCTATGTCGAAGGTGAAGGGAAGCCATTGGGGGGTGCCCTTCCACAGCCGCCGGAAATTCTCCGCGGGGGTGATGTTACCCATGATTCGTCCGCGGCATTATATCCTGGCGCCCGGGGTCGAGGCAATAAAAGGCCCACCCGCCCGCAGCCAACGGCAGGGGCCGGTGGGCAAAACTAAGGAGGAAATTACCAGACTAATATACTAATGGTGCGCGGGAGCGGCAACCTTGACTTTTTTCAGGCAATCGTCGCATAAAGGATGCGGGGGGACCGATGACGGACAACGCCGCGATCGAAGTGCTGAAGATGGCCCTGCTTCTTGAGCGGCAGGGGATGGCCTTCTACGCACAGGTGGCCGGGCAGACGCGCAGCCCCGCCGTGCGGGAGCTGTTCCGCACCCTGGCCGAGGAGGAAAAGAAGCACGCCGAGATGCTGGCCGAGCGCGGCGGACCCGCGGCCGCGGCCCGCGGCGCGGTGCCCGACACGCTGGCCAAACTCGTGCTGAGCGGCGATATCCGCAAGCAGATCGGCGCCGCCAGCTACGAGGCGGCGGCCATTTCCGCGGCCATCGACATGGAGAACAAGGCCGTAGCCCTGTACTCGCAGCGGGCCGGGCAGGCGGCCGATCCCGCCGAGCGCGACTTGTACCAGTGGCTGGCGGATTGGGAGCGCGGCCACCAGCGCTTCCTGGCCCGCATCAACCAGGAGCTGCTGGAGGAGATCTGGCAGGATAGCGGATTCTGGCCGTTTTGAAGAGCGCGCTCGAAGTTCGGGGCTTGAGCTTCCGTTTCCCTGACTACCCGAATCTGCCCGCTGCACCCCTGTTCCGGGAGCTGGACCTCGAGCTTCCCGCGGGGCAGATCGCCCTGGTGCTCGGTGCGCCGGACTCCGGCAAGTCCACCCTCTGCCGCATCCTGGCCGGCCTGGTGCCCCGTTTTTCCGGCGGCACGCTGGAGGGGAGCATCCGGATCGCCGCCCGATCGATCCTGGAATCCAGGCCGTACGAGCGGATCCGGGACGTCGGGCTGGTCTTCCAGAATCCCGCGGAGCAGCTCTTCACCGCGCGCTGCGACGCCGAGGCCGCCTTCGCCCTGGAATCGCTGGGCTGGCCCGCGCAGCGCATCCGGCGCAGCGTAGAGGCCGCACTGAGTTCGCTGGCGCTCCCGGCCGACCGCGACCCGCAGACCCTCTCGGGCGGCGAAAAGAAGAAGCTGGCCGTGGCCTGTCTGCTGGCCGTGCGCCCGGCGGTATGGCTGCTGGATGAGACCTTCGAGGAGCTGGACTCCGGAACCAGGCTGTGCCTGCTGGAGAGGCTGCGGGCCTCCGGGCGGACGGTCCTGATCACCTCCGCCAAATGGTACGAGCTGTTCGGCGGGCGCGTTGACCGCGTCTTTCTGCTGTCCGGGGGCCGCCTGCGGGAGGTGCGCCCAGGCACCGCCTCCTTCCACGCCCTGCTGCGGAAGGAGGGCTTCCAGCTCGGGGCGCGGAAGCCGCGCTCCCGCGCCACCGGCGGGGCCGGCGGGGCCATTCTGGAGGCGGAAGACCTGCGCTTCGCATATCCCGGGGAAGGGGCTTTCCGCCTGGAGATCCCCCACCTGCGCATTCCCCGGGGTGGCACCCTGGCGGTGGTGGGGGACAACGGCTCGGGCAAGAGCACCCTGGCCAGAATCCTCTGCGGGCTGCTGGCTCCCGCGGTAGGCACGGTTCGCTTCCGCCCGGACGGCGACTTGCAGGTCATGGACAGGACGTCCCTGAGCCGCCGGGTGGCATATATCTTCCAGGACCCGGATCTGCAGATCTTCCTGCCGACCGTCGAGGAGGAGCTGGCCTACGGGCTCAGGCTCCAGGGCCTGGAGGAGGAGCGGATCGCCGCCAGGCTGCGGGGCGCCGTGGAGAGCTTCCGCCTGCCAGGGCTCTCCGCCCCGCCGGCGTTGCTGAGCTACGGAGCGCGCAAACGCCTGCAGGCCGCCGTCTACCACCTGCTGGACAGGCCCGTGGTCATCTTCGACGAGGGGGATTCCGGGCTGGGCGCCCCGGAGTTCGTCCGGCTTCTGGATCTGTTCCGGGACCAGGCCCGCGGCCTGGTGGTGATCACCCACGACCTGGAGCTGGCCTCCCGGGTGGCCGATGCCACCGTGCGCCTGCAGAAGGGGAGGGTCGCCTGAACGGCTCGTTCTACCTGCCGGGTGACGGCCCGCTGCACCGCTTGGATCCCCGCTGCAAGCTGCCGCTGGCGGTCCTGTTCACCGTGCTGTTCTTCCTGCCCCTGCCCCTGGTCCTGCTGGGAGCGTACCTGGGAGCGCTGTCCCTGGCCATCTGGCTTGGCCTGGGCTTCCGTGAGCTCGTGCGTCCGCTGCGGACCATCGCCCCCTTGCTGCTGCTGGTCCTGCTGCTGACCCCCCCCTTCCAGCGCGGCGGGCAGGCCTATCTGCGCATCGGCGGGCTCACCCTGTTGTCCGCCGATGGGGTGCGGGAGGCGGCGCGCCTGGCCCTGCGCCTGACCGGAGTCACCTTCGCCTTTTTCGTGCTGTTGCGCAGCACGGCTCCGGCGGACCTGATCCTGGCCCTGCGGGCTTTCGGCCTGCCCTTCGGGGCGGGGCTGGTGGTCAGCGTGGCCCTGCAGTACGTGCCGGGCCTGAAGGGGCTGTTCGACCAGGTCCAGGACGCGCACCGCCTGCGGCGGGCGGGAAACGGCGCGCCCCCTGCCCGGGGCCTGCAGGTAGTGCGGTCGCTGCTGCCCCAGCTCACGTCCGTGTTGATTCTGTCCATCCGCCGCATCCCGATTCTGGCCATGGCTTTGGAAATGCGTGGGGTCGGGCGAACCAATAGGCGCAGCTCGATGCGCAGACTGCCCCAGGGCCGGCGGCTGGTGCTCAGTTCTTTGGCCGCGGCGGCCGTCGGACTCGGCGCGGTGGTGGCTATCTTCTTATTCCCTTAAGCGGCGCGATTGGATATAGTAAGGCATGTCCAGAACGATAAAAGGCAAGCAGCGGCTTCCGAGCAGCATCGCGCTACGGATCGCCGCGGTGGCTGTCCTGACAGCGGTTACAGCGGTCCTGACGCTTCTGGTTCGGATCCCTGTTCCCGCGACAAAGGGTTATTTCAATCTTGGCGATACGGTGATTTATTTTACCGCTTTCACCATCGGCCCCCTCTCGGCGCTGCTCAGCGGTGGATTAGGTACCGCCTTGGCTGACCTGATCGGGTTTCCGACTTTCGCGCCGATCTCCCTGTTCGTACACGGGCTTCAGGGGCTGGTAGCCGCCCTTATCGCCGGCTTGTTTCTGGGGGCCAAGCAGCGTCGCCGGGCTTTCAACCCGTCCTGGCTGCTCGCCGCCGCAGCAGGCACCCTGACGATGTGCGGCGGTTACTTTGCGGCCGAAAGCGTGATGTTGGGGATCGGCCCGGCGCTGGTAGAGCTGCCGTTCAACCTGCTCCAGAACGTGGTCGGGGCGGCGGCAGGCATGGCCTTGAGCTTGGTGGTGCGCAAGGCCTACCCGCCCGTGGCGGAGCTGCGCTGGTAGGGGGGCGGGTGGCCGGCTCCGGGCAGATAGCGCGCAACCTGGGAAGGGCGCGCGAGGCGCTGGCCCGCGCCGCCGAGCGCTCCGGGCGAGACCCCTCCCGCGTGGCCATCATGGCGGTGACCAAGACCGTGCCGCTGGCCGAGGTCGAGGCGGCCTGCGCCGCCGGCCTGCGGCTGTTCGGGGAGAACCGGGTGCAGGAGGCGGATGCCAAGTACGGCGCCGGTGGAGCGGGAGCCCCCGCCCGGCCGGGATTGCCTCCCCTTTCCCTGCACCTGATCGGCCACCTGCAGCGCAACAAGGCCCGCAAGGCTGCCGAGCTGTTCGAGGCGGTGGACTCCATCGACAAGGTGGAAACCGCGCAGGCGCTGGAGGCGGCCTGCGCCGTCTCGGGCCGCACGCTGGATATCCTTCTGGAGATGAACACCTCGGGGGAGGCCACCAAATTCGGCTTCGCCGGG
>MIBK01000094.1:15608-15697 GCA_001829505.1 Spirochaetes bacterium RBG_16_67_19 | reverse complement strand
GATGGCTCTCTGCACGATTTCACGGCGGTCCATAAAGTCGATCATAGCATCCTCGAAACCAGCCGATGCGGAACTTTTTGGTTCCCTCG
>MIBK01000094.1:10734-15589 GCA_001829505.1 Spirochaetes bacterium RBG_16_67_19 | reverse complement strand
CGAACAGGGGCGCCAGGCAGGCCAGCAGCAGCATGATGGTCAGGCGCAACAGTGTCTTCTTCAAGATGATGGGACCCGGGGCGGGATTCCGCCCCGGGTGCGATTCTCGCTCTAGAGGGAACTAGTTCTTCATCGCGTCCTTGTAGGAGTCGATGTTTTCCTTGGTCACGAAGATGGCTCCGGAGTCGAAATCGTACTTCTGCTTGTCGGCGGACTTGACCGGGCTCTTGCCGTTGCGCAGGTAGTCCACCAGGAGCTCGGAGCACAGCGCGGCCATCTTGTAGAAGTTCTGGGCCTTGGTGCCGTAGATGGTGCCGTCGCGGATCAGGTCCATGGTCTCGGCCACGTCGTCAATGGCGATGACGGTGATCTTGTTCTGCAGCTTCTGCTCCTTCACGACCTTGGCCGCCGCGGGGCCGGCCTCGCCGCACACGCCGAGCACCAGGTTGATTTCCGGGTAGGCCTTGAACACGCTCTCGTACTTCTGCATGGCGATCAGCATGTCGGAGTTGCAGAACTCGTTGACCACCATCTTGAAGTCGGGGTAGGAGGCCATGTACTTGAGGTAGCCGTCGCGGGCCTTGATGGCGAAGCTGGCGTCCATGGTGCTCTGCATGACCACCGCGCGCAGGGGCGGGTTGCCCTTCTTGGCGAAGTAGGCCTTGACCGCCTCCGAGCCGATGCGGCCCAGGTTGTCCTCGTCGGTGCCGACGCTGGCCAGGCTGGTGCTCTCCGGGTCGATGGCCCCGATGAACACCACGGGGGTCTTCATCTCGGCGGCCTTCCTGAACACGGGGCGCATGGCGGTGGGGGCGATGGGCATGGTGATGATGCCGTCCACCTTGGAAGACAGGGCGATCTCGATCTGGTTGACCATCTCGGCCGGGTCGATGCCCTGCGGGCCGACGTACTGGGCGTTGAAGTCCAGGCGCTTGGCGGCGTCCTCGAAGCCCGCGCGGGCCACGTCCCACACCGGGTGGGCGATGAGCGGGGTGACGAACACGATGTTCAGCTTCTTGCCGCCCTTGTCGGCCTGCCCGCCGGCGAAGGCCAGGCTGGCCAGCAGCAGCACGACAGCCGCCACGATCAGAGTCTTGGAAAACTTGGAAAACATTCGTTCCTCCTGCGTTACGGCAGCCGTAGGTCCGCGGTGCACGACCGCTATCACCCTTCCGGTCTGCCTATGCCCGGGGTTGCCCCCGGGCTGGATTTCAAAGCACCCCCGTGGCCGCGCTCATGAACTTGTGCTCGGTGATCTCCTCCCGCTGGAAGCTCCCGCGGATGGCTCCCCCGTACAGCACGATGAAGCGGTCGCACATGGCCAGCAGCTCCGGAAGCTCCGAGGAGATCATCACGATGGCCACGCCCTTGCGGGCCAGCTCGGTCATCAGGTTGTACACTTCCACCTTGGCCCCCACGTCGATGCCGCGCGTGGGCTCGTCCAGGAACAGGATGCGCACGTCGGTCATCAGCCATTTGGCCAGCACCACCTTCTGCTGGTTGCCGCCGCTCAAGTTGAGCACATTGGTTTCGATGCTGGGGGTCTTGATATTGAGCTGTCCGGAAAGCTCCTGCACTTCCCATCGCTCCGTCTTCCGGCGGATGAAAAGCGGTCCGAAGATCTTGCGGAAGCTGGCCAGGGAGACGTTCTCGCGGATGGACATGGTGCCCACGAACCCGGACACCCGGCGGTCCTCCGTGAGCAGGCCCATCCGGCAGCGGATGGCGTCGCGCGGGCTGGACAGGGCGACCGGCTTTCCGTCCAGGAAGAAGCGGCCGGCCGAGCGCCGGTGGGAGCCGAAGATCGCGTTCACCACCTCGCTCCTCCCGGAACCCACCAGGCCCCCCAGACCCAGGATCTCGCCGGCCTTCAGGTCGAAGCTCAAGTTCTCGACGATGTTCCTGCCGGGGACGCGTGAAGGTACCGTGAGGCCCTCCACCCTTAAGACCTCCTGGCCGACCGGGAGCTGGACCTTGGGGTACATCATCTCGATCTTGCGCCCCACCATGTCCTCCACCACGCGCGCGGCCACCACCTCCTGCCGCGGGGTGGTGGAAATCACGCTGCCGTCGCGCAGCACGGTGATGCGGTCGGCGATGTTGAACACCTCCTCCAGCTTGTGGGAGATGTAGATGCAGGAGATGCCCTGGGCGCGCAGGCTATGCAGGATGCGCATGAGGGTCTCGGTTTCCCGGTCGGTCAACGCCGAGGTGGGCTCGTCCAGCACCAGGATGCGCGGCCGGCGGTACAGGGCCTTGGCGATCGAGATCATCTGCTGCTGGCTGGTGGACAGCAGGCGCACCGCCTGGGTGGTGCCCACCTCCAGGCCGACCTGGGCCAGTGCCTCCCGGGCTAGTGCGTGGGTCCGCTTCCAGTCGATGAACCAGGGCAGGCGCCGGCGAGGCAGCTTGCCCAGGAAGATGTTCTCGGCCACGGAGAGCTCCGGGTTCAGGCTGATCTCCTGGTAGATCATCTCGATGCCCGCCCGCTCCGCGTCGTAGGTGCTGGTGAAGGCAACGGCCTCCCCCTCGATCTCCACTTCCCCCTCGAAGCTCGCCGAGGGGTAGCTGCCGGAGAGGATCTTCATCAGGGTGGACTTGCCCGCCCCGTTCTCGCCCACCAGGGCGTGGACCTCCCCGCGCCGCAGGTCCAGGCTCACCTCCCGCAAGGCGATCACGGCGTAGAAGCGCTTGCTGATGCCCTTCATCCGCAGCACGACCTGGTCCATGCCGCTCACCCTATCATGCCGCGCCGCTTGCGGTTGTATTGGTCGATGCCGACCGCCATGATGATGATCGCCCCGATGACCATGGACTGGTAGTAGACGGAGATGCGCATCAGCACCATGCCGTTGGCGATGATGTTCATGAAAGCCACCCCGATCAGGGTGCCCAGGATGGAGCCGGAGCCGCCGAACATGCTGGTGCCCCCGATGATGCAGCCGGCGATCACCTGCAGCTCCATGCCCGTGCCCGCGTTGGACAGCGCGGAGGCCAGGCGGGCGGCGGTGAGCACGCCGGTCAGACCCGAGGCCGCCCCGCAGATCACGTAGATCCAGATGGTGACCCTCTGCACGTTGATGCCCGAAAGGCGCGCGGTCTCGCGGTTGCCGCCCAGGGCGAACACGGCCCGACCGTAGGCGGTTTGGGTGAGCACCACGTGGGCGAAGATGCCCAGGACCGCGGCCACGATGACCACCACGGGCACTCCCGCCAGGAAGCCCTGGCCCAGGAAGTTGAAGGCCTCGGGCAGCGGGTACACCGGGTTGCCGCGGGTGAGCACCTGCACCACGCCTCTGGCGAAGTACATCATGCCCAGGGTCACGATGAGCGACGGGATCTTGAACACCGAGACCACGATGCCGTTGAACAGGCCGATGACCACCCCGGCCAGGACACCCAGCAGCACGGCGATCCAGATGGGAACCCCGCCCAGCAGGGCCAGGCCCGCGATCACCCCGCCCAGGGCCAGCACCGAGCCCACCGAGAGGTCCAGGCCCCCGCCCACCAGCACGAAGGTCATGGCCAGCCCGATGATGAAAGTGAACGAGGACTGGCGCAGCACGTTGAGGATGTTGTCCACGTCGAAGAACACCGGGTTGACGATGCCCACGATGACGATCAGCAGCACGAACGGGACGGCGATGCCCAGCTCGCTTTTCTCCGACAGACGCCGCCAGAAGCCGCCCCGCTTGCCGATCCCGCCCGCTTTCTCGCTCATCTCCCGCCTCCTGTCTTCAGGCCAGCCATGCATGCTCCTCCTCGAACCGGCGCGAGCCGTCGCCGAAGCGGTTGCCGGGAAGGTGGGGCATGGCCCAGATATACACCATGGCGTAGCCCGGGGCCGCCACCTGCGGGTGCACCATCCCGGGGGCCAGGGAGACCGTGTCCCGGTGGCGGACCTTGTAGACCTGCCCGCCTTCCTCCGAGTAGCCGAACCCTCCTTCGGGAACGAACCTGTAATGGTAGATCTCCGGGTGGGGGTGGTGATGCGGAGGGTAGCTGGACCAGCAGCCGGCCGGATTGAGCACCTCCCCCAGGGTCAGGTTGGAATGGGGGGCGCCGGCGTCGTCGATGGCCGAGCGCAGCAGGCGCTCGGCAGTATGTCCCAGCTTGGCCGGGGCCAGGCGCGTCTGGACCACCTCCCGGGGGCCGATCAGCCGGGCCGCGAAGGCCCGGTCGTTGGCCACCCGGTGGACGCTGAACTCCGTGCCCGGCTCCACCCCGACCAGGTGAACCCTGCAGCCGGCCGGGAGGTGCAGGACGGAGGGAGGCTCCTCCAGCAGGGAGGACCTCTTCACCCGCGCGGTCCCTGCATTCCAGGATAGGTCGGCCTCGCCGCCCAGCAGGAGGAACACGCGCTCCAGCGCGGAGGAGTCCCGGTATTCGGCTCCGGGCTCCAGCCTGAGCAGGCCGAACTCCAACCCGCCCGCCGAGGTCACCCGGCTGTAGCCATCGGGAAACCCGCCTTCCATGCGTATCAGCATCCTCGAGCTCACTCCATCGTGATCATCATCTTCAGCTTGGCCACGTCCGGATCGACGGCCATATCCAGGGCTCGCACGATGTCGGACAGCGGAAAGCGGTGGGACACCCAGGTTTCCGCCTTCAGCCTGCCGGCCGCCAGCAGGTCCAGCACCGGGCGGTAGTCGTTGGCGTAGCGGTACACCCCGTACAGCGTCGCTTCTTTTTTCAGGATTTCCCCGTAAGGCAGGCGGGCCTCGGCCAGGCCCAGTCCGATCAGGGCCACCCGCCCCCCCTTGCGCACCGCGCGCAGGGCGTCGGCGATGCCGGACTCCGAGCCGGAAGCCTCGAAGACGCAGTCGCACAGCCGCCCGCCGGTGAGCTCGGCCAC
>MIBK01000094.1:0-10611 GCA_001829505.1 Spirochaetes bacterium RBG_16_67_19 | reverse complement strand
ATCTCCAGGCAGGAGAAGCCGATGGCCCCGCTGCCCACGACCATCACCGTGTCCCCGGGGCGCACCCCGGCGCGGGTCACGGCATTGTGGGCCACGGCCAGGGGCTCCACCAGGGCGCCCTGGGTGAAGCTCACCGAGTCGGGAAGCCGGTACACGAAACGCGCGTCGTGGGCCAGCAGCTCCCGGAAAGCCCCGGGGTTGGGCGGAGCGCCCAGGAAGCGCACCTGAGGGCACAGGTTGTAGCGTCCCTCCAGGCAGCGCGGGCAGGCCAGGCAGGGCAGGCCCGGCTCCACGGTCACCCGGTCGCCGGGGGCCAGGTCCCCGGCCCGGGATCCCGCCTGCACGACGACCCCCGAGCACTCGTGCCCCAGGATATGCGGGGCCTGCACGACGTTGTCGCCGACCCGGCCTTCCTTGTAGTAGTGCAGGTCGCTGCCGCAGATGCCCACTTCGCGCACCCGGATCAGCACCTCCGCCTCCCCGCATTCGGGCACGGGGACCGGCCCGGGATCCCGCCTGCACGACGACCCCCGAGCACTCGTGCCCCAGGATATGCGGGGCCTGCACGACGTTGTCGCCGACCCGGCCTTCCTTGTAGTAGTGCAGGTCGCTGCCGCAGATGCCCACTTCGCGCACCCGGATCAGCACCTCCGCCTCCCCGCATTCGGGCACGGGGACCTGTTCCAGGTAAAGGTGGCCTGGTTTGTCCAGAAAGGCGGCCATCATGGTTCGGGCCCGCTCGCTCATTGGCTGTACCCCTATTCCCTGTCGTTGTTGAGCAGGACTTTCTTGGTGTCCCGGAAGTGCTTGCGCAGCACCTCCAGGGCCGCCGGCGGATCCTTTTCCAGGCAGCGCAGGATCTCCGCGTGGCTCTCGTAATACTGCTTCCTCAGCTTGTCGTAGGTCTTCTCGTGGATCAGGGTCATGTTCACGTGCAGCGCCAGCTGGCGGTAGAACTGGTCCACGTACTCGTTCTCGGCCAGCGCACAGACCCCGGCGTGGAACCGCCGGTCCAGCTCCACGGCGCGCTTCTCCCGGGTGGCCGAATCCTTCTCGTGCTCCACGGCGCGCATCTCCTCCACGATCCGCCACAGGGCCGCCAGCTTCTCCGGGTCCGGGCGGTTCAGGCACTTGGACAGGGCGTGCAGCTCCAGCATCTCGCGCGCGTCGTAGACGTCGGCGATCATGCTCCGGGAAGGGACCTTCACCTGGCAGCTGGAGCGCGGCTTGATCTCCACGATCTGCTCGAAGGCCAGGCGCTTCACCGCCTCCCGCACCGGCATGGTGCTGATCTTCAGCTCCTCGGCGATCGCGCGGATGCTCAGGGTCTCCCCATACTTGATGGCCCCGGCGATGATGCGTTCCAGCAGATAGTCGTATACCCGATCGGTGAGGCTGCGGGTGTCGATTTCGCTCATAGAGACTCCAGGTAGGAGGCCAGGCTTGCCTCCCGATCGCAGCGCACCACCTGCAGGCCGGCCAGGCGGGCCAGGGTTTCCAGGCTGCGGGCCTGCCGCCCGCGGGTCAGGCAGGCGTGGTTGCACGGGGCGGCCCGGTACAGCAGGTAGGGATCCACCGGCAGCACCAGACGAGTGTGCGGCCAGGGGTCGGGGAAGCTCCCTTCGCCGGGGCCGGCGATCGAGCCCTCCCCGAGCATGAGGCTCATCCGCCCGCCGACCCGGAACAGCCGGGCGAAGGTGACCTCCGGTGCCGCGGGGGTCTCGTAGGACAGGGCCCCGCCCGAGCGGCCGTGGATGTTGGGCTTGACCTCCAGATGGTCCAGGCCGCCGGCCCAGGAAACGGCGGAAGCGCCGCAGTTGCGCACCAGCACGAAGCCCGGCTGGTACATGGCCAGGTCCCCGAACAGCGGGGCTTCCGCAGGATTGACCGCGTGCAGCATGGCCAGCGTGGCCAGCCCGGGCAGGTCCCCCTCGCAGGCCGTGGGCACCACCTCCTGCGGGCCCCCGGCATCCTCAGCGCAAGGCAGGAAGCCGGGGAGCAGGCAGGCCGTGCAGCCCACCGGGGCGATGGACAGCTCGTAGTGACACTTGATCGAGACCGCGGCGATGTCCTCCCCCTCCAGCTCTTGGAGTCGGTCGCGGGCGGCCAGGTACAGCGTCACCTGGAAGGCCAGGGCCTCCGGGGTGAGCCTCCCGCCGTAGCGGATGCGCGTGCCGCGGGCCTCCAGCCAGTCCAGGAAGCCCTTCACCCTCTGCGGGCTGCCCGCGGCGATGGCCCGGGCCCGCTCCACCAGCACGATCTCCTGCTCCTGCAGCACTTCGCGCACCAGGCAGGACTCCAGGGCCGCCGGGTCCGAACGGGTGAAGGGTATATCCGCCCCATAGCCGCCCCCCCAGCACAGCAGGCGCGAGCGGCGCAGGCGGGTATAAGCGGCCACCCCCCGCAGCCAGTCGCGTATGTCCTGCGGCTCGCTGTCGCGGAAGCGCGGGGCCCCGCTCAGGAAGCGGTGCTCGGGCAGCTCGCGCAGGGAGCCGCTGATGGCGGTCACGGCCGTGATGCCGTTCCAGCCGTCGCGCGAGTTGGCCACCAGCCCGCAGGGAACGCTCAGCTCCCGCAGCAGGGCCAGGGCCAGGGCGGGGCGGGTCCAATGGAAGAGATCCAGCAGCAGGCAGTCCACGCCCCGGGCCCGGAACTCCCCCAGGCAGCGCTCCAGGTCCGCGGGCGTAGCCAGGCCGGCCCGGCCCGGATCCTGATCCTGCGAGGGCTGCACGATCTGGTGGCCTTCCTCCGCGAGCAGGGCCGGCAGGATGCTCCGCTTGGCTGCGGCTCCGCCAGCTCCCCGCTCGTAGAAGGGCGGATAGTCGAAGCTGACCACCCCGACGCGCAGTGCGGGCCGGCTTGCCATCAGGGCTTCTCGCTGACTTGAGCTTCGCGCACCAGCTCCACCCAACGGGCCAGGCGGGCCAGGTCCTTCTCCGCGCCCAGCAGCAGGGACATCCCGCTGGAGCGCAGGACGTAGCGCTTGGCCCCGGCCTGCCGGCAGGAACGCAGGATGCCGCGCACGTAGTCCCGGGCTTCCTGGTCGCTGGACTCCTGCAGGTGCCGCTTGGCGAACCCCCGCAGCTCCAGGGCCTGCGGCCGGGCCAGCCCGGCCAGGCCCGCGGCCTTGTCCTCCATGGTCACCCCGAAGTCCAGCAGGTCGATGTCCGGCAGCTTGTGGATCTCCGGCACGTGCGGGGTCACGTCCCCGCAGGAATGCCAGTAGGCGATGCCGCCGTAGAAGTCGGAGAGCTCCCGCTCGTAGGACAGGAAGAAATCGGCGTAGGTCTTGGGGCTCATGATGGCCAAGTCGTCGTTGAACAGGTCCCCTTTGGTTAGAGGCTGATCCAGGAAGCGGGAGCGCCAGAGGGCGTACGCCTTGGCCGCCTCGGTCACGTACCTTAGTACTCGGTGGGCCAGCGCCGGGTTCAGGTACAGGTCCAGGGAGAAGTTCTCGAAGCCCCGGATGTACAGCGCCACGCCCTGCGGGCCGCGGTACCATTCCGGGAACAGCACGTTGAACTCCTGTCCCGCCAGCTCCTTCACCCTGCGCCAGAACGGGATGACCATGGCCAGGTATTCGTTGCGGTCGAAGTCGAAGCTTCCGGGAAGCTCGCTTGACTCGTCGACGATCGGATCCTTGGCGAAGGTCGGCTCCTCCCCGTGGGTGAACAGCACCTTCTGGCCCAGCATCCCCGCCTCGTGGGTGACCCCGAAGCACACCGGGATGTCCCGGGTGAGCGGCGTGTCGTCGGCGAAGCGCCGGAACTTCTCCAGGCGCATCCGCAGGTGGTATTCCAGGAAGTAGTCGGGTTCGGTGAAGTACCTGCCCATCTCGAGGCCCAGGACCGGCTCCCAGATCTTGTCCAGGCACTCCGCGGTCACCGGCATCGGGCGCCCTGAGTCCGTGTCATAGGCCGGCACCCCGTGCCATTGGTTCTCCCCGCGGATGGGGAAAGGCCGGCTCTCCCAGAGGGCGAGCCGGCGCTGGTTCTCCGCGCTTTCGCAGGCGCGGTGCACCTGGTCCAGCAGGCTGGCAATCACCGACATGGGCCCGGCATCCCTTACCTGCAGCGGCCCAGGACGTCCAGGACGATCTTCTGGTCCTTGATCCCGGAGTCCGGATCCACCAGGCAGTCGGCGGCGATCTTCTCGAAGGTGGCCTGGTCGGTGGGGACCTTCAGCTCCTTCAGGGTCACCGGCAGGCCCCAGTCGGCGTACTTGGCCTTCAGGGCGGCGATTCCCGCCAGCCCCGCCTCCCTGGCGGACTTGCCCTTGATGCCGAAGATCCGCTCCGCGAAGTGGGCGAAGCGTGCCGGGTCCTGCTCGCAAAGGTAGGCCAGCCAGGCCGGATGCACCACGGCGAGTCCCGCCCCGTGGGCCACGTCGAAGTGGGCGCTCACGGCGTGCTCGATGGTGTGGGCCCCGTAGTAGAAGGCGCCGCGCCCGCAGTCGGTCAGGCCGTTGATGCCGATGGCCGCGGCCCAGGCGTGGTTGGCGCGCAGCTCCAGGTTCTCCGGTTCCTCCAGGACGCGGTCGTTCTCCAGCACGGTGAGGATCACCCCCTCGGCGATGCGGTCGGTCATGGGGGTGTTGCGGTCCCCGATGAAGTAGTTCTCCCCGGCGTGGGTGATGGTGTCGCACAGCCCGCAGGCGGTCAGGAAGCGCGGTACGGACTTGTGCAGCTCCGGGTCGATGATGGAGAACCTGGGGTAGTTGACCTCGAAGTGGGTGGCGTACTTCTTCTTCTCCGCCTCGTTGGTGATCACGCAGTGCAGGCTCATTTCCGCGCCGGTGGCCGCCAGGGTGGACACCGCCCCGATGGGCAGTGCCTTGCCGGCCGCCCGCTTGCCGGTGAAGAAGTCCCAGACGTCCCCCTCGTCCACTGCCCCCACGGCGATGGCCTTGGCGCAGTCGATGGCGCTGCCCCCGCCGACGGCCACCACGACCTCCAGCTTGTTCTGCTGGCAGAGCTTGATG
Organism: Spirochaetes bacterium RBG_16_67_19; assembly: GCA_001829505.1. Lineage (GTDB taxonomy): Bacteria > Spirochaetota > Spirochaetia > SZUA-6 > DRHE01 > MIBK01. The sequence goes on along the minus strand of MIBK01000094.1, from coordinate 5,631 downwards.
CCTTCCCGCACCGAGGAGAGCTTGGGGTTGGCGGACACCCCCTCCAGACTCAGGACCCGCACTCCGGCGTCCGCCAGCAGCTTCGCCGCCCGGGAGTAAACGCCCATCTTCTCCAGGGGCCCCTGGGCCTTGACCAGCAGGGCCTTCTTGCCGTACTTGGCGGTTTCCGCGCCCAGCCGGGCGAAGGTGCCGTTGCCGAAGATGATGCGCGTCGGGTTGTAGAAGTCGAACGGTTTCATGCTGTTTTTCCCCCCATTGCTTGTTTTTTCGCCGGGCTGGCTGCTGAGCGGGCCGAGCCCAGCGTGTCGATCACCACCGAGGAAATCAGGACCACCCCCACCACGAACTGCTGCCAGTAGACATCCACGTTCAGCAGGGTGAGGGAGGTGGAAATCAGGGCCATCAGCAGGACCCCCAGGAAGGAGCCGAACACCGTGCCGGAACCGCCGCGCAAGGAAGCCCCCCCCAGGATGACGGCGGTGATCACCCCCAGCTCCCAGCCGGTGCCCGCCTGGCTGGAGGCCGCGCCCATACGGGCGGTGAACACGATCCCGGCGAAGGCCGCCAGCACCCCGGTGAGCACGTAGTTGAAGATGGTCATCCCGTCCACGTTGATGCCCGACAGGCGGGCGGCCTTCTCGTTGCCGCCGATGTAGTAGTTCTGCCGGAAGAAGCGGAAGTTGCGCATCACGATGTCCCCGACCACCACCAGCACCAGGGCGTAGATGATCGGCAGCTGGATGCCGGCCAGGCGGGTCTGGCCGATGGCCTTGAAGGCCTTGGGCAGCTCGGCGATGTTCCGGCCCGAGGTCAGGGCGAAAGTCAGCCCCCGGAAGATGCTCAAGGAAGCCAGGGTGGTGACGAAGGGGTTGATCTTCAGCTTGGCCACCACAATGCCGTTCCACAGCCCGATGGCCACTCCAGCCAGCAGGCCCATGGCCACGGCCAGCACCGGGGGAAAGCCGGCCTTCATGAGCATGGCCACGATGATGCCGGTAAAGCCCAGGATGGAGCCCACGGACATGTCGAAGCCGCCGCCCACCATCAGGTTGACCATGCCCACCGCCATCACGCTCTGGATGGACAGGGACAGCAGCAGGGCCAGGATGTTGCCCTCGGTGAGGAAGATCGGCGAGGCGAAGCTCATGGCCACCACCACCGCCAGCACGATCAGGAAGATGACGAATTCCCTCTGCCGGATCATTCTCTGCAGGAATTTCATATGGAATGCTCCTTGGCCGAAGTCAGCACGCCCGTGGCCAGCCCGATCACGTTCTGCTCCGAGGCCTGGTCGCGGGAAAGCTCGCCGGCGATCCGGCCTTCGCGCATCACGTACACCCGGTCGCTCAGGCCCAGGATCTCCGGCAGGTCGGAGGAGATCAGCAGGATGCCGACCCCCCGGCGGGCGAACTCCCGCAGCGTCGAGTAGATGTCCGAGCGCGCCCCCACGTCCACCCCGCGGGTGGGCTCGTCCACGATCAGGAACTTCGGGCGGATGCCGAACCAGGCGCTGACCAGCACCTTCTGCTGGTTTCCCCCGGAAAGATTGCCCAGGATCTGGTTGACGCCGGGGGTGCTGATACGGAAATCGCGCACGCTGCCCTCGGCGAACTCCTCGATCTTGCCGGGTTTGAGGCTGCCGATGCGGGAGCAGAAGTCGCGCAGGTGGTTGGACACCAGGTTGTTCTTGACGTCGAAATCCAGGTACAGGCCGTGCGACTTGCGGTCCTCGGTCAGGTAGCCGATGCCCTGGCGGATGGCCTGGCGGGAGCTGCGCACGGCCAGGGGCCGGCTCTCCAGGAACAGCTGGCCGGATTCCGCCGGCTCGGCGCCGAAGATGGCCCTGCCCAGCTCGGTGCGGCCCGCGCCCACCAGGCCGGCCAGGCCCACGATCTCGCCGCGGTGCACCTTCAGGTTCACCCCCTGGAAACAGCCCCTGCGGGCGAGGTCCCGGGCCTCGAAGAGCACCTCGCCGATGCGGTCCCCCTCCGCCCGCTCCCCGAAGATGTTGCCGATCTTGCGGCCCACCATGTTGGAGATCAGGAACTCCTCGTTGATATTGTCCACCTCCGCGTCGCAGACATGGCGGCCGTCGCGCAGGACGGTCACCCGGTCGGCGATCTCGAAGATCTCCGACAGGTGGTGGGAGATGTAGATGATGGAGATTCCCTGGGCCTTCAGCTTGCGGATGTTGGCGAACAGCTCGCGGGCCTCCACGTCGGTGAGCGAGGAGGTGGGCTCGTCCAGGATCAGGATCTTGGGGCCCACGGACATGGCCTTCAGGATTTCCACCACCTGGCGGCGGGCCATGGACAGCTCGCCCACCGGGGTGCGCGGGTCGATGGCTTCCGTGCCGAAGCGCCGGAGCAGCTCCCGGGTGTCGCTGTACAAGCGCTCCCAGTGGATCATATTCGGGCCGCGGGTGGGCTGGCGGTGGGCGAAGATGTTCTCCGCCACGCTCAGGTTGGGCACCAGGGAGAGCTCCTGGTACACCACGCTGATGCCGGCCTGGTTGGCGTCGCCGGGCGACTCGAAGTCCACCGGCCGGCCCTCCAGCAGGATCTGCCCGGAGTCCGGCTTGTACACCCCGCCCAGGGTGAGCATCAGGGTGCTCTTGCCGGCGCCGTTCTCGCCCACCAGGGCGTGCACGGTGCCGCGCTCCAGCAGGAAGGTGACCTCGTCCAGGGCCTTGACCCCGGGGAAGGACTTGCTCACCCCCCGTACTTCCAGAATCGTGTTGGCCACCTTTAGCCTCGCCTTGTCTGGAATGAGGCCGGCCCTCCGCTAGGCGGGCCGGCCGGAATCGAAGTCTACTTCTTGGTGCGCATGAACGCCTTGGCCTGTTCCTTCTCCACGATCATGACCCCGGTGTCCACGAAGCCGGGGATGTTCAGGACCTTGGCGGTCTTGTCGTCCTCGGTCAGGGCGACCTTGGAGTTGTGCAGCTGCCACAGGATCAGGGTGGCGTAGTAGGGCATGAGGGCGGTGCGCTGCACCACGGTGGCGGTGACCACTCCCTCGTCGATCAGCTCCAGCAGGCTGTTGTCGCGGTCGAAGCCGGTGGCCAGGACCTTGCCGACCTTGCCGGCTTCCTTGATGGCGTTGCCGATGCCCAGGCCGGAGTGCGAGTCGATGCCCATCATGGCGTCCAGGTTCGGGAACTTCTGCAGAATGGCGGCGGCGGTGGCGGCCGAGCCCACCGCGTCGGTCTTGGAGTCGCCGATCTGCACGATCTTCACGCCGCTCGCGGCAAAGGCGGCCTTCACCCCGTCCATGCGGTCGCGGATGTTGGACAGGGTGGGCATGCCCAGCATGGCCACGGTGCCCTTGTTGTTGAGCTTCTTGATCATCCACTTGCCCAGCTCCAGGCCGGCGTTGTAGTTGGAAGTGCCGACGAAGGCGGGGCGGTTGGAGGTGGGCAGGTCCGCGTCCACGGTGATGACCGGCACGCCGGCCTCGATGGCCTTGTTGATGGCCCCGTTCAGGGACTCCTCCCAGCCGACGACCACGATGCCGGCGGCCTTCTTGGCCACGGCCTGGTCGATCGCCGCGGCGACCGCGTTCATGTCGTAGTCCGCCGGGCCGGTGTACTCGGTCTTCACCCCCAGGTCCTCGCCCACCAGGCGCATGCCTTCCTTGTGGTCGTAGAAATACTCGAGGCTGTTCAGGGCGCTGACCTCGACGTACAGCTGGTCGGCGTAGCGGCCGCCGGCCTGGGAAGCCGCTCCGCCCTCTTTCTTGGCGCAGGCGGCGAAGGACAGGACGATCAAAACCGCCAGTCCTACCATCAGAAGCTTCTTCATTGCATCCTCCTGTGGAGATTTTCACCAGCTAAGATATTTTAGCTGATATATTAGATGTCAGATTATAGAAGAAGGCCTCCGCCCGGTCAAGGCGAATTTCCGGTAGGAAAAGAGGAATTTTGGGTAATCCGATGTCTGCCCGCCTTCCGTCTGCTAATGCAGGAAGTCGACCCGGCAGGGAACATCGAACCGTTCACCACCCCGGCCGATGATCGAAATCTCCCTGTCGCCCTTTCGGACGATGTCCCTGACTCCCTGGAAGCTCTTCTCGATCGGCACGACGCCGGAGATGAACTTGACCTCGGTCGGCTTCTTCTCGTCGAAGTTCAGCACGGTGGGATACCCCAGAGCGGAAATGGGATTGCCCTCGATGCTTTCCTTGCGCCCATAGAAGAAGTTTCCCGTCACCTCTTCCAGGCCCAGGACGCCGGCCACCCGGCCGTTGAACGGCGGATTGTAGTTGCCTCCATGCGGCATCCAGAGGAGCGTGGCGGCGATGATTTTGGGGTCCTTCAGATGGAAATACAGGAAGCCCTTCTCCCGCTCCGCCAACGAGCTGAAGACGTACTCCTTGCCGGGATCGCTGATCAGCAGCACCGCGTCCTCGTAGCCTTTGGGCATCGGGTAGTAGTTCAGGTCCACCGTGTCGCCGTACACCGTCGGGACCTTGGCCCGGTCCTTGAACTGCTGCCCGGGTTTCAGCAGGAAGTAACCTTTCGCTTCCGGTTTGCCGAGCGTGAATGGTGCGGTGAACCCGGCCAGCGGGGGGGTCAGGTCGATGATGGCCACCCCCTGCTTGTCGGTGCATTGGAGGTTGGGGTGGTGACCGAAAGGCATGCCTCCGCCGAAGCCCCGCACGATGTGCTTGGTGTAGACGACCGGCTCGCCGCCGCGGATGGCGATCTCCTTTTGCACCGTCCCTCTATCCGGCGCAAGATCCAGGGAAAGCACCAGGCGCCTGTCCCCTCCCTCGCTGTCGAGGCGCACGAAGTCCCAGCACTCGTTGGCCGTGCGCCCGTGGACTTGATAGGTGACTCCGCCCACCGGGTTGGGGCTCGCCCCGAAGGGGAAGCAGAAGTAGTCGCCCCGCATCCCCTGCAGGATCGGGTCGACGTCCAGATACGGCTTCTCCTCCCACCACGGTCCCACAAAGTACGGGTTGAGCGGCCCCTTCTTGGAGTTGTAAGCCGCGGTAAAGTGCCCGCCGTGGATGCTGACGAAGACTTCCACGTTTTCGTTCTTGAAGGTGTAGCTTGGTCTTCCATAGTGAACCGTAGTGAATACGCCCATGCCCTTTCCTCCTTCTAGCTTATGAATATCTTTCCTTCTTGATCCGAATCCCATCGACGGACAACATGATGATCAATAGCGCTCCCAGCATCATGAGCCGGGCCGAGGAATAGATTTTCAGGTTTACGACCATGCTGTCGATCACCCCCACCAGCAGGAGCCCCTGGAACGCCCGCAGCAGGCTGCCTTCGCCGCCCGAAAGGCTCACTCCGCCCAGCAGCACGGCGGTAATGACGAACAGCGGCGTGTTGGTGCCGATCTGCCAGGAGGCGATGTTGTATTTCGCCGAGAGCAGCACCCCTGCCAGCCCGGCCAGCAGGCCGGTCAGGGCGAACGCGCTGATGCGCACGGAATCGACCTTGATGTTCGCGTATCGGCTGGCCACCAGGTTTCCCCCGGTCGCATAGATGTTGCGCCCGAAGACCGTCCTCTGCAGGACGAAGGCGAAAACCGCCAGCAGGAAGGCCAGGATCAGGATCAGGGTGGGGACGCCGAACAGGGTGGTATCGGTAATCAAGCGGAAGCCCGGGTTGGTGCC